>NZ_JBFOCT010000035.1:0-200903 GCF_040907925.1 Aeromonas sp. s12 | reverse complement strand
AGCGACGCAACAGTGTGTTGCTGCGGGAGTGGAATTCTACTCAACCGCCTTCTCGAGTCAAGCCTTATTTTCGAAGGCTTTTCGAGGTTACCGACGAGGTTGTTTGCGTTGCCGCTTGCCCTGTCGATGGAGGCGCATTATAGGGAACAGATTCTTTCTGGCAAGGCTAAATTGCATGTTTTTTTGATAAAACCGCACAACCGTTCAAACAACAAACAAAAAGAAGAAAGTTTGGGCTAAATCACACATTCTAGAGGCAGATGACAGGCAAGCCCCCTCTCAACTCATATAAGCCATTTCGGATTGTTGACGCGCTAGCCAAAGCTCCTCCATCTCCAACAAGGTTTGATAGACTTTCTCCGCCTGCTCTGGTCGGCTGAACAGATAGCCCTGCCCATACAAGTGGATATCGGTCAGAGATCGCAGCACATCCAACTGGGCCTGTGTCTCAATCCCTTCACACACCAGACTCTTACCCAGCATCGACCCCATCCGGCAAATATTGGCGACCAGTTCGGATGCCTCCATTGAAGTGTCAATGCCCTGTATAAAGGAGCGGTCGATCTTCACTTTGCTGACCGGTAACTTTTGCAGATAACTCAAAGAGGAATAACCAGTCCCAAAATCGTCTAATGCCAGCAGTACCCCCTGCTGATTGAGATCCTGCATCAGTTGCAGCGAGTTCTTCACTTCGCGCATGGTGGTGTCTTCCGTGACCTCCAAGACCAGGCTGCGGGCAGGCAGGTGGTGCTCCATCAATGCCTTGGCCACCAATTTGAGCAAATTGCGCTGGTACATGCCTGGCGAGATATTCACACACATTTGCAGATCAACCATACCAAGCTGGTGCCACTGATAGAGCTGCTCACAAGCTGTGTTCAGCACCCAGCTGCCAACCCGTTCGGCAAGCTGGAACTCCTCGGCCACCATGATCACTTCATTTGGCGGAATGAAGCCGAGTTCCGGATGCCGCCAGCGCAGCAGAGCCTCGACAGCTTCACAGCGGCCACTCTCGAGATTGACGATGGGTTGGTAATAGAGTTCCAGCGCATTGTGTTCCAGCGCCATGATCATGTCCGACGCCAAATGCTTGCGCCGCGCCGTCTCGTTGAGCAGGGAGTTATCGTAAATTACATAGGGGACATGGGTCTTGCGACTATGGAACAGGGCCTGCTCCGCACGACTCAGCAACTCCTGAGTCTTGTCGCTGTCCATCGGATAGAAGGCAATCCCGATCCCGACTTCAAGCCGGAAGGGATAGTTGTCATAGACGATATCTTGCTTCAGCGCATGCAGCAATCGCGCTACCAGCTCCCTGACCTGACGCAGATCGCTGCTGCCACGCTGAATAATGGCAAATTGATCTCCCCCCAGACGTCCACTCCACTCCCCCTCTTCACAGAGCACTCTGATCCGGGTGGCAAACTCACAAAGCAGATAATCACCGGTGTCATAGCCAAACTTGCTGTTGATATCCCTGAAGTCGTTGATATCGACCAGCACCAGCCCAAACGGCACTTCCTGTGTGGCGTACAGCTCCATCCGCTCCAGCAGAGCAACCCGATTGGACAACCCGGTCAGCGGATCCCGTCTGGCCGCTCTGAAATGACGACGCCCTTCATATATAAGCAGCATGCTGAGCAGCAGCACTGACATGACCAGACCGGAGACCATCAGCAACAAGGCATTGCGCAATTGACCAAAATGGCGATCGTTCTCGGAATAGACGTTAATGTTCTTCTGCATCACAGAAGCGAGGGAGTAGGAGAGCGGCTCTTGCAGCGGGGCAAGGCGCATCATGATCTGCTGATAGTCAGATGCTCCGCTCTGCAACTTGGTGATGTCGGGCTCTATTTGACGAATATTGGTTTCAATCAGCTGCACCAGACGCAAGGTTTTCTGCTTGTCCTGCATGCTCTTGCGCAGCTGGCCGCTCAACAGGATGGGCGTTCTACTCCAGAGAATGTCATAACGCAGCATCAAGGTGTCATGATCAATCCCGCCATAGTGATAGACCTCTACTGCATTGAGGAAACGCCCGAGTTCCAGCTGCAACTGCATCAACGCCCAGGAAACATCATAGGTGTATTTCTCCATCGCTCTGGTCGCATTCTGGATTTGCATCAGGCAATAGAGGGTGCTCCCGGTAAACGACAGGATGGATACGTACAGAATGACGAGCAGTGGCCACGCCCTGGTCTTTCCTTTCACCCCATGCTCCCGTGCGGTTTTTATCAGTGCTGAATGTCTATCAAATCCAGCTGCCAGATCATCATGTCGGTATATTCGGATCGCTTCAATTCCGGATATTGATCAAGAGGCAGCATAAACCAGACCGGCCCCTTGTCACGCACCCGCATGACAGCACCATTGTCTTCCCATGCGAGAATGGGCTCGTATTTGGCAACCTTGTCCCATTCAATGCGGATCTGGAAACTGTTCAGTGCCGTCAACGTAATGGTCTTGCCATCCGCACCGACTGCAGTCAATACATCGGCCAATTTTGGGCCTCTGTAGGTATGCGGCTTATCCACCCACGGGTTGCCGGTCACTATCTCATGTTGCGGCAGAGCCTGTAGTTTTGCCAGATCAAACAACACCTTGCCATCAACTTCGTCTGCCGACCTGATGTTGCCACCGACTTTCAGGATCACCGGCCCAGTCAGCGCCTCAGCAGCCATCACCGGCATGATGACCAATGAACACAGTAGTGTCAGCCAACCAAACATTTTCATATCGCCCCCATATTTGCTGTCTCAACAGACTCAGTTTAGCCAGATATAAAAAAACGGCTCGCCTTGAGCGAGCCGTTTGTCAAACAGAGCAAGGGGGGATGATTACATCATGCCCATGCCACCCATGCCGCCCATGTCAGGCATGGCAGGGGTATCTTTCTTCGGCAGTTCGGTGACCATGCACTCGGTGGTGATCATCAGACCGGCGATGGAAGAGGCAAACTGCAGGGCGGAACGGGTTACCTTGGTCGGATCCAGGATGCCCATGGCCAGCATGTCGCCATACTGTTCGCTGTAAGCGTTGTAACCGAAGTTGCCTTCGCCGTTCTTCACTGCGTTGGCAATGACGGAGGCTTCCTCACCGGCGTTGATGACGATTTGACGCAGCGGGGCTTCCATGGCGCGCAGGGCAACCTTGATACCGACGTTCTGGTCTTCGTTGTCACCACGCAGACCAGCCAGTTTGGCTGCAACGCGAACCAACGCAACACCACCACCGGCAACCACACCTTCTTCAACCGCGGCGCGGGTAGCGTGCAGGGCATCTTCAACGCGGGCTTTCTTCTCTTTCATCTCGACTTCGGTGGCTGCGCCAACCTTGATCACGGCAACACCGCCAGCCAGCTTGGCTACGCGCTCTTGCAGCTTCTCACGATCGTAGTCGGAAGAGGTCTCTTCGATCTGTTGACGGATCTGGGCAACACGGCCTTCGATCACACCGGCATCACCCACGCCATCGATGATGGTGGTGTTCTCTTTGGTGATGACGATGCGCTTGGCACGACCCAGATCTTCCAGCGTCGCTTTTTCCAGCTCCATGCCAACTTCTTCAGAGATGACGGTACCGCCAGTCAGTACGGCGATATCCTGCAGCATGGCCTTGCGACGGTCACCGAAGCCAGGCGCCTTGACGGCAGCCACTTTCACGATACCGCGCATGGTGTTGACCACCAGAGTCGCCAGGGCTTCGCCTTCTACGTCTTCAGCAACAATCAGCAGCGGCTTGCCAGCTTTGGCAACGCCTTCCAGCACCGGCAGCATTTCGCGGATGTTGGAGACTTTCTTGTCAACCAGCAGGATGAACGGGTCGTCCAGTTCAACGGAACCGGTCTCTTGCTTGTTGATGAAGTAGGGGGACAGGTAGCCGCGGTCGAACTGCATACCTTCAACAACTGCCAGCTCATCTTCCAGACCCTGACCATCTTCAACGGTGATGACGCCATCGCGACCCACTTTGTCCATGGCTTCAGCAATCAGCTTGCCCACTTTCTCGTCGGAGTTGGCGGAGATGGTGCCCACCTGAGCGATGGCATTGCTGTCAGCGCACGGCTGGGACAGCGCCTGCAGTTCAGCAACAGCAGCCACAACGGCTTTGTCGATACCGCGCTTCAGATCCATCGGGTTCATACCGGCGGCAACGGCTTTCAGACCTTCGTTGACGATGGCCTGAGCCAGAACGGTTGCAGTAGTGGTACCGTCACCGGCGGCATCGTTCGCCTTGGAAGCCACTTCCTTGACCATCTGGGCGCCCATGTTCTGGAACTTGTCTTCCAGCTCGATTTCGCGCGCAACAGACACACCATCTTTAGTGATGGTCGGGGCACCGAAGGACTTGTCCAGCACCACGTTGCGGCCTTTCGGGCCCAGAGTCACCTTGACGGCATCAGCCAGGATGTTTACGCCTTCCAGCATCTTGATGCGGGCTTCGTTACCAAACTTAACGTCTTTAGCTGCCATTTTTCTTCAATCCTTAAATCAATTCGGGGAAAAGGAGGATGGATTACTCTTCGACAATCGCCAGGATGTCGGTTTCGGAGAGGATCAGGACGTCCTGACCATCCAGCTTCTCGGTCTTCACACCGTAGCCTTCGTTGAAGATCACCTTGTCACCAACCTTCACGGCCAGCGCTTTGACTTCGCCATTATCCAGGATGCGACCAGTCCCCACGGCAAGCACTTCACCACGGGTGGACTTCTGGGCCGCAGTACCAGTCAAGACGATACCGCCGGCAGATTTGGCTTCAGCTTCGATGCGCTTGATGATGACGCGGTCGTGCAGTGGACGAATTTTCATCGATAACTCTCCCAAAATGAGTCTCATTGTTGCTTTGAGGAATGGCCGTTCCAGGCCAAATTAGATATGTCCCTGATGTGGGGCAGAGTTGCTAACCCTTCAAGGGCAAATACAAAAAAAATTTTTTCACGTACTATAAACATCTTCGATGGTTCAGCCATGTCCGCACTCTGGAGCAAGGTCGGTTCAAGCCGCCCGGTTTCCATGCCAGAACCTTCAAAGCCAGCTGTAGAGACGAGCCCTTGACCCGCACCAACCCCATGCTGACAGCCCCTATTCCGGTCGTACTGCGCCAGATGACGGGCCCCATGATCTTCGGCATCATCGCCATTCTGGCCTTCAATCTGGTCGATACCTTTTTTATCGGTATGCTGGGCACCGAAGCTCTGGCCGCCATCAGTTTTACCTTTCCTGTCACTTTTGTGGTTACCTCGCTGGCGATGGGATTGGGCGCCGGATTGTCAGCGGTGATCGGTCATACCCTGGGGCAGGGCAAACACGATGAGGCGGCCCATCTCGCCACCGACAGCCTGTTTCTGGCGGTGATCATGGTGGCCCTGCTCTCCGCGGGGGGGGCTCTCACCATCAAGCCTCTGTTTACTCTGCTGGGAGCCAGTGCCGAGCTTATCTCCCTCATCCATGACTACATGCTGATCTGGTATCTCACCGTCCCCATGCTGGTGCTGCCCATGGTGGGCAATGCCGCCATCCGGGCGACCGGCGATACCAAAACCCCCAGTCTGGTGATGGCAGTAGCCGGGTTGGTCAACGGGGTGCTGGATCCTCTGTTGATCTTCGGCATCGGCCCCTTTCCCGAATGGGGGATCCGAGGGGCCGCCATCGCGACTTCTATCTCCTGGTTGATGGCGATGCTGGTCAGCCTCTATATCCTGCGTCATCGGGAGGGCTTGCTGCTGTGGCGCCTCTCGCCGCGGGCCCGGTTGCTGACCCACTGGCAGGCCTTGCTCCATGTCGCCGTCCCCGCCTCTTTTACCAATATGCTCAACCCCCTGGCCAATGCGGTGCTGATGACGATCTTTGCGGGTCTGGGTACCGAGGTGGTAGCCGCTTACGGCGCCGCGTCGCGGGTCGAGGCGCTGTTGCTAATTGTGATGATGGCCCTAGCCTCCGTACTGGCCCCTTTCATCTCGCAAAACTGCGGCGCTGGCAATCCGGCCCGGGCCAAAGCCGCACTTCAGAGCAGCATGCGCTTTGCACTACTGTTCCAGCTCGCCATCTATGGCCTGACCTGGCTACTGGCGCCACTCATCGCCAATCTGTTCAGCGATCATCCGCAGGTCATTCGCCTCATCATTCTCTATCTGCATCTGGTGCCGATCGGTTACGGCTTTCAGGGCATGGTGATGCTGCTGGCCTCGGCACTCAATGGCGTTCGAGCATCCAGTATCTCGTTTTTGTTCAACGGATTGCGTCTGTTTGGTTTTCTGTTGCCAGGAGCCTGGCTGGGGGCAAAACTGGGAGGAGAACAGGGGATATATCTGGGGATACTGCTGGCCAATCTGGCGGCGGGCACCCTCGCATGGTGGTATGCCCGACACCGCTTCGAGGCCTTGTGCCATCAGGGCAAACCCTGATTCAGTCACTCACCTCGGGGTTTCGTCTCGTCGATTACTCTTTGCGCTCAAATTCGCCTTCGATAGTGGTGCCGCCCTGCTTGGAGTTCCCCATATGATCATCGGACGGTGCGTTGCCAAACGGCGATTGAGTACGCTGGAAGCCGCCCATCTGCATCCGGAACTGGTTGCTGCCGATCAGCTTGTCGGCCAGTTTGTTGCGCAGCCAAGGCTGCAGCAGCAGGATCCCGAAAAAGTCGGTGACAAAACCCGGAATGATCAGCAGCAGACCGGCCAACGCCAGCATCATGCCCCCCATCACCTCGCGGCCCGGCATCTCGCCCATCTGCATCTTTTGCTGGGCGCTGAACAGGGTCTTGATCCCTTCACTGCGCACCAGCGAGGAGCCCAATACCGCAGTCAGGATGAGCAAGCCGACAGTCGGCAGCGCCCCGATTACCGAGCCGACCTCGATCATCACGGTGAGCTCCAGCACAACCAGACCCACCAACAACAAAAACAACTTGCCCATATCCACTCCAGCACCGGTAAATTGAGAAAAAGTGGCAGCCATGCAACGATGGTCAGAGACGATTTTGCCCCCCATCATCACCACTTTCTGCCCTGAATAAATGGGGGCTGCCACCCTCTTTTCAAGTTGGTCAACTGACTCCTACGTCATCAGCAATCTAAAAAACCAGCAAAAAGTCACAAAAATTTATAAAAATCATCATGATAAAAACTTCATAACATATGTGTACTTTTCTCAAAGTAATTTGAATATGTCGCAAATTTAGTGATCCACCTCTAATAACCGATACCTCAATTGGAGTAGTATATTGATTAGTTTTTCGGGAGGTCATTCTCCCAACCGCCCCACTCGATGTGTGGTGCTTCAGGATGAGCTGTGCGCAAGGAACTCGCGACCACTCGGTGAGGATTTTTCCATTTATCTGATTTCTGAGGCATTACAATGAGCGACATCAAGAACGTCCGCATTGAAGAAGACCTGCTGGGCACCAAAGAAGTTTCCAATGATCTCTACTACGGTGTGCACACCCTGCGCGCTGTCGAGAACTTCAAGATCAGCTCTCAGAAGATTTCTGACGTTCCGGAATTCGTCCGCGGTATGGTGCTGACCAAGAAGGCCGCTGCGCTGGCAAACGGTGAACTGGGTACCATCCGTCCTGAAATTGCTGACAAGATCGTAGAAGCCTGCGACCTGATGCTGAACACCGGCAAATGCTTCGACCAGTTCCCGGTCGACGTTTACCAGGGTGGTGCCGGCACCTCCGTCAACATGAACACCAACGAAGTACTGGCCAACATCGCCCTGGAAATCATGGGTCTGGAGAAAGGCCGTTACGACGTCATCAACCCGAACGACCACGTCAACAAGTGCCAGTCCACCAACGATGCCTACCCGACCGGTTTCCGCGTTGCTGTGGTCAACAGCACCGACGTGACTCTGCACGCGCTGGAGCACCTGATCGCGGCATTCGATGCCAAAGCGAAAGAGTTCAAAAACATCCTGAAGATGGGTCGTACCCAGCTGCAAGATGCAGTTCCGATGACCCTGGGTCAGGAGTTCCACGCGTTCGCAGTGACCCTGCGTGAAGAGATCAAGTCCATCAAGCGTTGCCAGGAGCTGCTGCTGGAAGTGAACTTGGGCGCGACCGCCATCGGTACCGGTCTGAACACTCCGCCCGAGTACTCTGCACTGGCCATCAAGCGTCTGGCCGAGATCACCGGTCGTGCCTATGTGCCGGCAGAAGACCTGATCGAAGCGACATCAGACTGTGGTGCCTACGTCATGCTGCACGGCGCCATCAAGCGTCTGGCCATGAAGCTGTCCAAGATCTGTAATGACCTGCGTCTGCTCTCCTCCGGCCCGCGCACCGCACTGAAAGAGATCAACCTGCCGGAAATGCAGGCGGGTTCCTCCATCATGCCGGCCAAGGTCAACCCGGTTATCCCGGAAGTGGTCAACCAATCCTGCTTCAAGGTATTCGGTAACGACATCACCATCACCTTCGCCGCCGAAGCCGGTCAGCTGCAGCTGAACGTCATGGAGCCGGTGATTGGTCAGGCGATGTTCGAATCCCTGAGCCTGATGGAAAAAGCCTGTATTTCCCTGCGCGAGAAGTGCGTGGAAGGTATCACCGCCAACCCGGAAATCTGCATGAATCACGTGCTGAACTCCATCGGTATCGTGACCTACCTGAACCCCTTCATCGGCCACCACGAAGGGGATATCGTCGGCAAGATCTGTGCCCAGACCGGCAAGAACGTCCGTGAAGTCGTCCTTGAGCGCGGCCTGCTGAGCGCCGAGCAGCTGGACGAAATTCTCTCCATCGAGAACCTGATGAACCCGCAATACAAAGCCAAGCGTTTCACCCGCGAAGCTGCCGTATAAGCGAGTGTGGGCCGGGATCTTCCCGGCCCATAAAGTCAGTTCCCGATTGGTCTTTATCCCCAGCCCGATCGGGAATTGGCTTTTTGCCAAATAAAAACCAAAAACTAAAAAATGGAGTTATCGCTATGATTGGAATCGAGTTACTTGTCGTGCTCGCCGCTATCTATCTGGGGGCCCGGATAGGCAGCATCGGCATCGGCTTTGCCGGTGGTCTGGGGGTACTGGTATTGACGTGGGGTCTGGGCATGCCCATCCCGAGCGATCAACTGGTCAGCTACATCCCTTGGGATGTGATCATGATCATCGCATCCGTCATCTGTGCCATCGCCTGTATGCAACTGGCTGGCGGGATGGACTACCTGGTCTTCCTGGCAGAAAAAGCGCTGCGCAAGAACCCCAAATACATCACCTTCGCCGCCCCGGTGGTCACCTACCTGATGACCATGCTGGCCGGTACCGGTCATACCGCCTTCTCCACCCTGCCGGTGATCGCTGAAGTGGCCAAAGAGCAAGGGATCCGCCCATCCCGTCCGCTCTCCATCGCGGTTGTCGCCTCCCAGATCGCCATCACAGCTTCCCCGATCTCTGCCGCTGTGGTTGCCTTCTCCGGCATGCTCGAGCCGTTTGGTGTTGACTACCTGACCCTGCTGGCCATCTGTATCCCCTCTACCTTCCTGGCCTGTATCCTGGGCGCCTTCATTGCCAACATGATGGGCAAGCCGCTGGAGCAGGACGAAGTCTATCTGGAGCGTAAAGCCAAGGGCCTGATCAAACTGCGTGGTACTACCAAGCTCGAGATCAAACCGTACGCCAAGCTGTCGGTCTGGATCTTCATCGCCGCCATCGTTGCTGTCATGGCTTATGCCACTGCCATCTCCGGTAAAGTAGGCCTGATCACCAACCCGCCGATCCCCCGTGACGGCGCCATCATGGGCATCATGCTGGCCGCGGCCACCATCATGACCCTGGTGTGCAAACTGGACGCCACCCAGGTCACCAACATGCCGACCTTCAAGTCCGGTATGTCCGCCTGTATCTGCGTACTGGGTGTCGCCTGGCTGGGTAACGTCTTCGTGAAAGGCAACATGGACACCATCCAGCTGATCGCTGGCGACCTGCTGAACCAGTACTCCTGGCTGCTGGCCGTGGTGCTGTTCTTCGCCGCCATGCTGCTCTACTCACAGGGTGCAACCACCAAAGCCCTGATGCCTGCCGCTCTGGCACTGGGTGTCAGCCCGCTGACTGCGATTGCCTCTTTCGCAGCCGTGAGCGCCCTGTTTGTACTGCCGACCTACCCGACCCTGCTGGCTGCGGTAGAGATGGACGACACCGGCTCCACCCGTATCGGTAAGGCGGTCTTCAACCACCCCTTCTTCGTACCGGGCACCGCCACCATCGCCATCGCCGTGGCGCTGGGCTTCTTCTTCGGCGGCATCCTGCTGTAATCCTGTCGCCTGCCGATAGCCAAACAAAAATCCCCGCCAGTTGGCGGGGATTTTTTTATCTCTTTACTCTGTACTTGGCTTGGCTGTCTGGCAGCGAGAGGCCTGACGTATTATCCGGATGGCTCAACCACGGCGACAGCAGACACCACAACAGCGTGCCAGCGGCGCTATAACCACCGCTGCCGGATTGCCGGAGTAGTAGGCCACCATGGTACTCACCACCACGCCAGAAGGCGGGATCCTTCGGATCAGACCGGATCCAGGGTATCCAGCGGCCAGCGCGGCACGGCTTTGACCACAAGCGGTTCGAACACGCCCGCTTTCAGGCGCTGCATACCGGCGTAAGCGATCATGGCGCCGTTATCGGTGCAATATTCAGTGCGCGGATAGAACACCTCGCCCTTGAGGCTCTCCATCAGCTCGGCCAGCTGGGCACGCAGATGACGGTTGGCACTGACGCCACCGGCGACCACCAGACGCGTGAGACCGGTCTCTTTCAAGGCACGACGGCACTTGATGGCCAGGGTATCAACCACCGCATCTTCAAACGCCCGAGCGATATCGGCACGGGTCTGTTCATCATCACCATTGGCGGCGATGGTGTTGGCTGTGAAGGTCTTGAGGCCGGAGAAGCTCATGTCGAGCCCTGGGCGATCAGTCATGGGACGGGGGAAGTGGAAGCGCCCCTTAGTGCCCTTCTCGGCCAGACGGGAGAGCAGCGGACCACCCGGATAGTCCAGCCCCATCAGCTTGGCGGTCTTGTCGAACGCTTCGCCAGCGGCATCGTCGATGGATTCCCCCAACAGCTGATAGCTGCCGATACCGTCGACTCGTACCAGCATGGAGTGACCACCAGAGACCAGCAGCGCCACGAAGGGGAACTCGGGAGCTTTCTCTTCCAGCATGGGAGCCAGCAGGTGGCCTTCCATATGGTGGACGGCGATAGCAGGCTTGTTCCATGCCATCGCCAGCGAACGACCAATAGTGGCCCCCACCAGAATGGCGCCAACCAGACCCGGACCCGCGGTATACGCGATGCCGTCGATGTCATCCTTGCCCAGTCCCGCCTCTTGCAATGCGGCCTGGATCAACGGGATCGTCTTGCGAACATGATCCCGGCTGGCGAGCTCGGGGACAACGCCACCGTAGTCCGCATGCAGCTTGACCTGGCTGTATAACTGATGGGAAAGGATCCCTTTTTGATCGTCGAAGATCGCGATCCCGGTTTCGTCACAGGATGTCTCTATGCCCAATACACGCATTGCTAAAAAATTTCACTGCTAAAATGAGACGGCTATGGTAACCTTCGCGGGTTTTTTAAACCAGAGCGATCTCTGCGGGTTTACTTTCATTCCCTGTCCAGAGTATAATTTCGCACCATTTTAAGACATGCTGATCGATTGAAGGTCAGCTAACAATTTATCACTGAGGTGAAAGGCACATGCCAGTAATCAAAGTCCGTGAAAATGAGCCGTTTGACGTTGCTCTGCGTCGTTTCAAGCGTTCTTGCGAAAAAGCCGGTATCCTGTCCGAAGTTCGTAGCCGTGAGTTCTACGAGAAGCCGACTACCATTCGTAAGCGCGCCAAAGCGTCTGCTGTCAAGCGTCACGCCAAGAAGCTGTCTCGCGAAAACGCACGTCGTATCCGCCTGTACTAATCGGGAGATATTGCCGTGTCTCTGAAGGATCAACTCAAGGATCAGCAAAAGCTCGCCATGCTTGCCAAAGATAAGGCACGTCTGGGAGCGATCCGCTTGTTGATGGCAGAAATCAAGCAACGTGAAGTCGATACCCGTATCGAGCTGAATGATGAGGATATCCTCGCTGTCGTGACCAAAATGGTCAAACAGCGCCGCGATTCCATCAGCCAATTTGAAGCTGCCGGTCGCCAGGATCTCGCCGACAAAGAGTCCGCCGAGATCGTTGTGTTGCAGGAATTCCTGCCGCAACAGCTGACCGCAGATGAAATTGCCGCCCTGATCGAGCAAGCCATCACTGAAAGTGGTGCTGCCGTCATGGCTGATATGGGCAAGGTCATGGCTGTCTTGAAGCCGAAAATTCAGGGGCGTGCCGATGTCGGCGCCGTCAGTGCTCAGGTGAAAACCCGCTTGGCGTAACAGGCAACTCTCTTGTTTGGTCGAAGAAGCCGTGCTTCCCTTGGAATGCGCGGCTTTTTTATTTTCTCCGCAATGAAACAGGACGGTTATGGCAGGCAGGATCCCCCAATCCTTTATCGACGATCTGCTCGTACGCACAGACATAGTCGAGCTGATCGACTCGCGAGTGCGGCTGAAAAAAGCCGGTAAGAACTACCAGGCTTGCTGCCCTTTTCATAACGAAAAAAGCCCCTCTTTTACCGTCAGCCAGGAGAAGCAGTTCTACCACTGTTTCGGTTGTGGCGCCCACGGCAACGCCATCGGCTTTGTCATGGAGTACGACGGTCTCGAATTTCCCGATGCCATCGAAGAGCTCGCCAGCATGCAGGGCATGCAGGTGCCTCGCGAGCAGAGCATCGGCGGCTCGGCCAATAGCCAGCCCGCAGTCAGCAAGGATCTGTTCGAGCTGATGAACCAGATCGCCCGCTTCTACGAGAGCAATCTCAAGAGCGCTCCCCATGCGGTGGAGTACCTCAAAGGCCGCGGCCTGACCGGTGAAGTGGTCAAACGATTCAACATTGGCTATGCACCCAGCGATTGGGATCAGGTGCGCCGCCGCTTTGGTACCAGCCGGGATCACGAGCAGTTGCTTATCTCGGGCGGCATGCTGATCACCCGTGACAATGGCCCGGGGAGTTATGATCGTTTCCGCGATCGCATCATGTTCCCGATCCGTGACAAGCGAGGCCGAGTCATCGGTTTCGGTGGCCGGGTGCTGGGTGATGGCACCCCCAAATACCTGAACTCACCGGAGACCCCCATCTTCCATAAAGGGCGGGAGCTGTTCGGTCTCTACGAGGTGAAGCAGGCACACAAGGATCCACGCCGGATCCTGGTGGTGGAAGGCTACATGGATGTGGTGGCACTCGGTCAGTACGACATCGACTATGCGGTGGCGGCGCTGGGTACTGCAACGACCAGCGACCATATCCACACCCTGTTTCGCACCACCGCCGAGGTAGTCTGCTGCTACGACGGTGACAACGCCGGTCGTGAAGCCGCCTGGCGCGCGCTGGATAATGCCCTCCCTCATCTGCAGGATGGCCGCGAGCTGAAGTTCGTGTTTCTGCCCGATGGCGAGGATCCCGACTCGCTGGTACGCCAGATCGGCAAGGAGGGCTTTGAAGCCTTGCTCGATGAAGCCCAGCCGTTCGCCGACTTCATGTTCGAGCGTCTCGGTCGCGATGCGGCGCTTTCCGGTGAGGCAGGCAAGTTCGAAGTGGCCAACAAGGCCGCCGAGCTTATTCGTCGCGTTCCGGAAGGGTTTACCCGCGAAGGGCTGATCACTCGTCTCTCCAGCATGATGCGCTGGGGCGAGAACAAGCAGCGCATCGCCGAGCTCTTTGCCCGTAACAGTCAGCCCAAGGCCGAGGTCAACAAACCCAAGGCAGCCAAGCTGACGCCACTGCGGCGTGCGCTGGCACTGATGGTGCAATATCCGACAGTAACGGCTGAGCTTCCCCCCATGCCGGAATTAGCCGGGCTACGCGTACAGGGCATCAAGTTCCTGCTGCAACTGCACCAGCAAATCCTGGCACAGCCCGGTATCACAACCGGTATCCTGCTGGAACACTGGCGTGGTACCAAGGAGGGAGAGATCCTTGCTCAGCTGGCCATGCACGACCTGTTCGAGGAGATCAAACTCGATCAAGAGCCGGATATTCTGGGAGAATTGCAGGACACTTTCGTCGGCTTCATCAACCAGTTTCTGAAACAGCGGATCGAAGAATTGCAGGCCAAAGTGGCTCAGGAAGGACTAAGCTCCGAAGAAACCCAAGAGCTGATGATGCTGATAAGAGAGGTGCAAATTGAGAAAAGAAATGAGAGTGGGGCTTGATATTTGAGTGATTAGTCCCAATATGGATAGCGTTGCCCGAATCGACGGGATGAAAAGCAAAATTTTTATAACCGCCTGGCCCCGACAATACTGCGGGCAGGGGTTTCTCATGACCGACGCCGCAACCAGACATAGCATGTCTGGCGGTTTTCTATTAGAATTGGCTATTTGCGCAGCAGCGCACTGTACGCGCAACCTAGCAACACCAACCGGATGAGTTCTATGGAGCAAACCCCGCAGTCTCAGCTTAAACTCCTCGTTGCCAAAGGTAAAGAACAGGGCTACCTGACCTATGCCGAGGTGAACGATCACCTCCCGCAAGACATTGTCGATTCAGACCAGATCGAAGACATCATTCAGATGATCAACGATATGGGCATTCAAGTGGTTGAAAACGCTCCGGATGCCGATGACCTTATCATGGCTGAAGGTGGTACCGCCGATGAGGACGCTGCCGAAGCAGCGGCCCAGGCTCTGGCATCTGTTGAATCTGAGATTGGTCGTACGACCGATCCCGTCCGCATGTACATGCGGGAAATGGGTACCGTCGAACTGCTGACCCGTGAAGGCGAAATCGACATCGCCAAGCGGATCGAAGACGGTATCAACCAGGTACAAAGCTCCGTAGCCGAGTACCCTGAAGCAATCACTTACCTGCTCGAACAGTACGACAAGTACGAAGCCGAGCAGTTGCGTCTCTCTGACATCATCTCTGGCTTTATTGATCCGAACGAAACCGAAGACATGGCACCTACCGCCACGCATATCGGTTCCGAGCTCGGCGAAGACGATCTGGCCGACGAAGATGAAGAAGACGAAGAAGACGAAGACGAAGATGGCGACAGCTCTGACGACGACGGTGACGGTGGCCCGGATCCGGAAGTCGCTCGCGAGAAGTTTGGTGAACTGCGTGCCCAGTATGAAGTGACCCGCCTCTCCATTCAGAAGAATGGTCGCGCGCACGAAGATACCCAGGCCGCCATCGCCCAGCTGGCCGATGTATTCCGTCAATTCCGCCTGATGCCCAAGCAGTTCGATCGCCTGGTCAACAACATGCGTGAAATGATGGAGCGCGTCCGCGTGCAGGAACGCATCATCATGAAGCTCTGCGTTGAGCAGGCCAAGATGCCGAAGAAAACCTTCGTCGCGGCCTTCACCAACAATGAGTGTGAAACTGCCTGGTTCGAATACCAGAAGCAGGCTGGCAAAGCCTGGTCTCCCCGTCTGGTTGAAATGGACGAGGATATTCAGCGCGCCATCGGCAAGCTGCAGCAGATTGAAGAAGAGACCGGTCTGTCGATTGCCCAGATCAAGGATATCAACCGTCGTATGAGCATCGGTGAGGCCAAAGCCCGCCGTGCGAAGAAAGAGATGGTTGAGGCCAACTTGCGTCTGGTTATCTCTATCGCCAAGAAATACACCAACCGTGGTCTGCAGTTCCTGGATCTGATCCAGGAGGGCAACATCGGTCTGATGAAGGCGGTAGACAAGTTTGAATACCGTCGTGGCTACAAGTTCTCGACCTATGCAACCTGGTGGATCCGTCAGGCCATTACCCGCTCCATCGCGGATCAGGCACGTACCATCCGTATCCCGGTACACATGATCGAGACCATCAACAAGCTCAACCGTATCTCCCGTCAGATGCTGCAGGAGATGGGTCGCGAACCGAACCCGGAAGAGCTGGCGATGCGCATGGGCATGCCGGAAGACAAGATCCGCAAGGTACTGAAAATCGCCAAAGAACCTATCTCAATGGAGACGCCCATCGGTGATGATGAAGATTCCCACTTGGGCGACTTTATCGAAGATACCACCCTGGCTCTGCCAGCGGATGCGGCGACCAGCGAAAGCCTGCGCAACGCCACCCGCGAAGTGCTGGCTGGCCTGACCGCCCGTGAAGCCAAGGTACTGCGGATGCGTTTCGGTATCGACATGAACACTGACCACACCCTAGAGGAAGTGGGCAAACAGTTCGACGTTACCCGTGAGCGTATTCGTCAGATCGAAGCCAAGGCACTGCGTAAACTGCGCCACCCGAGCCGCTCGGAAGTGCTGCGCAGCTTCCTGGACGAATAGTCCTGACCCTGTGTCAAACTGCTCTGCCAAAGCCCCGCCATGCGGGGCTTTGTTTTGTCTGGCATTTACCCTTGCAACCCTCTTTGCGCCCTCAATCAAGCTGGACAATTAGTCGCCAAGTGGTTGATATGCCTATAGACTGCCCTTTCCTCTTCCCCTATAATCCACGCCGCTAAACGCACAATTTGGCCCCTTAGCTCAGTTGGTCAGAGCAGTCGACTCATAATCGATTGGTCGTGGGTTCAAGTCCCCCAGGGGCCACCAAATTAGAAAAGGCCGCTCATGATGAGCGGCCTTTTTGCATCTACGTATCGGGCAATCCCCTGTGATGAGCTGGATGAGGTCATAGAAAAGACCCGCCATGGGCGGGTCTGGGCAGGGTCCGGATCAGGCGCCTCACTCAGTGACAAGGAGCCTAATGCTGAGCCTCAGGTTTGCTCGTTGCTGCCGCTCTGGATGGACGAGCGACGCCCGATGGCAGGCAGCATCCGGGTAACCAGATTGCTGCGCTGACGCCAGGAGGTGAAGACGATGGCCAGCAGGTGCAGACCAATCAGTCCCTGCAGCGCCACCACGCACCACTCATGCCACTCGTCAGCCCCCAGTTCAAATCCCGTCTCGGTATTTTGAAACCAGCCGCTTCCAGCAGTGGCCAGCACAACCAGCCAGAGCGCCCACACGGCCAGCTTGCCGCTACCGTGATGACCCGGTGCCGGAGGCTGCCGCTCACGCATCTCGCGCGCTTGCTGGCGAAAATCCTCACCGCTGGGGATGAGGGCACCAAGGCGAGCGTAGCCACGGGCAAAAGTGAGCCCCCAGAGCAGACGCAAGGAGACCAGCCCAATGGCGCCGTAACCCAGCCACTCGTGCCACTCCTCCCCCGCTTCGTTAACCCAGAGGTTGCCGATGCAGACTGCCGCCAAACCCCAGTGGGTCAGGCGAACCAGCGGATCCCAGCGAAAGGGCTCACCCTTTTTGCTTGGCATATTTGTGGTACTCCTTCTTCAGGTCGTTGACCTTGGCCAGATGTTCGCGCGCCTTGGCCTCATCACCCGCCTTGAGTGCGGCCAGGCTGGCGTCCAGCTCGGTCTGTACCTCGTTCATCCCTTCAAGGAATTTCTCTTTCTTGGCGGCCGGCATGTTCTTCTGCTTGGCCACATCCAGCTGGGCCTTCATCTCGTTGATGTGCTTCTCCATGGTGGCTGCATCATCAGCCTTGACGGCCTGCTTGTAGTTGAAGCCAATCTTCTTCATCGGCTGTTCCAGATCACCCGCCACGGCAGGCAAGGTCATCAGGCCAAACATCAGGGGCAGCAGCAGGGGGCGGACGGTTTTCAACATGGGATTTCCTTATATAACGACATGCTCGAATTGTTAGGGGTACTTATGAATCCAAACAAGAATTCATCACCAGCATGATGCCATGACTTATGGTGAAACGTTTGTGAAAAATGCTGTTTTTTGTGGCAAATAGTGACAGATATGCCGCGCTTGTTTGCGCTTGGTAACTGATTGAACGCAGGTGACGCGCACCATGAAGATGGTTGAAAGCGGTAAACAGGGACAAAAAACCCCGCCGTAGCGGGGTCTGAATCAGCTGGCCATTTGCGTGCGTCAGTTACTCCTGTTCGCGAGCAATGGCGCGCCAGCCGATATCCTTGCGGTAGAAGACGCCATCCCACTTGATGCGGCCAGCGAGCTGATAGGCACGCTGCTGGGCTTCTGCCACTGTGTGGCCGAGGGCGGTGGCGCACAACACGCGGCCGCCAGCGGTCAGGCTGGTATCGCCCTCCAGGCGGGTACCGGCATGGAACACCTTCTCACCCGCCACTTCATCCACCGGCAAGCCGCTGATGGGGTGGTTGGTGCTGTAATCGCCAGGATAGCCTCCCGCCGCCAACACCACGCCGATGGCGGCGCGGGGATCATAGATGGCCTCTTTCTGATCCAGCTTGCCTGCGCAAGCGGCTAGGCAGAGCTCCACCAGATCGGATTGCATCCGCAGCATAATGGGCTGGGTCTCGGGATCGCCGAAACGGCAGTTGAACTCGATCACCTTGGGATTGCCTGCACCGTCGATCATCAGACCGGCATAGAGGAAACCGGTGTAGACGTTGCCCTCGGCCGCCATGCCGCGCACGGTCGGCATGATCACCTGCTCCATCACCTTCTGATGTGCCTCGGCGGTCACTACCGGCGCCGGGGAGTAAGCCCCCATACCACCGGTGTTGAGGCCGGTATCACCGTCGCCAACCCGCTTGTGATCCTGACTGGTGGCCATCGGCAACACGTGCTCGCCATCGACCATGACGATGAAGCTCGCCTCTTCACCCTCCAGAAACTCCTCAATCACCACCCGGGAGCCCGCTTCGCCAAAGGCATTGCCGGAGAGCATGTCGCGCACCGCGTCTTCCGCTTCCTGCAAGGTCATGGCGACAATCACCCCCTTGCCCGCCGCCAGACCATCGGCCTTGATGACGATGGGGGCGCCCTTCTCGCGCAAGTAGGCGAGTGCTGGCTCCACTTCGGTGAAGTTCTGGTACTCGGCGGTCGGAATGGCGTGACGGGCCAGGAAATCCTTGGTGAAAGCCTTGGAGCCTTCCAGCTGGGCAGCGGCAGCGGTCGGGCCAAAGATCGGCTGACCGGCGGCGCGGAAGGCATCCACCACCCCTTTCACCAGCGGCGCTTCCGGCCCGACGATGGTGAGGCCGACCTGCTTCTCTTTGGCAAAGGCCAGCAGCCCTTCGATATCGGTCGCCTCGATGGCGACGTTCTCGACACCCGGCTCAAGCTGGGTGCCTGCGTTGCCCGGCGCCACAAAAACGTGACGTACCAGTGGGGAGTGTTTGGCCTTCCAGGCCAGAGCGTGTTCGCGGCCACCGTTGCCAATGATCAGTACTTTCATCGTATCGCTCGCTTCTATTTGTGGTCACTGGACGGCCTCTCTGGCCGTCAGTCAGTGGAAATAGTCAGTTGAAAAGAGACAACAAAAGGGCCGCCATCGGCAGCCCCTGACCCATCAATGACGGAAATGGCGCATGTTGGTGAACACCATGCACATGCCGTGCTCGTCGGCGGCGTCGATCACCTCCTGATCGCGCATCGAGCCACCCGGCTGGATCACGCAGGAGATACCGGCCTGCGCGGCAGCATCGATACCGTCGCGGAACGGGAAGAAGGCATCGGAGGCCATCACGGAGCCCGCCACGGTCAGCCCTTCGTCCGCCGCCTTGATACCGGCGATTTTGGCCGAATAAACACGGCTCATCTGGCCTGCGCCGACGCCGATGGTCTGGCCATCTTTGGCGTAGACGATGGCGTTGGATTTGACGAACTTGGCCACTTTCCAGCAGAACAGCAGATCTTGCAGCTCGGCCTCGGTCGGCTGGCGCTTGCTGACCACGGTCAGGTCGCCCAGCGTCACCATGCCGAGATCCCGCTCCTGTACCAGCAGGCCGCCGTTGACGCGCTTGAGGTCAAAGCCTTGCGCCGGTGCCGTCCACTGACCGCATTCGAGCAGACGCACGTTCTGCTTGGCGGCGACCGCATCGCGGGCCTCCTGGCTGACGGTCGGGGCGATGATCACTTCGACAAACTGGCGGGCAACGATGGCAGCGGCAGTGGCACCATCCAGCTCGCGGTTGAAGGCGATGATGCCGCCAAAGGCGGAGGTGGGGTCGGTCTGGTAGGCGCGATCGTAGGCACTCAGCAGGTCACTACCAATAGCCACACCGCAGGGGTTGGCATGTTTGACGATGACGCAGGCCGGCTCGTCGAACTCCTTCACACACTCCAGCGCTGCATCGGTATCAGCGATGTTGTTGTAGGAGAGCGCCTTGCCCTGCAGCTGGACAGCGCTGGAGACGGAACCCGGCGCGGCATGCTCTTCGGCGTAGAAGGCGGCGGCCTGATGGCTGTTTTCGCCGTAACGCATGTCCTGCTTCTTGATGAACTGGCTGTTGAAGGTACGCGGGAAGCGGGACTCCTCGTCACCCTCCTTGTTGTCACCGTAAGAAGGAACCATGGTGCCGAAGTAGTTGGCGATCATGCCGTCGTAGGCGGCGGTGTGCTCGAAGGCTGCGATGGCAAGATCGAAACGGGTCGCCAGTTTCAGGCTGTTGCCGTTGGCATCCATCTCGCGAATAACCCGATCATAGTCAGCAGCTTTGACGACGATAGCGACATCTTTATGGTTTTTGGCGGCAGAGCGCACCATGGTCGGGCCGCCGATGTCGATGTTCTCGACCGCATCGGCCAGGGTGCAGCCCGCTTTGGCCACGGTTGCAGCAAAGGGGTAGAGGTTGACGACAACCATGTCGATGGGGGAGATAGCGTGCTGGGCCATGATGGCGTCATCCTGATCCCGACGGCCGAGGATGCCGCCATGAACCTTGGGATGCAGGGTCTTGACCCGGCCATCCATCATTTCAGGGAAACCCGTGTAGTCGGAGACCTCGGTCACCGGCAGACCCGCCTCGCCAAGCAGCTTGGCGGTACCGCCCGTGGAGAGCAGGGCAACACCACGCTCGTTGAGTGCCTTGGCAAATTCCAGAATGCCAGTTTTGTCAGACACACTCAGCAGTGCACGGCGAATGGGTCGAGCTTGTTCCATCACACTATCGTCCTCAACATAACGGGGACCGTTCCATGGGAGGCGAGGCTCAACACAGAGAGTCCCCAAATAAATGGAAGTGGGGGATTTCGCAAACCACTCTCGCCCCGATATCCGGCAAAAGCGTTTTAGGAAATGCCCGCTTGGTGCGGCGCTCTGTTATGGGCGCGTATTCTACACAAAAAATGTGACCTGTGGTGGATTTTTTGAAACAGCAAAGCCTTATTTGGCGCGGCGTTAAACGTTTTCCACTTGATTTTCTCGAAACGTTTGCACTTTCAGTGTTTTATGGGAAAAAGGGTCGCCAGGAGATGTTTATCTGCCCCTTTTATGCCCTTGGCTGGCAATCCATGGGCAAAGGGGTGATAGTGGATTCCGGTTTTTGTGGCGGCATACATTCAAGGGGAGAGAGAGCATGTATCGGATCGGTGAACTGGCCAAGGTGTGCGGGGTCAAGGCAGATACCCTGCGTTTTTACGAGAAGAACGGGCTTATCTCACCGGGGATCCGCAACGAATCCGGCTACCGCCTCTACAGTGAACAGGACAAGCGGCGGCTGGAGTTCATCATTCGCGCCAAGTCGGTGGGATTCTCGCTGGCCGATATTGGCGAGCTGCTCGACCTCGATACCAACAAGGCCAAAGTCACCTGTCAGGAGGTGAAAGCGGTGGCCGACACCAAGCTGGCCCAGGTGGAGCAGAAGATCATCGAACTGACCCGCTTTCGCGACAACCTGCGAGAGCTCTCCAATATCTGCTGCGGCGGGCCGCGCTCGGCGGAGCACTGCGCCATCCTCGAGACGCTGGAATCTGGTGCCCCGGCCCATCACGAGCATCATAGCCACGACCAGCATGACCCGGTTCACGGCTGACATGGTATGCCTGACTGAGCGTGCCTGGCTCAGTGTGACTGACTCGGCGCCGCCGACGCATTGCTCTGGCGGCAATTTGGTGACAAAATCGCCGCGTTTTTAACCGGTGCCAGTGCATCCGGTTGCCGGGCGCTCAGCTGAACAGGCGCTCGCAGCGAAAACCACCATCCAGACACAAGAATCAACACACCAAGAGAAAAGAAGAGGAGCCATCATGGCCAAGATCCGGGTCGACCAACCCGTCCTCCCCCGTGAGGAAGATGCGCAAGGGGGCCGCTATGCCCATCAGCGCGGCGAGATAAAGGATAACCATCTGCATGCCCTGCTTTCCGATCCGCTGTTTCGCAGCCGGGTCGAGCGCAACAAGAAGGGCAAGGGGAGTTACCAGCGCAAGGCCAAATTTGGCAAGCGGTGGGAGCCCGGCCAACAGCAGATGATCCGCGTCTGCTACTGAGCGGGTTTCTACCGACCATAAACAATCAGGGCACCATAGGTGCCCTGATTGTTTTTACTGAAAACGAGGTCTGGCAACGCCAACTCACCACCTCAAAGTTGCGCCTCAACAGGCCACTCACTCATCCATAAACAGTTCGAGCAACACGTTGAGATAACGGTGGCCGAGAGAAGTAAGCTGCCAGCTATCCCCCAGATCCTCGATAAGCTCCTTGCTTTGGGCGATGGCAAGCACCGTCTCCACCCGTTCCAGCGACAAGCCGGTATAGGCCTCGAACTCCGCCTTGGGGGCCGGTTCAAACAGGCGGAAGCGGTTCATAAAGTATTCGAGCGGCAGATCGTCTGCCGTCACCTGCCACTGCTCGTCCAGATAGGGACGGCTCTTGTCCAGATACCCTTTCGGATGCTTCACTTTGGCTGTGCGCAGGATCTGCTGCTCCGCGAGATCGGTCACCTTGCCGTGGGCGCCACAGCCGATCCCCAGATAGTCGCCAAAGCGCCAGTAGTTGAGGTTGTGATGGCACTGGTAGCCCTCTTTGGCATAAGCCGAGATCTCGTACTGGCGATAACCGCTGGCGGTAAGCATGGCGTGGCCCTGCTCGTAGATGTCCCACAGGGTGTCATCTTCCGGCAGTTTGGGCGGCTTGGAGGCAAAGGCAGTGTTCGGCTCTATGGTGAGCTGATACCAGGAGAGGTGCGGCGGGGCGCAGTCGATAGCCTGCTGCAGGTCATAAAGGGCATCGTCCAGACTCTGATCCGGCAGACCGTGCATCAGATCCAGATTGAAGGTGGGCAACTTGATAGCATGGGCCAGTGCGGCGGCCTTGCGCGCCTCTTCCGGGCCGTGGATACGCCCAAGCCGAGTCAGCTTCTCCTGCTGGAAGCTCTGCACCCCGATGGAGATACGGTTGATACCGGCGCGCTGGAAACCGGCGAACTTGTCCGCCTCCACCGTGCCCGGGTTGGCCTCCATGGTGATCTCGCAATCTGCGGTGAGCGGAATGCGGGCCCGCACCCCGTCCAGCAAGGCTTGCATCGCCTCTACCGTCAGCAGGCTGGGGGTGCCGCCACCGATAAAGATCGAGGAGAGCGGCCGCCCCTGCGCCCACTTCAGATCCTGATCCAGATCCTCCAGCAGAGCGGCGACATATTCGAGGTGAGGCAACTCCCCCTTCTGGGCATGGGAGTTGAAATCACAGTAAGGGCACTTCTGGACGCACCAGGGCACATGAATATAAAGAGAGAGCGGCGGCAGTTGCAGCATGGGGCTTCCAATAAAACGGGGGCTCAAGGCCCCCATTGTAGATGACTATGTGTGATTGACCGTGTGTAACCGACAAGGTGGCGAAGTGACTCAGTGTGCCGCAGCCAGCGCCGCTTTGAGCTTGGCCAGAGCCTGACCGCGATGGCTGAGCTGGTTTTTCAGCTCGGCGGGCATCTGGGCGGCGGTGCAGTCGTGATCCGGCACGAAGAATACCGGGTCATAGCCAAAGCCATGTTGACCGCGCGGCTCGTCGATGATCATCCCTTCCCAGCTCGCCTGACAGATGATGGGGGTGGGATCGTCAGCGTGGCGCATATAGACCAGCACACACCAGAAGCGGGCGCTCTTCAGGTACTCGGGGGCACCTTGCAGCTCGCCGAGCAGCTTCTCGATGTTGGCCTTGTCACCAGCCCCCACACCGGCAAAGCGGGCGGAGTAGACGCCGGGGCGCCCTTGCAGCAGATCGACTTCCAGACCAGAGTCATCGGCCACGGCGGGCAGACCGGTAATGCGGGCGGCGTGGCGGGCCTTGATGATGGCATTCTCGACGAAGGTGGTGCCGGTCTCATCGGCATCGGAGACCGCAAACTCGCTCTGTGGGATCACCTGGATCTTCATATCGGCCAGCATGGCGGCCAATTCCTTCACCTTTTTCTGGTTACCTGTTGCCAGGACAAGCTTGTTCATCGAGCACCTCCGCAAAAATAATCTGCGCATTCTATGCGGCGCAAGCGTTTAGTAAAAGCGCCAATTACACCCGCTGTGATGGGGTTACGGGGGATTTGCCGCCATCGAATAACCAGCTTTTTAATACATGTTTCCATAATGGAATAACCAAAGTGATTAAATACCATTTCTATTCATTACTGTGAGTCAGTAGACTCGCGCCCCAATTCATTAACCTGGCTGACTAAAGAGGTGACAGATGCCATTGATACTTTTACTCGTACTACTGGTGCTGTTCAGTCCGCTGGCTATCGACATCTACCTGCCCGCCATTCCGCAGATGGCCGAGCAGCTGGGCGCCGAAGTAACCCTGATGCAGGGCACCATCACCTGGTTCCTGTTCAGCATGGGGCTGGGGCAACTGCTTGTTGGCCCGCTGGCCGATCGCTACGGTCGCAAGCCTATCGCGCTGGGCGGCGTGCTGCTCTATGGCCTGAGCGCGCTGGGGGCCGGTTTTGCCGCCAGCCTCGGCGAATTGATGCTGGCGCGAGTGCTGCAGGGCTTCGGCGCCTGCGCCACCTCGGTCGCCGCCTTCTCGGTGGTGCGTGACAGCTACGGCCCGAAAAAGAGCGGTCAGATGATCTCCTACCTCAATGGCGCCATCTGCTTTATTCCTGCGCTGGCCCCCCTGCTCGGTGGCTGGCTCACCGCCAAGGCGGGCTGGTCTGCCAACTTCTGGTTTATGGCCGGTTATGCGCTCATCGTCGGCAGCTGGCTGATGTGGCGGATGCCGGAGACCCGCCCGGAGGAGACCCGCAGTGAAGGGGTCCTCATCAGCTGGTCTCGCTACAGCCCGGTACTGCGCTCCCCCAGCTTCCTGTTCAACGCGGCGCTGTGCATGCTGGCGATGGCGGTGATCCTCGCTTATGTCACCGCCGCACCGGTGCAGCTGATGGTGAAATTGGGGCTCGATATGAGCGGCTTTAGCTACTGGTTTACCGCCAACGCCGCGCTCAACATTCTGGCCTGTTTTATGGCGCCGCGCTTTATCGCCAAGGTGGGGCCAAGACGCACCCTGCGCATCGGCCTGCTGGTGTTGATGCTCTCGGCTATCATCCTGACTTTGGCCATACACATCGAACATCCGCTGGCGATGATGGGGCCGGTGTTCCTCTCCAGCATCGGCTTTGCCATGATTCTGGGCTCGGCCGCCGGGATGGCGCTGGCACCGTTCGGCCACTGCGCCGGTACCGCCGCCGCCCTGCTCGGCCTGTTCCAGATGAGTGGATCCGGCGCCCTGGTTGGTCTGACCGGCGCCCTGATGCACGACCCGCTGAGCCAGCTGGCGCTGCATATGTGGCTGCTGCTGCCGCCCCTGGTGATGCTGATGACCCGACGCGGTCGCCGCTTGTGTTTGCAATAAATCCTGTGCTCTGATGGGCACACTCAGGGGGCCATCGGCCCCCTTCTCGTTTGTATCACCTTTACAGCATATTGCCATCCGGCAGCTCACCTGCGATGGCAACCCCACTCACTCGATGTCAGCGGAGAACTCCCGATGAGCCACACTCTTAACGCAG
The DNA here is from genome assembly GCF_040907925.1 of Aeromonas sp. s12. Taxonomy (NCBI): domain Bacteria; kingdom Pseudomonadati; phylum Pseudomonadota; class Gammaproteobacteria; order Aeromonadales; family Aeromonadaceae; genus Aeromonas; species Aeromonas sp. s12. The sequence continues at coordinate 175,142 of NZ_JBFOCT010000035.1, read as the reverse complement.
CCCTGGTGGGCTATGGCTTTGCAGGCAAGACCTTCCACGCTCCCTTCCTCTCCACCACCCCGGGCTTGTCCCTGAGCTGGGTGGTAAGCCGCGATGCCACCAAGGTGCAGGCCGATCTGCCCGGCTGCCGGGTCGGTTCACTGGAGGAGGTGCTGAGGGATGAGACCGTCGATCTGGTGGTGATCGCCACCCCCAACGACACCCATGCCCCCCTCGCCCGCCAGGCGCTGCTGGCAGGCAAACATGTGGTGATCGACAAGCCCTTTGCACTGGATCTGGCCGAGGCGCAAGCGCTGGTCGAGCTGGCCGAAAAGCAGCAGCGACTGCTCAGCATCTTTCACAACCGCCGTTGGGACGGGGATTTTCTCACCGTGCGCCGTTTGATTGCCGAAGGGACGCTGGGGCAGATCACACAGTTCGAATCCCACTTCGATCGCTATCGCCCCGAGGTGCGCCAGCGCTGGCGCGAAGCGGGTGGCCCGGGTTCCGGCCTCTGGTTCGATCTCGGCCCTCACGTGCTGGATCAAGCATTGCAGCTGTTCGGCCAACCGGACTGGTTGCAGGCCGATCTGGCCGAGCAGCGCCCCGGCGCACTGGCGGACGACTACTTCCATGTGGTGCTGGGTTACGGTGCTCTGCGGGTTATTCTGCATGGCAGCTGTCTGGTCTCGGCCACCATGCCGCGTTTCATCGTCCACGGCAACCAGGGTTCGTTCGTGAAATGCGGTATGGATGTACAGGAAGACCAGCTCAAGCTGGGCAAGCGGCCACCGGCGGCGGATTGGGGCATTGATAGTGAACCCGGTCAGCTCAGCCGCATTGTCGATGGTCAGTTGCAGCAGCAGAGCGTGGTGGGTGAGGCCGGGGATTATGGCGCCTACTATCGCGGTGTCTGCGCCGCCATCAAGGGCGAGGGAAGCAACCCGGTGCCAGCAAGTGAAGCGCTGGCGGTGATGGCGCTGCTGGATCTGGCCCGTCAGAGCCACCTTGAGGGAAAACGGCTGCCCTGTCAGAAGCTGTCTGACTAAGGTGCGGGTCATCGGGCGCGCTTGACCAACCTTGACCTTGTTAAACCGCCACAAGATGGCAACAAAGTGGTGTTTTATTGTGCAATTAGTGCCATTTAACGGCATCTTGTATTGATATCAGTCGTTGCAGTGGAGCTTTTTATCCACGGCACGAAAAAATGTCATTGTGATATCCGTTTTCATCGGTAACTAATGGGGCTATATTGCGCCCGCCTGCTGCCTCCCGGCTTCTTGTTTCAATACCGGGCAACGGTGGGCGCTGTGATGGTTGCACAGACCATCTCTCCATCTTTTTTTGAGGGAATGCACATGAACAAAGTACTGGTAGCCGGTATCCTGGGTCTGATGTTGACTGCTTGCGGTCAGAAAGAAGAAAAAGCTGCCGCTCCTGCTGCTGCTCCGGCCGCCGAAGTTGCTGCCACTGTAGAAAAAGCCGCTAGCGAAGCCACCTCTACCGTAGAGAAGGCCACCTCCGAAGCGACTGCAACCGTAGAAAAAGCTGCTACCGAAGCCGCTACCAAGGTTGAAGCTGCAGTGAGCGATGCCAAGGCCAACTAAGCCTGCACCTCATTCGAAGACGGGTCCGAAGGCAACTTCGGGCCCGTTTTTTTATCTGTCGTTCAGGGGGCCGGATTAATCAGCGAGGTGAGGATGTGATCCTCCCAGCGACCATTGATCATCAGATACGCCCGCGCGAATCCCTCCCGCTCGAAGCCGAGCCGCTCCAGCAAGGCGCCACTGCGCTGATTGGCTGGCATATAGCAAGCCATGATGCGATGCAGATCGTGCTCCCGAAACAGGTAGTCGATGGCGGCTGACAGCACCTCTCCCATCACCCCCTGCCCCTGATGCTGCTGGTCGATGGCATAGCCCAGATGACACGCCTTGAAAACCCCCATCAGGATATTGCTGAAGTTGCAGGTGGCGATCACCCGCTCGCCAGCCGGATCGAGGGCCACCAGATTGACGCCGGTGCCGTTGAAAAACTGGCTGTAGCTGTCCTGCAGCCGGGCATGCCAGTAAGAGAGGGTGTAGAAGTGCTCGTCCCGCAGCGGCTCCCAGGGGGCGAGATGGGCGCGGTTGCGCCGGTAGAAGTCGAGCATCATGGGGGCCTGATCCGGCGACAGTATGGTCAGGTGGGTACGAGCCGTCTTGATATGTGGCAGCGTCATCAGGACTCCCTCTGTCTTAGCCACTCATCGCGCAGCAGGCTGAAGTGGGCGTGGTCCACAATCCGGTTGCCCAGCCGCTCTGCGCGCCGGGTCACCCCCTCAAGCTGCATCCCGAGCCGTTCACAAACAGCCCTGCTGGGCTCGTTATCGGTGGCGGCGCTGATCTCCACCTTCTCCATCCCCATCTCCTCGAAGGCGTGGTGGATCAGGGCCTGACAGGCCCGGGTGATGATACCGTTACCCTGCCAGCGCTCCGCCAGCCAGTAACCGATGACCACCTTGCCAAGGTCATGATCGATGCTGTTGTAACCTATAACCCCCACCACCTCCCCCTGATACTCGATGGCAGTGGTGAGCCCCTCACCCCGGGCGAACTTCTCGATGGCACTGCGAATGAAGAGGGCGCTGTCAACGGGGCGCTGGATCAGTGGCGGCCAGGGTAGCCACTGGGAGAGGTACTCCCGGTTGTCATTGCAGAGGGCAAACAGTTCGCTCGCCATATCTGGCTGCAAGAAGAGCAGCGCAAGCTCGTCGTCCAACTGCCATGAAAACATGGGATTCTCCTTTCAAATCAGTGATCAAATAGCGAATCAGCACCCAATGTAGCCAATCGCCACTGGCCGCGCCAGCCACTTTTACGGCCCTCCTCCGGCAGGCTTCGCAGAGGGTGACAGCGCACGATCTCTCCTCCCTCAAAAGAGGAGGGTGGGTGTCTGAAACCGGATAATACCCTCCAAATGACGCCGACTAATGCCCACAAACGGCACTTTGGCAGATCCTGCTACCCCTTTGTGCTGCGCTGTCACTTTTGACAGGGGGCACTTTCCCCCACCGGCACTAGCTTCAAAACGCCCGACCTTCGGTCGGTTTATCAACCTCATCGATTTAAGGAAAGAAGAGATGAATAAAATTTATCTGGCCGTTGCGCTGGCCTGCTGGGGAAGCGCCGCACTGGCGGCACAAGAGGTAGAGATCAACGTAACGGCAAACGGCATCCGGGCCATGACCGGCCTCAGTGCCGCGAGTGGCACCTTGCAGCTGGAAGATGGCGAGTTTCGTCAAGTGCGGCTGGTCAAGCTGCCCAACGGCCAGCAGCGGATCCGCTACGAGCAGGTCTGGAACGGCATCCCGGTAATGGGTAAGGTGGTGGTAGCTGACAAGAGCCTGAACGGCCAGCTGCAACAGGCCAGCGGGCGCATGCTGCGCCAGATCGATCAGGATGTGGCAAGCCCGGTCGCCACCCTCTCGCCACAGGATGCCGCCAGCAAGGCCAAGGCGGGCAGCAAGGGGAGCAACGAGCAGGTCAAACTCTACGTGATGCAGGATGAGAACGGGCTGGCTCGGCTGGTTTATCAGGTCTCCTTCATCGCCGAAGGTGACAAGCCAAGCCGCCCCTTCGTCATACTTGATGCCCAGAGCGGTGAGGAGCTCAAACGCTGGGAGGGGATCAACCACAAGGATGCGACCGGCCCGGGGGGCAACATCAAGACCGGCAAATACGTCTACGGCACCGATTTTGGCCCGCTCATCGTCGATGACAACTGCCGGATGACCAGCCCCAACGTCGATACCATCAACCTCAACCACGCCACCTCTGGCGGCGCCATCCACCAGTTCACCTGCCCGGAGAACCGGGTCAAGGAGATCAACGGCGCCTACTCTCCCCTCAACGACGCCCACTACTTCGGCAACGTGGTGTTCGACATGTACCGCAACTGGTACAACACGGCGCCCCTCACCTTCAAACTGAAGATGCGGGTTCACTACAGCAAGAATTACGAGAACGCCTTCTGGGATGGCAGCCAGATGACCTTCGGTGACGGCGCTACCACCTTCCACCCGCTGGTGAGCCTCGATGTGGCGGCCCACGAGGTGAGTCACGGCTTTACCGAGCAGAACTCCGGGCTGATCTATTCAGGACAATCCGGCGGCATCAACGAGGCCTTCTCCGATATGGCGGGTGAAGCGGCCGAGTTCTACATGAAGGGGAGCAACGACTGGCTGGTCGGTGCCCAGATCTTCAAGGGTAACGGCTCCCTGCGTTACTTCGAGGATCCGACCCGGGATGGCAGATCCATCGGCCATGCCGCGGATTATCAGGAGGGGATGGATGTACACCACAGCTCCGGGGTCTATAACCGCGCCTTCTACCTGCTCGCCACCAGCAGCGGCTGGAACACCCGCAAGGCATTTGAAGTGTTCTTGCTGGCCAACCGCCTCTACTGGGGAGCCAACACCAACTACCAGCAAGGGGCCTGCGGCGTCAGCCGGGCGACCGCCGACCTGGGTTACAGTCAGGCGGATGTGGCACGTGCCTTCCAGACCGTCGGGGTTGATGCCAGTTGCGGCACCACGCCGCCACCGAGCGACAACGTACTGCAAAACGGCGTGCCGGTGAGCAACCTCGCCGCCAGCAAGGGTGGCAAGCTCAACTACACCCTGAACGTACCGGCGGGCACCAGGTCGCTGCAGATCAGCAGCAGTGGCGGTACCGGTGATGCCGACCTCTACGTCCGCTTTGGCAGCGCCCCCACCAGCAGCAGTTATGACTGCCGTCCCTACAAGGGCGGTAACAACGAAAGCTGCTCGTTCACCAATCCCAAGGCGGGTACCTGGCATGTGCAGCTGTCAGGGTTTTCCGCGTTCAGTGGCGTGACCCTCAAGGCCAGCTACTGATCCACCCGATGCGGGCCTTGTCCCGCATCGTTCTACTCATTGCGCCACCGTTTCGCCAGCGTGCGGGCGGTGGCCAACACGGTTTCCCGGGCCGGGTTGGGCCGCTTGCCACCGCGCCACGCCATCATCACATCCCAATGCTCTTGCGGCAGATTGCGCACATCGAGCCTGACCAGCCGCCCCACCTCCAGATCCCGCTTGATGGCCAGCTCCGGCATCAGGGTGATAAACCCGTGTTCCAGCGCCAGATCACGCGCCGCACTGGCCGGCTGCACCGCATGCAGGGGGCTGGCGGCCCGCCGCAGCCGCCGCAACTGCTGGATAAAGACGTCACACCCCGGCCCCCATACCTGAGGCGCCAGCCGCTGGTCGGCAATATCCTCCAAGGTGAGGCCGTGACAACCGGCCAGCGGATGCAATGGCGAGGCGATAGCGATAATGGGGGAGCAGCAGAGCAGCTCCATCTGCAGGCCAGCAACCGGCGGGCGCTTGAGTACAAAGCCGATATCGGCCTCCCCGGTCAGCAGCGACTGCATGATCTCGCCGGAGTGATCCGTGGTGCAGCGGATCTCGAACGGCTCGTCCACCAGCTCCATCAATAACGAGCCAAACACCACCGAAGTGAGGGATGGCAGGCTGGAGAGACGGATACAAGGCAGCGCAGGCGCCCCCTGCAGTGCCAGCCGCCCTTCGCTCAGGATCGCCAGCGCCGAGCGGGCCGATGGCAGAAACTCCTCGCAGGCACGGGTCGGCGTTACGCCACGCCGATGGCGTTGAAACAGCGGCGCCCCGAGGCTCTCCTCCAGCTGGGCAATCCGCTGGCTCACCAGCGGCTGTGACCAGCCACGAATGGCCGCCGCCTGACTGAAGCTGCCCAGCTCGGCCACATCCAGCAGCAGTTGCAGATCGTCCAGATCCATAGACATAAATAATCCTGATATGAAATATAGGTAGTTGTCGTCTACCACTATATCTAAACCCTCTCCAGAATGAAGGTATCTGTGAATGAGAGGGCGTTATGGTCGATAGGGCGAGGTTTTGGGGACGCTGGTTTCTGGCGCTGGATACCACACTGGTGATCCTGGGTTTCTTTGTGGTGATGCCGATGATCAGCCTGCGCTTCGTCGATCAACTCGGCTGGGCCGCCGGTCTGGTGGGGCTGGCCCTCGGCCTGCGCCAGCTGACCCAGCAGGGGCTGGGGATCTTCGGCGGCTCCCTCGCTGACCGCTTTGGTGCCCGCCCACTCATTGTCACCGGCATGTTGTTGCGGGCGGTGGGCTTCGCCACCCTGGCCTGGGCCGACAGCGGCGCCATGCTGATTTTCTCCTGCTTCCTCTCCGGACTGGGCGGTTGCCTGTTCGACCCGCCACGGGCCGCACTGGTGATCAAATTTACCCGTCCCCATGAGCGGGGCCGCTTTATCTCCCTGCTGATGATGCTGGAGAGCGCGGGAGCCGTCACCGGTGCGCTGCTCGGCAGCTGGCTGCTGCGTTTTGACTTCACCTACGTCTGCCTGCTGGGCGCCGGACTCTTCACGCTGGCGGCTCTCTGCAACTGGACCCTGCTGCCCGCCTACCGCCTCTCGGTCAAACCGACTCCGATGCGGGAAGGGTTGGGACAAGTACTGGCAGATCGCGCCTTCTGCCGACTGGTACTGATCCTGAGCGGCTACTACATGCTGTGGGTACAGGTGATGCTTATTTTCCCCATTCTGGTCAAGCAGCTCTCCGGCACCACCACGGCAGTGGGCTGGATGTACAGCCTGGAAACGGCGCTGTCACTGGCGCTGCTCTACCCTATCGCCCGTTTCAGCGAACGGCGCTATCGGCTGGAGAGCCGGCTGATGGCAGGTATCCTGCTGATGACGGTGGGGATCGGGCTGGTCGCTTTCGTCAGCACCCTCTCCGGCATCTTCGTACTGCTGGCCTGCTTCTATCTGGGGATCATCATCTGTGAACCGGCCCGGGAGACCCTGATGACCCGGCTGGCCAACCCCACAGCCCGCGGCAGCTACATGGGCTTCAGCCGCCTTGGACTGGCGCTGGGGGGCATGACCGGCTACGTGGGCGGCGGCTCCCTCTATGACTTCTCGCTGCAACAGGGACAACCGGCCCTCCCCTGGCTGGTGCTCGGTACCATAGGCGTCGCCACCATGTTGCTGCTGGCCCGCTGCTTCTCCCGCCGCCCGGAGCTGGCTATCAGAGCCGCCGCCTGACGACCGCCCCACCTGCGGCAGCCCAATCAACGGGGCTGCCGCTCATCTCATATTCTGCAAGTCATCACAGCAAAAGGTTGCGAATTACAACTTTTACGCTATTTTAGTTGTCATGCACAACTAAAAAGGAACCCACAATATGGATCCCCGTCCCCTGCGCGCCCTGTCGCGCGATCTGGTTCGCGAACTCGGCATGCTCTCCCAGCAGTGCGGCAATCTGGCCCTCACCCCCATCGAGGCTCACCTGCTGATCGAGCTGGAAAACGCCCCGGCCACCAATCAGCAGCTGGCAGAAAAGCTGCACATCGACAAATCCAACGCCAGCCGTCCGCTGGCACGCCTCGCCGAGCGGGAGCTTATCAGCTGGCACCCGCACCCCTCCGACGGCCGCAGCAAGGAGGCCCGCCTCACCGTCAACGGTCAGGGGATGCTGCTGGAGTTGCACCGGGAGATGGACGGGGCGATGGAAGAGATGCTGGCGCAGTTGAGCCTGCCCGAGCGGGAGCAGCTGTGGCAAGGGCTGCGGCTCTATCGCAGCGCCCTCTCCCGCGCCCGTCGCCAGCGTGGTTACCGGATCCGCCCCATCACGGCGGCGGACAATGCCCAGATCGCCTTGGTGATCCGCGCCGTCTCGGCCGAATATGGCCTCACCGCCGACAAGGGGTATGGGGTCTCGGATCCCAATCTCGACACCCTCTCCCAGAGCTATCAGGGGGAAAAGAGCCGCTATTGGGTTATCGAAGGGCCGGACGGTTCCATCCTCGGCGGTGGCGGTATCGCACCATTGGCGGGAGAAGAGGGAGTCTGCGAGCTGCAGAAGATGTACTTTATGCCCGCCCTGCGCGGACTGGGCCTTGGCAAGCGGCTGGTGTTGCAGGCACTGGACGAGGCGCGTGCGCTTGGTTATCAGCGCTGCTATCTGGAAACGACCGAGGTCTTGCGCGAAGCCACCAGCCTCTATGAATCACTGGGCTTTGAACACCTGCCCGGCCCCCTTGGCTGCACCGGCCACGGGGATTGCGAGATCTGCATGGTGCTGACGCTGGAGTAGAGCCCCCTCATCCCCAACCCTTCTCCCGCAAGGGGAGAAGGGGGCAAAAACACTTCCGCGACCTTTCAGGCAGACCTCTGATGGTTCCCTCTCCCTCTGGGAGAGGGCTAGGGTGAGGGCTGCTTGCGACTGGTATATGCTGAATCATTACCCCCTGCATCCCTCCTTAAACAGGCAAAACGGCACAAAACAAGAGACCCCGCCGAAGCGGGGTCTCTTTGATTATCTGCCAATAAGCAAACCAGCAGTGATCAGTGCTCGCGAGTCTGGCGGAACTCGACGTCCGGGTGACGCTCCTGAGCCAGGCGCAGGTTGACCATGGTCGGTGCGATGTAGGTGAGGTTGTCACCGCCATCGAGGGCCAGGTTGACCTCGTTCTTGCGCTTGAACTCTTCGAACTTCTTGACGTCGGTCCCTTCCACCCAGCGGGCGGTGGAGACGTTGACCGCCTCGTAGATGGCCTCGACGTTGTACTCGCTCTTGAGGCGCGAAACCACCACGTCAAACTGCAGCACACCGACCGCACCGACGATGAGATCGTTGCTGATCAGCGGACGGAACACCTGCACCGCCCCCTCTTCAGAGAGCTGGACCAGCCCCTTGAGCAGCTGCTTCTGCTTGAGCGGATCGCGCAGGCGGATGCGGCGGAACAGTTCCGGTGCAAAGTTCGGGATACCGGTGAACTTGAGATCTTCACCCTGGGTGAAGGTGTCGCCGATCTGGATGGTGCCGTGGTTGTGCAGACCGATGATGTCGCCGGCGAAGGCGTCTTCCGCCTGCTCACGGTCACCGGCCATAAAGGTCACGGCGTCGGAGATGTTCACATCCTTGCCGATACGCACGTGGCGCATCTTCATGCCCTTGCTGTAGGTGCCTGATACGATACGCATAAAGGCGATGCGGTCGCGGTGTTTCGGGTCCATGTTTGCCTGGATCTTGAACACGAAGCCGGAGAACTTCTCCTCGGTCGCTACCACTTCGCGGCTCTCGGCCTTGCGCGGCATGGGAGACGGCGCCCAGTCAGTCAGGCCATCCAGCATGTGGTCAACACCGAAGTTACCGAGCGCGGTACCGAAGAAGACCGGAGTCATCTCGCCAGCGATAAAGGCATCGTGATCGAACTCGGGAGAGGCGCCCTGCACCAGCTCCAGCTCGTCACGCAGCTGCCGGGCCAGATCTTCGCCGACGGCGGCATCCAGATCCGGGTTGTTCAGCCCCTTGACCACCCGCTTCTCCTGGATGGTGTGGCCCTGACCGCTCTGATAGAGATAGGTCTCATCCTTGTAGAGGTGATAGACACCCTTGAAGGATTTACCGCAGCCGATAGGCCAGGTGATGGGGGCGCACATGATCTTCAGCTCACGCTCCACCTCGTCCATCACTTCCATCGGATCGCGCACTTCGCGGTCCAGCTTGTTCATGAAGGTGAGGATGGGGGTATCACGCAGACGGGTGACTTCCATCAGCTTGCGGGTCCGGTCTTCAACACCCTTGGCGGCATCGATGACCATCAGGCAGCAGTCGACCGCCGTCAGGGTACGGTAGGTATCTTCAGAGAAGTCCTCGTGACCCGGGGTATCGAGCAGGTTGACCAGACAATCGGCATAGGGGAACTGCATCACCGAGGTGGTGATGGAGATACCACGCTGCTTCTCCATCTCCATCCAGTCGGATTTGGCATGCTGGCCCGAGCCACGGCCCTTGACGGTACCGGCGCGCTGAATGGCCTGTCCGAACAGCAGGACTTTTTCAGTGATGGTGGTTTTACCCGCATCCGGGTGCGAAATGATCGCAAAAGTGCGTCTCTTGGAGACTTCACTCAGAAATTCAGCTGACATAATTCAACGTTCTTCTATTGAGCGGTGGCATCAGCCACCGTGGGAATAAATCCGGAATGCCGCTCACGGCACATGTATACGCAACGAAAGCCACGCCAGCTGGCGTTTTGCCAACCTGGTGGAGAGAGGGAGGAGGGTTGCGTTACATGGGTCTTCTCGCCTGAGTCAAAGCAAAATTGCGCGACATTATACCCGCGCGAGTGAAAAATACCCAGCCCGACAAGAGATGATAATTTGGCCGCCCAGCCGTTACACAGGTTCCAACTGAACAGAAAATCAAACGCTCCGAATCGGATGGCAGCATCCGGACCACGTGGACTTGGCCCCCTCCCCATGCCAGCAACAACCACTCTTGATAAATTTTCATACTTGGACTTTCCCTATCCAGCTACAAATATGTAAATCGTATCTACATAATGGAGAGGTCATTACATGAAACATTCCACCCTGCACAATCAACAGATCGTCATTATCGGTGGTACCTCGGGTCTTGGCCTGGCCACCGCCAAACAAGCGGTCGAGCAAGGCGCCAAGGTCATTATCGGCGGTTCCAGCCGTGAGCAGCTTGCCACTGCACTGGCTGAACTGGGCCCAAGTGCCAGTGGCCATCAACTGGATATTCTCGACGTCGACTCCGTCAATCACTTTTTCAACCAGCTGGATTCGCTGGATCATCTCGTCATCACCGCCGCCGTCATGCGACCAGGCAGCTTTCTCACCGCTGCCATCGAGGATTTGAAAATCAACATGGACAGCCGCTTCTGGGGAAGTGTTCATGCGATCCGCGCCGCAGCACCCAAACTGTCCGAACGCGGCTCCATCCTGCTCACGTCCGGGATGGTGACGCGCCGCCCACAACTGGGTAAGGCACTCCCTGCCGTTGCAGCTGGCGCGGTTGAAACGCTGGCTCACAGTCTGGTGACTGAGCTGACCCCCCGTCGGATCAACGTCATCAACCCGGGCCCCATGCGTACTCCCATGTTGCTTAAAGCGCTGGGCAATGACCCACAAAAAGTGGCTGCCGTGGCACAAAGCCTGCCGTTGAAACGCTTGGGAGAGGGAGAGGATTATGCGCAGGCCGCGCTATTCCTGATGAGCAATAACAACATGAATGGTGAGGTGCTTCACCTCAATGGCGGCAGCGCCTGGGCATAACGCCCTTCTGACGGTCTTCTGCGCTCGCGCTTGCCAATCTGTCATCGCAGGCAAGAACGAGCGCAGGGGACGAGCATCATCGCCGTATCAGTGTGCTCCCGAATAGCGATGACACCCTGGTGAATGACAATACCCAGCCCGTCAGTTATCTGTTTCCACCCGGTTGCGCCCCGCCTCTTTCGCACGATACAGCGCATTGTCGGCACGCTGGATCAGGGCCGCCAGCTCCTGATCATCGTCTCGCAGAGAGGCACATCCGATACTGATGGTTACCGGGTACGACATGCCGGGCAGCGCCCGGTTGGCGACCGAGTGACGGATCCGCTCAGCCACCCGGCACGCTTCTTCAAGACTGGTATCCGGCAGCAGGATCAAGAACTCCTCTCCGCCGGTACGCCCCAACTGATCCTGGTGCCGCAGCTGACGATCTGCCGCTCGAGAGACCCATTGCAGCACCCTGTCTCCTTGATGATGGCCCAGGGTATCGTTGATCCGCTTGAAGTGATCGATATCGAACACCAGCAGACAAAATGGCGAGCCCTGCCTGCGAGCCTGCGCCAACATATCGCTGCCCTGCCGCAGCACCCGACGGCGGTTGTTGATGCCGGTCAGCTCATCGGTAAAGGCCAGACGACGCATCCGACGGTTGCGATCCAGCAGCCACCCCATCGTCAGCAGCGCCAGTACCCCGCAGAGCACCATCACCACCAGCAGCCAGAACCGACGCTCCTTGACCTGCTCCAGCTCCTGCTGCTGCAACTGCTGCTCGACTCGCAGTCGCTCGTTCTCCCCCTCCTGACGGGCCAGCTCGAACTCGCCGCGAACCCAGGCCGTGCTCTGTTCCCGTAACAGCTGATCGAGCCGCTGCTCCTGCACCAGATGCTCCCGCAATGCGGCCAGCGCCGCCGGATAATCGCCTTGCAACTCGAGCGCCCGACTGCGTACCCAGTAGAGCTCGAGCAAAAAGCGTACGTGCCCTTCCACCTTCAAGATCGGCTCAATCTTCTCAAGCGCACGCAAGGCTGGCACAGGTTCCTGCTCTTCGACTCTCAACCTCGCCCGCACCAGCTCGAGATGCGCATGGAGGATGGGGTCAACATCGGGAGAGAGCACCTTCGCCGCTTGTGCCAGCAAGTGTCCCGCATCAGCGGGGCGATCCAGCCCGAGCAGAGCCTCGGCCTGCATCACCATGCGTTCGGCATGCTCAATCAGATATTGAGGCTGATTATAAAAGGCCGCACTGCGTTCAAGCTCGCCCAGCGCATCCTGATAACGCCCGGTCTGCAGATAGACCATAGCCAATTGATCACTTAGCCTTGCCGAGCCAAACCCGTCGTGACTTCTGGCAAAGTGTTCGCTCAACCGGTTGAGGGTGGCGAGCGCTTCGGCATAGAGGCCCATACGACGAAATGTGGCTGCAATCTCGAGCTGCGCCTGGTGATACCAGGTGGGCAACCCCAGCTGCTCATAGATATTGTGCGCCTTGGTGAGATCCATCAGCCCCTGGCCTGAGACCCCCTGAAACGACAGCATGGCCCCCCGGCGGGCCAGCGCCAGCGCCTCCAGCTTCGGCAAGGCGGCCTCTCTTGCCAGCCGCAGCCCCTCATCGTAATCGTGACGAGCCTTCGCTACCTCGCCGAGCAGCTGATTGAACCAGCCGCGGCAAATCGTCAGCTCCGCCACGGCGGCGTCATCACCCTGCTCGCGCGCAATGGCCAGCATCCGCTCCGCATTGGCGATGGCGGTACGGGACTCCTGCATGTCATCGGCCGATTGGGCCCAGCAAGCCAGGCGACTGATCCGCATCTGCTGCGACGGCGGATAGGCGTTGCCGTCCCGCTGCAAACGGGCAAGGCGCTCCCGCAGCAACTCGATCGGCTGATAGACCCGCTCCATCCCTCCCAGTTCATTTTCCAACTGCTCGGGGGACAAGGGTTTGGCAGCCAGCCCGAACACCGCCAGCAACAGCAGCAAGGCAAGTCGGCTCATACACACTCCGGATCAATGGGAAAGATCATCGGGCAAGCCGATGCCGGAAAATCATCATCTTTTGCCCTGTAACAATAGTTGTAAAGGCTATCACCTGGACAGAGAGCCCGAATGGCAGGCTAGTCACATTTTACTGCGATATCATCGCGTTGGAATAAAAGCGGGGACGCACAGCGAAAAATTGGGGCGGGATAACAACTCAAGAGGGGTTGCCCCCTCCCGGTCACTAGTGATGCTGCCAGCGCCGCAGCAGCCGACCGCGCAGGCCACAATCGAGCAGCCAGCTGTTGTCAAATACCCGCAGCAGCGCCTGCTTGGCGTGGCGGGACATGGCGACGGCGTGAAAACGGGTCTGGCGCTGGCGATAGCGGTTCATCTGATCGAGCAGGGGATGAGGCAGGCTCTGGGCGATAAAGTCGGAGATGACCAGTACATCCGCCTTGGCAAAGGCGGGATCATCGAGCTTGGCCAGCGCCTTCTCCAGACAAGGCACCAGATCGGTACCGCCGTGAAAACTCATGGAGAGAAAGCGCTCCGCCTTGTCCAGACCGGTATCCGCGGTGATCTCGAGGGTCGCCACCTCGGTGGAGAAGAGCATCAGGTAGCAGCCGCGCTTCTCATCCATCGCCACCTTGAGCAGCGCCAGAAACAGCGCCTTGGCACACTCCTCGGGATATCCCCCCATAGAGCCGGAGGTATCGACGCAGACGATAAAGGGGCCCCGTTGCTGCAACTGCTGCCCACCCTGCTCCGGGGTGCGCAGCATGATGCGCTGACGCGGCAAGGTGCCACGTGACTGGTAGCTGAGCAGACGCCGCTCCAGATAGCGGCGATAGAACTCCAGCTCCAGCTCCGGCAGCCCCAGCATCACAGCTTCACTTGGCAGTAACCTCATCAGATCGTTCGCCTGATGGATGCCTACCAGATCGTCCGGCACATCGTCGCTGGGGGCTGGCTCCAGCTCCAGCACCTGAACCGGCGGCACAGGTTGCTCCTGCGCCCGCCGATCCCGCTCGCTGCGCCCGAGCAGGCCGGCAATCTCCGCCAGCAAAGGCTCGCGCTGCAACATGCGGGCATACTGCTTGACCAGCACCAGACTGCGCTTGTGCCAGTGCCCCTGCGCCAGATCCCAAAGACCACCGGCGGAGATCTGGTTGGGATCGAGGGCATCGGCCAGGGTGCGGCTCGCCAGCAGCTGATCTTCAATCTCCTGACGTTGCTTCTCCCGCTCCGCTTCGGCGATCTGCTGCTGCAGTTGCAGCAGGCTCCCCACCAGACTGGCGCGCCACTTGTCGATAAAGAGCTGGCGCAGCCCCTCGGTAGGGTGGGCCGTCAGCTGACGCACCAAGGATCTGGCCTCACCGGCGAAGGGGCTGTACTGCTCCAGCGACTCCAGCAAGCCGGGCAGGCGACCAATCAGCTCGGTCATCGGCAGTTGCCGATGCGCCTGATAGAGCAGGTACTCCTGCTCCAGCGCCACCGGCACCGGCTTGTGACGGATCTCCTCGCCAAGCTGCTCGCCCCAGCTCTGCAGGCGCTTTTTCAGCAGCTTGCCCTGTAGCGGGGAGCGTTTGATAAATTCGGAAATCTTGGGCGAGGCCGCCAGCAACGCCACCACCTCTCCCGCCAGCTCACCCTCTCCCATGAGAAGGCCCAGATCCAGCATGCCGATCTCAAGCATGAGCGCTCCTTACTCGTCCAGCCTTGGCAACCGCTCGCGCCACTGGGTCAGCTCGTTGCGCAGCAGTTCGAGATCCCGGTTCAGCACAAAGAAGCTGTCTTCCACCTGCTGCAGCCAGCGCTGGGCGATAAAGAGGTGTTGCTGGTGACGCTCGAACAGGCTGCGCTGCTGTTTAAGCTCCTGCATCACCTTGCCGACCTGAACCAGCAGCTCGTCGAGCGACTGCAACCAGGGCGCCAGCACCACCTCGGGGATGGCGTTGCGCTCCATCAAAACCAGCGGGATCTGCTGGCGCTGGATATCGAGCACCTGCAGCCGCAGCTCATCGTCCAGTACCAGCTCGTAATGGCCCTCTTTCGGGTTGCCAAACTCATAACCCACCAGCGCCTCACCGGTGGGGCGCCAGTGGGAGAGCAAGGTGCGATCGAACACCAGGGTGCGGGTGAGACGCTCGGGATCGCTGCCATCCAGCGGCGCCGGAGTGAGTAGATGGAAATGCACCTGCTTGCCAAAGGGTCTGGCATTGGCAAGCGGGATCTCGATACCCCGGGCCCGCCGGCCAAACCACTGCTTGCGTTGGCGGGCCTTTGTGCACAGGCGCTGGGCCACGCTCTGTTTGAGCTGTTTGAACTGATCCCGAAGGGCGAGTAGCTGACGGGTCATCGCCAGTTGCTGATAGCCGTAGAGACGGGAGAATTCGGTCATCATCTCCAGCAGGGCAGTGCGGGACTCCTCGTCATGCCAGAGACAATCCTTGAACAGCAGCAGATCTACCGGTGCGACCTCATCGCGGCCATTGAAGAAGGCACTCGCCTTGATGAGCCGTACCGCCTTCTTCCAGCGGCGATCCGACACATAGCAGCGATGGGCCAGCTGGCTGTCGAGCTGCTGGCGCAGCTGATAGATAAGCTCGAAACAGGCATCCGGCAGGCGCACCTGTTCAATCTGGCTCTGCCACTGCTCATACTCATCCCCCCGGATCTGCAGGGATTCCGGCAGATTCTGGTGGGCGTGGCCATCGCTGGCCAGCATGGATTGAAAGTTGGCTTTCTCCTGCACCCGATCCATCCAGATCCGCACCAGCATCCGGTCGTAGAGCGCTTCCAACCCGCTGTCCTGCGCCGGCAGCTCGTTGGAGGCAGTCACCAGCAAGCGCATCGGGATGGGGTGCTGGCTGTCGCCGTTGCGAAACTGCCGCTCGTTGATGGCGGTGAGCAGGGTGTTGAGGATGGCGGGGCCTGCCTTCCAGATCTCGTCGAGGAACACCACTTCGGCCTCCGGCAGATAACCTGTGGTGAGGCGCAGGTATTTACCATCCTCTTTCAGCGCCTGAATGGAGAGGGGGCCAAACACCTCCTCCGGCGTACTGAAACGGGTCATCAGGTATTCAAAGTGGCGGGCGTCGTGAAAGGCCAGCTTGAGGCGGCGGGCGATCAGGCTCTTGGCAATACCGGGTGGCCCCAGCAAGAAGACACTCTCACCGCTGAGGGCAGCCAGCAGACCGAGGCGCAAGGCATCCTGCCGTTCGTAGAGTCCCTCACCGAGGGCGGCCAGCAGCCGGGGCAATCGCTCCTGGATGGGAATAAGACGCGCAGGATTCTGGGCTTGAGCTAAAGACGACATAGAGAGTGTTCCGAAGCTGGGATGATGTTAGCCCCAAGGCGCGATATCCATTTGCTCGACCTTGGGTTTTGTCTTGTTATGATGTTTATTCTGGTATCTCTTGCCGCACAATACCCGCCTCTGGCAGGGAAAAACGCAAGGGCAGTGCGATACCGTATCGGCAACGTGCTGCGCCCATGCATGGCCAGTGTCGTGATGAGCACAATGCCCGCATGCACCAGATGATGCGTTGCAAAGGGTGCAGCAAAAGCGGTTCGAGTGTACCCTTCGCAACACAATTTTCCCCAATGCAGATCAAGAGTGAGTCGCCTCAAATGCAAGATCCCGTTCGTCAGAGCATGTTGGCCCGCATGGGCATTCAAAGCTGGCAACTGCGTCGTCCGGCATTGCTGGGCGCAGCACCCGCTCCCGAGCTTGCGCAAGATGCGGTGCAGCCAGACCAGACGGCACCGGCCACCAGCGCTCCGCTGCCCAGCGGCAAACTCTGGCTTCTGGCGCCGCAGCTGCCTGCCACCACGCTGCTGGCGGATATCTGCCAGTTGCTCGGCATGACCCCCGACGAGGTCTCACTGCTCAGCGAGCTGCCGCCTGCCGATCTGCAAACGGCGGGCGCCTCCCCTCTGCTCTGGCTGACGGAGGCCAACCCCGCGCGGCCAAATGCGCTGATCTGCCCGCTCACCCCCAGCGCCGCGCAAAAGCGCGCCCTGTGGCAACAGCTGCGCCAACACCTTGCGGCCAACGCGGCGTGATCCTGCATCATGCCGCCAAGTCCCACTGTGATGCTGCTCTTTTTACCTGATTTTACAAATGCCGCCTCTGCCAACCCCTGTGCCCAACATCTTGCCATCCGGAGCCCCCATGCCTGAGTTTCGTCCCCTGCTCGAGAGCGATTTCGACCTTGTCTACCCCATCGAGCAAGCCGCTCACAAGGAGCCGTGGAGTGAGGCCAACTTGCTCTCCTGCTTCGGTCCTCGCTATCTCAACGGTTTGATGCTGGTCGATGGTCGCCCGGCGGGCTTCTATATCTCGGATCTGGTGGCCGGTGACAGCTCGCTGATGAACATCTGCGTGCATCCGGCGTTTCAGGGCAAGGGGTTGGGACGAGCGCTGTTGCAGGCCTATCTGGCGCGCAGCAAGCAAGCCGGGGCAGAGGCCTGGTTTCTCGAGGTACGAGCCGGTAACCGGACCGCCATCAACCTCTACGAGAGCGCCGGTTTTGCCGAGTATTGCCGCCGCACCGACTACTACGGCACCGGCAATGACAGGGAAGATGCGGTGTTGATGTCGCGACTGTTCGATTTCGGCTGATCCAGCCTGTTCGTCGCGCCCATGCCTTTTGTCCCCCTCAATCGAGGGGGGCGTTGTCCAGTGCGGGATCCTGCAAGGCCAGGGTGGTATGTACCACCGCCTCGAATCCGGCACCGGAGAGCGGCATATAGAAGCCACGCTGCCAGGTTTTTCCCGGCATCCAGATCTGGTCGATATCCACCACTATTTTGATGGGCCTGAGAGGCTGTCCCGGCTGCTGGATATAGATGCCGGGCGGCGTGGCGACTTTGGGAAAGCGGCGCAGGATCTGCTCGCTGCCATCCCCCTTGCCCGGGTTGAGCCGCACCTTCACCAGCCGGGCAAGCGGACCAGCCATCTCCTTGCTCTGCCAGAATTTCTTCTCCAGATCGCCGCAGCGGCGGCACTTGGGGGTCTCCAGCACATAGAGCAGCGGATAGCCCAACGCCAGCGCCTGTTGCTGCGCCTGCTGATACCCCTCGGCCCCCTGATACCAGGGATTGGCGGGCCCCTGTGATGACGTTCCGGCAAAGAACCAAAACGCAGCGCCCCCCACCACCATCAGCCCGACCGCGGCCAACGCCCCTTTCACCCACAGATTCATATCGTTAACCCTCTCTCTGCCTCCTAGCAGTATCGGCCAGTCTGCGCAAAGGGAGAGCTATTTGCGCTCTTTGTGATCCAAGACAAACAGCGAACACTTGTAAGCCGTAATGTTGGAGTTTAAACTCTAGCCCGATTTTTAGTGCCCTCGCGGGCGTACAACTGTAATTAAAGGATGTTTAACTGATGCCGAAGCTTCATCTGGTTCGACTGATGCGTGAACGTATTGCCCAGCTTGGCAACAAGGCTGCCCTGCGGGTTCAGCAAGATGGCCAGTGGCGCGCCATCGGCTGGCGTACTCTGGGCCAGGCCATGGACTACTGCGCACAGGCACTGATCCGTGCCGGCCACCAGCCAACCGAAATGGTCGGCATCTATGCCCGCAACATGCCGGAGTGGACCCAGGCCGATCTCGGCATCCTTGCCGCCCGCGGCGTCAGCGTCCCTATCTACCCCACCAGCACACTCGATCAGCTGCGCTACATCGTCAAAGATGCCGGCATCAAGGTGCTGTTCGTTGGCGAGCAACCTCAGTTCGATCAGGCGCTGCAACTGATTGAAAGCGGCGAGATCCGCCAGCTCATCGCCCTCGATGGCAACGTCAATCTGCGCGGCTGCGAGCAGGCGAGTCACTTCCAGACATTTCTGGTCTCCGGCAACCATCAGCCCAGCGAGCAGGAACTGCGAGTACGGGAAACCCAGTACCGGATGGATGATCTGCTGACCCTGATCTACACCTCCGGCACCACAGGCGAGCCCAAGGGAGTGATGCTCGACTTCAGCAACATCGCCGCCTGTTTCGAGATGCACAACAGCCGCCTCGATCTGAACGAGCAGGATGTGTCGCTCTGCATGCTGCCGCTCAGCCACGTGTTCGAGCGGGCATGGAGCTACTACGTGCTCTACTGCGGTGCCGAGAACGTCTATATCCGCGATCCGCAGAAGGTGATGGATGTGATTGGCGAGGTGCAGCCGACCGTAATGTGCGCCGTGCCGCGCCTCTACGAGAAGGCCTATGCCATGATCCAGGCCAAAGTCGCTCAGGCTCCGGCTCTGCGCCGCGCCCTGTTTGGCTGGGCGACTCGGGTCGGCAAACAGATGGTTGCCACCCGTCAGGCGGGCAAGTCCGCTTCCCCGCAGCTCTACGGCCAGCTCTGGCTCGCCGAGCGACTGGTGTTTCGCAAGCTGCGCGCCCGCTTCGGCGGCCGCACCCGCTTCCTGCCGGTGGCGGGCGCCCGCCTGGCCGACGATGTGAACCTCTTCTTCCAGGCGATGGGGCTCAATCTCAAGTACGGCTACGGCATGACCGAGACCACCGCCACCGTCTGCTGCTACGAAGACAGCCAGTTCAAACTCGGCTCCATTGGCACGGCACTGAACGGCATCGAGGTGAAGCTGGGTGAGAACAACGAACTGCTGGTGCGTTCCCCCACCGTAATGCGCGGCTACTACAACAAGCCGGACGCCACCGCCGAAGTGATGACCGAAGATGGCTTCCTGCGTACTGGCGATGCCGGTGAGCTCGACAGCCAAGGCAATATCTACTTCACCGAGCGCCTCAAGGAGCTGATGAAGACCTCCAACGGCAAGTACGTGGCTCCGCAACTGGTGGAAGGAACCATCGGCAAGGATCGCTTTATCGAGCAGATCGCCATCGTCGCCGATGCCCGCCACTTCGTCTCGGCGCTGATCGTCCCCTGCTTCGAGTCGCTGGAGGAGTACGCCCGCTCCATCAACCTGCAGTACCAGTGCAAGACCGAGCTGCTGCGCCACTCCCGGGTGATGGAGTTCTTCGAAGCCCGCATCGCCGATCTGCAAAAAGAGCTGGCCAAGTTCGAGCAGGTGAAGAAGTTCACCCTGCTGCCGAGCGCCTTCTCCATGGAGCTGGGTGAGCTGACCCCCACCATGAAGCTGCGCCGCAAGATCATCGAGGCAAAATACCAGAGCGAAATCGAGGCCATGTATAACCACGTCTGATATCGCTCAGGTTCAGAGAAATAAAAAAGCCGCTCACTCGAGCGGCTTTTTGTTGGCACTTTGGTCGGAACGAACCCGCCTTCAGGCCGTGGTGGTACTGGTACCGAAGTAGTCGGCCAGGAAGTCATCGAACGACAGGCTATCGCTGCGCTCGCGTTCACGCTGCTTGGCCAGCGAATCCTTCGCCTCACCGGCAAAGTAGGCCTCATCCCAGTACTGCAGCTCCCCTGCCAGCAGCTCCTCGCGATAGCGGGTCGCCAGCTTGTCACCGTAGCAGCCGTTGTCCTTGCCGCTCTCCAGCAGCTCCTTGAGCATGCGGGCGGAGTAGGTGAGCTCGGGGTTGAGCAGCTTCTCGCGGTGCATCGCCAGCGTCTCGCGGTAGCGGTTGCGGCCACAGCAGCGATCCAGCAGATCGGCCACCTGAGCCAGCTCGTCAAACAGTTTGAGGCCGTACTCTTTGAGGCCAATGGCATTGCCCTGCTCATCTTCAAGCGTCAGGCCGGGACGACGTCCTTCCAGCACCACCTTGTTCTGGTTGCGGCGGTTGCGGGCAATCTCCTCGTCACTCAGCACCGGAGAGGGGCGCAGCAGGCACCAGACCAGGAACAGATCGAAGAAGCGGATCTGGTCGGCATCGATGCCGAGCGGGGTGAAGGGGTTGACGTCCACGGTGCGCAGCTCGATGTATTCGATGCCGCGCTGATCCAGCGCATCCGAGGGCTTCTCGCCGCTGCGCGGGGTGCGCTTGGGGCGGATCGGGGCGTAGAGCTCATTCTCCAGCTGCAACACGTTGTCGTTGAGCTGACGATACTCCCCATCCACCTTGACCCCGATTTTGGCAAAGTCAGGATTGTGGGTGTTGATGGCGCGGCGCAGGCTGCTGACATAGGCCGGCAGATTGTCGTGACTGATCTTGAGCCCAGCCTGGGCGCTGTTGGTATAGCCGAGATCGGAGAGACGCAGCGCGGTGGCGTAAGGCAGATAAAGGGTACCCTTGCCGGTCTTCTCGAACGGCAGGTTGCTCTTGCGCCCTTTGAGGAAGGATTCGCAGATGGCCGGGGAGGCGCCAAACAGATAGGGCACCAGCCAGCCGAAGCGGTAGACGTTGCGAATAAGCCCCATGTATTTATCGGAGATAAAGCGCTGGCTGCAGCACCCTTCGCACACCAGATCCTGCCACTCGCTCCAGAAGCTGTCGGGCATGGAGAAGTTGAAGTGCACCCCGGCGATCACCTGCATCAGGCTGCCGTAGCGGTTCTTCAAACCCTGACGGTAGAGGGTCTTCATCCGGCCGATGTTGGAGCTGCCGTACTGGGCCAGCCGGATGCTCTCTTCCCCGCCGACGAAGCAGGGCATGGAGAGCGGCCAAATCCGCTCGTCACCCAGATGCTGAATCACATGGTGATGGATGTCGCCGAGCTGCTCCATCAGGCTGTCGATGGAGTCAGTGGCCGGGGTGATGAACTCCAGCAGGCTCTCCGAGTAGTCGGTGGTGATATTGGGATGGGTCAGGGCCGAGCCCAGCACCCGGGGATGGTCACTCTGGGCGAGTCGGCCATCCGGCGTGATGCGCAGGCATTCACGTTCGATCCCGCGCCGGATCCCCTTGAGCGCGGTGAGGCGCTCCGGTGATCCCAACGCATTCAGCAACTCGGTGAGCGACAAGCTTGTTGTAGTCATATTCACGGCTCATGTGAGGCCGCCCCATCCGGGGCGGCTCTTGATTTTTATAAAGCGTCAGTTACGGCAACTGCAGCGGATAGATGGGAAGATGAAGCTCCTTCAGGGGTTTTTCAAGCTTTTGCTTGTCTCCCACCACCACGATCACCATGTCGGCCGGATTGAGCCAACGGGCCGCACTGGCCTTCAGCGCCTCGGGCGACACCGTTTTGATCAGGTTGTTCTGGGCCTGCACATAGTCCGGTTTCAGGTCATACATCACCATCTGCAGCAGGAAGCCCGCCTTCTGGCCCAAGGTCTCGTAAGAGAGGGCATCCTGCTGGGAGACCGCGCTGCGCATATAGGCCAGCTCCACCGGGGTCGGGCCGCTCTTGCGGTAGTTGTCCATCTCCTTGAGGAACTGGCGGATGGCATCCACAGTCGCATCGGCCCGCACATTGGCGCCGGTGGCGAAGGTGCCCACCTCGCGGTTGGCGGAGAAACCCGAGCTGGCGCCGTAGGTGTAACCCTTGTCTTCCCGCAGGTTGAGGTTGATGCGGCTGTTGAAGTTGCCACCCAGATTGAAGTTCATCAGCCCGGCGGTGAAGTAATCCCCCGTGGTATCGAACGGCATGGCGCGACGACCGATGCGGATCACCGACTGGGGCGCCCCCGGTTTGTCGACCAGATAGATGCCAGGCTTGGCCTGCTCACCATTGAGCTTGAGATCCCCCAGAGTCGGCGTGGCCCCCTTCCACTCGGTCAGGAAGCCAAGTTGCTCCTCGATCTGCTTCTGGCCCACATCACCGACCACCACCACTTTGGCGTTAGTGGGGTTGTAGTAGGCCTGATAGAAGTGCTTCACGTCCGCCAGGGTCAGCTTGGCCACATCGGCCGCTACCCCGTCGGTAGGTTGCCCGAGGCGGTTCTGCTTGCCGTAGACCAGCTCGCGGAACGCCTGCCCGGCCAGCCACTCGGGCTGTTGCTGGGCCTGTTGCATCCCTTGCAGCAGCTGCGCCTTGACCCGCTCGAAGTCCGCCTCCCGCATGCCAGGGCGCTCCAGCACCTCGCGCACCAGCGCCAGGGTCTGGGGCAACTTATCCGCCAGCGAGCTGACGGTGATGAGGTTGTTGTACTGGGCGCTGGAGACATCAATGCTTGAACCCAGCTTTTGCAGCTCATCGCTCAGCTGAGCCTCGGTCAGGCGCACCGTGCCCTGCCCCATCATGGCGGCGGTCAGATTGGCCAGTCCAAGCTGCCCCTTATCTTCGGCACGAATGCCGCCCGGCAGGGCGATCATGATGGAGACCGCGGGGATCTCGTCACTCTTGGTACCGATGATCTCGATGTTCTTGTCGAGCTTGCCGTGCCAGATGGCGGGCACCTTGACGCTCACCGCCTCACTCGCCTTGGGCTGCACGCTGCGATCGAAATTGTCTTTTACCGGTCGTTCGGCCAGCGCTTCGTCATGCTTGCTGTAATCCGGCAGCTCGCGCTTGGCGGGGGTAAAGTTCGGGGTGGCAACCTGCCACTCGGTCTTGCCCTTGGGCACCACGCTCAGCACCACCGCAGGCTTGCCGGCGATGAACTTGTCGTAGGCGGCCTTCACCTGCTCAGGTGTCACCTTGCCGATGGCATCCAGCGTCTTGAACACATAGTTGGGATCCTGGGCAAACACCTGACCCATGGCGAGCTGGCTCACCTTGCCGGAGACGCTGTCCAGACCCCAGATGGCGGAGGCACGGTACTTGGCGATCGCCTTCTCCAGATCTTCCGGCTTGAGGCCGCGCTGGGCAAACTCGCCGATCACCTTGTCCACCTCCCCCTTGAGGGTCTTGAGGCTGCCATCCTGCGACGGATTGGGATAGGCGTAGACGGTGAGGGTACAGGCCAGCTCTTCGCAGTAGTGGGACGCCTCCACATCGATCGCCTTGCCGGTTTTCACCAGCGACTGGTAGAGCATGGAGCTGGCGGAACCGCCGAGTACGTCGGCAAACATGTCGAGCGCAGGCTCCTGCGGGTCACCAAGGGATACGGTGGGGTAGCTGATATAGAGCAGCGGCAGGTGCACCTTGTCCTGCAGCGTCACGTAACGGGTCTCGGGCAGAGTCACCGGCTTTGGCGTCGGCTCGGCCACGTCCGGGCCGCGCGGGATGGAGCCGAAGTACTTCTCGATCCACTCGAGAGCCTGCTTGCTGTCAAAGTCGCCGCCCAGAGTCAGGGTGGCGTTGTTGGGGCCATACCAACGCAGGAAGAACTGCTTGAGGTCGTTCACATCGACCCGGTCGAGATCTTCCACGTAACCGATAGGCTGCCAGGAGTAGGGGTGAGTACGCGGATAGAGCGCCTCCCCCACCTTCTCGCTCACCAGCCCGTACGGCTGGTTATCGACCCGCTGGGCCCGCTCGTTCTTGACAGTGGCGCGCTGGATCTCGAACTTCTTCTGGCTCACCGCATCGAGTAGGAAGCCCATCCGATCCGCCTCCAGCCAGAGCACTTTTTCCAGCTGGTTGGCAGGCACGGTCTCGTAGTAGTTGGTGCGGTCCTTGTTGGTGGTGCCGTTCATGTCGCCACCGGCCTCGTTGATGATCCGCATATGCTCCTGATCACCGACGTGTTTCGAGCCCTGGAACATCATGTGCTCGAAGAAATGGGCGAAACCGGACTTGCCGACCGTCTCGCGGGATGAACCGACGTGATAGGTCACATCGAGGTGCACCAGCGGATCGGAGCGGTCGGGGGCCAGGATCACGGTCAGGCCGTTGTCCAGCTTGTACATCTGGTAGGGGATGGCGAGCTTGCCCTCCTCCTTGCCCTGTTCGGCGATCAGGGTCGGTGCCGCCAGCACCGGCAGGGTGAAGCCCAGCAGAATCGTTAAAGGTATGACTTTGTTCACGGTAACCTCGTGAGTGACAAAAACAGGCTAGAAAATGTGACTGGCCAGCAGAAAAACCAGGGCATAACGGAACAATTTGCCGAGCCCGATCAGAATGAGAGAGCGCCAGAAGGAGAGGCGCAGCCAACCGGCCAACAGACAGAGACCATCACCGACCACCGGCGTCCAGGCAAGCAGCAGACACCAGTGACCATGTTGTTTGAGCCAGCCTAAGGCTTTTTGTTCCCCACGGCCTTGAAAATCTTCCGGTTTTTTCTTGAAGGTGGCGAGCCAGCCGAGCCACCAGGTGGTCATGGAGCCGAGGGTATTGCCCAGCGTCGCCCACAGCAGCAGGCTCGCCATGCTCCACTCCCCCTTGGCCGCCATGGCCCCCAGCAGCACTTCGGAGCTACCGGGCAGCAGGGTGGCAGAGGTGAATGCACTTAAAAAGAGCCACCCCAGCCCCATCTCCATCATCTCGCTCATCCGGGATAACCGTCGGCCGCAGGCATCCGCAGCAGCAGCTTGCCGCGCACATGGCCCCCTTCGATGGCCTGATGGGCCAGCGCCCCCTCGGCCAGGGGGAATTCACCGGCTAGGGTGACCTTTACCTCCCCCTGACGCAGCAGCATCAACATCTGACCCAGCTGCTTCTGGTCAGGGTGAACCAGCATGCCGACCACCTCGATACCCGCCGCTGCACCAGCATCCTTGATCTGCTGGGCGGTAATAGTGGGCACAGTCACCAGGCGGCCATCCGACTTGACACAGGCGAGCGCCGCCTTGCCGCTTTCGTCGCCCACCAGATCCAGCACCAGATCGACCTGACCGGCCTCTGCCACCACCCGTGCCGACCAGTTCGCATCATGGTAATCCACCATCCAGCGCGCCCCCAGAGCATGCAGGAAGCCATGGTTGTCCGGGCTGGCAGTAGCCACCACCTCGGCGCCATAGGCGCTGGCAAACTGCACCGCAAGATGGCCGACACCACCGGCACCGGCGAGGATCAATACCCGCTGACCGCTTTGGAGGCCGCCGTGCTCAAGCAGCCCCTGCCAGGCGGTGAGACCGGCCAGCGGCAGCGCCGCCCCCTGCTGCAGGCTCACCCCGTCGAGTTTGACCAGCTCGCTCTCGCTTGCCACCACAGACTCCCCGTAGCCACCGGCGGTAAGAGGAAAACCGACCATGCCGCACACCCGATCCCCCTCGACCAGCGAGGTTACGCCGGGGCCCACTTTCTCTACCACGCCGGAGATGTCATAACCCGGTGTCCAGGGCAGCTTGTCCTTGTTCTGGGCCGCCGCCCAGCCAAGACCGGCACGGGTTTTGGCATCGATGGGGTTCACCCCCGCAAAGCAGATGCGCACCCGCACTTCGCCATCGGCAGGCACCTTATCGAGGGAAGGGTTGAGCTTGAGTACCGAGGGGTCACCGAATGCGGTAATCTGTAGTTGCGTCATTGCACAATCCATCCTGTTGATTGATCAAGGGTCAACAGAATAACAGCGAGGGCACCATGGCTCGAATGTTTCTTATTCCTCTGTTGCTGGCACTGGGGTGGTGGGCATTTCTGCTCTACTTCCGCATCCCGCTCAAACAGGGGGCCAAGGGGTTTTACTGGATCATCGGCATCGGTGGCGGACTGGCCGCCTTCCTCAGCCTGATGATGGTGCTGACTCACTGAGTGCAACAGCCACTCGATAACGAAAAAGGCCACCGAGTTTCGGTGGCCTTCTCACTATCCGGGTTGCTGCTCCAGCGCCGGATTGAGGTAGTAGTGTCGATTGCTCCCCTGCCCCAGCACCCCTTGCGACAGCAGATGGTGGAACACCCGATCCACCTCCTCCAGCGAGAGTGACAGCGCCTGTGCCACCGAGCGCTTGCTGCACTTGAGCTCACCGCTCACCAGCGCACCGCGCACCTGCGCCAGCACTTCGGGGGCGGGCTCGGGGGGCATGATGGGCTCGGGCTGCGCCGCCATCGCCAACGCCTCCTGCGCCTCTCTGCGAGCTTGCTCCTGCTGCCAGCGCCACATCCGGCGAAAGCGGTTCTCCTCGCCGATCAGGCTGACGAAGAAGGCGCCGAACACGTCGAGCAGCACCGAGAGGAAGCAGACCAGCAGGAACTGCACCTGACTGATGCTCATCCCCACCCCGTCCGCCAGACTGCTCATCAGCCCCAACATGGAGGATTGTTCGTTGACCGGCTTGGCATCGCGCTGCTGACGCAGCTCATCCTGCTGCAAACGCAGCTTGGTGTTGGCGTGCTGCAACGAGGAGACGCCGCTAGAGATACGCTCCAGCTCGATGTATTTGCGGGCCGCCTCCTCGTTGAGCTGGATCTGCCGCTCGATGCTGGCGATCTGCTCGTCGAAACGGGCCAGCTCCCGCTCGTGGCGCGCCTGCTGGCTCAGCACCGTGTTGGTGGCGCTGTTGATGCCACCGATACTGCCGCCGATGGAGATGGCCGCCAGCACGCTGTAAAACAGCAGCGACCAGAAGGCACCACTCAGATCCCGCCGCGCCTTGCGCTCGCCGTACTCGTACCAGACGTAAAACTTGCCCAATTCGAAGATGATGGCCAAGCCGCCGAACAGCCACTTCATCAGCGGGTTGTCATCGATGGAGAGGAACAGCAGCAGGGAAAAGATAATGGAAGCCAGAATGGCCAACCCGGTGAAACTGTATACCGTCGTCAGAGCAAACCACCCCTTGGGGTAGCGCAATGTAGATGAGTCCTGTGTGGTCATGATGAAGGGGTGTGCTGTGCAGGAAAAGTTGGCTGCCGATTATAGTCGCCAGACTCGCCCAGAGAAGGGCAAATGACTGAATTCCTTCAGATTGGCAACCAGCTGCCCAGAGTGCGACCAAAACGGACAAATCGGCAGCAGAAAAGCGATACAATCCCTCCCTGACTTGATCATGTAGTGAGATGGGGAACAGTTCCGCCCGGGTTCAGCTCCGGTCTGTACACTCATCCACCGTTGCAATTATCCGAGGCCATCATGAACAGTAAGACCACTTTGCTACTCTCCCTTCTTCTGGTTACCGGCAGCGCCGCAGCGACACAGCAATATCAAGAGAGCAGTGGCTCCGAATTCTCCGTCGATGAGCTTAAATTCAACCTGGACTGGGATGACAAGCAGTTCGGCTGGACCCAGAACGACTGCCTCGACTTGGGGGTCGGCGAAACCGCCCCGGCCGACTGCAGGGCGGTCAAATTCAATCTGGAAGATGAAGAGAACCGCAACCAGCCACCGCAAACCAACCAGATCCCTGCCAACTCGCAGAGTGGCCAATAACGACAGGAGTACCCTTGCGATGACCCAAGCCAAACACAACCCTGTTATCCAGCGTGGCGCCCTGTGGCTCTCCCTGCTGATGGCGCATGGCATCGCGGTTGCGGCGCCGCCAAGCAAAAATAGCGATGGCATCAAGATCTCCGGTGATGACATCAAGATCAATCTCGATTGGGATGACAAAGAGTACGACTGGTGGCAGGACAACTGCCTGGATCTTGGCATTGGCGACAGCAGGATCAAACTCAACTGCGACAAGATGGATGGCAAGTACCGGGATCACTACAACCGCAGCATCCACAGCGGCAATAACCCCGGGCAAGGTCACGACAAACGGAAAGATAAAAACAAGGGCAATGGCAAGAAGAACTGAACGCCCTCTCCTGATGCAACAGGGGCCTGGCGCCCCTGTGCTGATTGTTTACCAATAATTCTCCGCACTGATATTGCCCGGCGCCCGCCGCAGATTCTTGGCCAACCCCAGCGCCAGCAAGGTCTGCTGGGTCTCTTTCACCATCTCCGGATTGCCGCAGATCAGCACCTGACTCAGCTCGGGTGAGAACTCCAACCCCACTTGATCCTGCAACTGACCATTGGCAATCGCCGCCGGGATCCGCCCTGCCATTGCATCGGGCCAGGGCTCGCGGCTGACAAAGGGGACATAGCGAAAGCGCGCGCCATATTGCTCGGCAAAGCTGGCCATCAAATCCTGATAGCTCAGCTCCTCGCCTTTACGTACCCCATGCACCAGCACCAAATTCTCGAAACGGTTGAAGGCTTCCCCATCGGCCAGCATGGAGAGGAAGGGGCCGATGGCAGTGCCGGTCGAGAGCAACCAGAGATCGCGCCCGGCGGGCACCTCATCCAGCGTCAGAAAGCCGGTGGCCTGGGATTGCACCAGCAGGGTATCGCCTGCTTGCAGCGAGCCGAGGGACGGAGTCAGCTCACCGCTCGGGATCTCGACCAGATAGAACTCGTGGTATGGCGAAGAGGGGGGATTGACGAAGGAGTAGGCGCGCTGAATGCGGCGATCGCCCTGCTCGAGGGCCAGCTTGGTGAATTGGCCTGCCTTGTAGGGAGCCAGCTCGGCCGCTACCCGCAGGGAGAAAAGGGTGGGTGTCCATTCGATGCGTTCGATGACGCGACCTTCTACCCAAGCCATAGGGATCTCCTCCAGTGGAACAGACCTTCACTCTACCCCCGGGCCGGAAAATAAAAAACCCGCGCAAAAGCGCGGGTTTTCTCTGCAAAAGCGAATCGCTATTACAGGGCAACAACCTGGATCTGTACGGTTGCTTTAACGTCAGCGTGCAGCTGAACAGCAACTTCGTAGTCACCGGTGTTACGCAGAACGTTGCCCATGCGGACTTCGCTCTTGGCAACGGCTACGCCGGCAGCAGTGATGGCTTCAGCCACGTCACGAGTACCGATGGAACCGAACAGCTTGCCTTCGTCGCCAGACTTGGAAGCGATAACCACGGTAGCCAGTTCGGCCAGCTTGGCAGCACGCTCTTCAGCAGCAGCTTTGTTGGCAGCCAGTTTGGCTTCCAGCTCAGCGCGACGAGCACCGAAAGCTTCGATGTTGGCCTTGGTGGCCATAACAGCTTTGCCTTGCGGGATCAGGTAGTTACGGGCATAACCAGATTTCACGGAAACTTGGTCACCCAGACCGCCCAGTTTGGCGATTTTGTCGAGCAGGATAACTTGCATTACCTTTCCTCTATAAATTTCGTTGAGTTAGGCTTAAGTGCCGGGCCGATTCTTACTTGTTGTGCAGATCGGTGTACGGCAGCAGAGCCAGGTAACGAGCACGCTTGATGGCGCGTGCCAGCTGACGCTGATACTTGGCGCGGGTACCGGTGATACGGCTCGGTACGATCTTGCCAGATTCAGTGATGTAGTTTTTCAGAGTAACGATATCTTTGTAGTCGATCTCGGTAACGTTCTCGGCGGTGAAGCGGCAGAACTTACGACGACGGAAATAACGTGCCATGGCCTTTATCCTCTAGTCAGTGATCCAGAATTACTCTTCGGAAGCAGCTTCAGTAGCTTCTTCGCGGCGCTCGTCGTCACGACGGGTGAAGCGCTCTTCTTTGGCCTTGGCCATCGGAGAAACTTCAGTCACGGCGTGCTTGGTGCGCATGATCATGTTGCGGATAACGGCATCGTTGAAGCGGAAGTTGGTTTCCAGCTCATCGATAACGGCTTGCTCTGCTTCTACGTTCATCAGAACGTAGTGAGCTTTGTGCAGTTTGTCGATCGGGTAAGCCAGCTGACGACGGCCCCAATCTTCCAGGCGATGAATGGTACCACCGGAGGTGGTGATGGCGCCGGTGTAACGCTCGATCATGCCGGGAACTTGCTCGCTCTGGTCCGGATGAACCATGAAGACGATTTCGTAATGACGCATTTTAGCTCCTTACGGATTAATTCAGCCTCCGCCCAGGTGCAGCCAGACCTCGGAGGCAAGGAACATAAAGGTGTTTAGTCGCTGCTTTTCTAGGGCGGCGTATTGTACGAAATCACATCCCTCACTGCAACTGACCGCCTTAAATGTTTTTCCCGATGGAAATCATCAGAAACAACAATTGATAACAATTATCATTTAGATCTATTCTCTCTCCATATCCTTATGGAGGGTGATGCCATGCAACCCGCACTAACGACTACGATTCCAGCCCGCAAATTCAAACTGACCCTGCTCGGGCCTGCCTTTATCGCCGCCATCGGCTATATCGACCCGGGCAACTTCGCCACCAATATTCAGGCGGGCTCTACCTTTGGCTACCAACTGCTCTGGGTAGTGGTATGGGCCAACCTGATGGCCATGCTGGTGCAAACCCTCTCGGCCAAACTCGGTATCGTCACCGGCAAGAATCTGGCGGAGCACATCCGCGACCGACTGCCAAAACCGGCGGTCTGGGCCTACTGGGTGCAGGCAGAGATCATCGCCATGGCCACCGATCTCGCCGAATTTATCGGCGCCGCAGTCGGCTTCAAGCTGCTGCTTGGCGTGACCTTGCTTGAAGGAGCCTGTATCACCGCCGTAGTGACCTGGGGGATCCTGATGTTGCAATCCCGTGGCCAGAAACCGCTGGAGTTCGTGGTCGGTGGCCTGTTGCTGTTTGTCGCGGCGGCCTACATCGTCGAGCTGATCTTCTCCCGCCCTCATCTACCCAGCCTGCTGGAGGGCGCCCTCTTCCCCGGTCTGCCCAACAGCGATGCCGTCTATCTGGCCGCCGGTGTGCTCGGTGCCACCGTGATGCCCCACGTTATCTATCTGCACTCGGCACTGACCCAGCACACGCAGGATCAGGGCTCGGTCAGCCAGCGGCTGCACACCACCCGGGTCGATGTGGCGATTGCCATGACCATCGCCGGTTTCGTCAATCTGGCGATGATGGCGATGGCGGCCGCCGCGTTCCACAGCTCGGGCCACCAGCAGGTAGCGGAGCTGGAATCCGCCTACCAGACCCTCACTCCGCTGCTGGGTCAGGCTGCCGCCACCCTGTTTGGCCTCTCGCTGGTCGCCTCCGGCATCAGCTCTACCGTGGTGGGCACCCTGGCCGGGCAAGTGGTGATGCAGGGCTTTGTCCGCTTTACCATCCCGCTCTGGCTGCGACGCGCCATCACCATGGCTCCCGCCTTCGTGGTAATCGCCATGGGGCTCAACACCACCGAAATTCTGGTGTTGAGTCAGGTGATCCTGAGCTTTGGCATCGCGCTGGCCCTGATCCCGCTGTTGATGCTGACCGGCGATCGGGCACTGATGGGGCAACATCGTAACCATCCGGTCACACAAGCCATCGGCCGCCTTATCGTTGCGCTGGTGATCGGGCTCAACGCCTATCTGCTGGTCGCCATGATCTAGCGAACCGTCAAACCGAGAAGAGGGGCTCATTAACTCTGGTTAATGAGCCTCTTCGCACTTTGTCGTATGCTGCCGCTTTCTTTTCTCATTTATCGTTGCGGGAGCCTTGCCATGGAACATACCCGAGCCAGCT
The DNA here is from genome assembly GCF_040907925.1 of Aeromonas sp. s12. Classification (NCBI taxonomy): domain Bacteria; kingdom Pseudomonadati; phylum Pseudomonadota; class Gammaproteobacteria; order Aeromonadales; family Aeromonadaceae; genus Aeromonas; species Aeromonas sp. s12. The sequence continues at coordinate 143,011 of NZ_JBFOCT010000035.1, read as the reverse complement.
TCGTACTGGGCCATCATCAGGAGCAGGCCAGCGTGGTCTGCTGCCAGCGCGGTGACACCACGCTGCTGGTCACCGACCTCACCCCCTTTCATCCCCAGAGCCACCTCTGGCCCGATCAGCCGGGGGATGTGGGACATGCTCGCTGGGAAGGGGGCGAAGCCGCCATTGGCCCCTGCCGGATGGGGGCTATCAGCCCGGATGGCGAGCTGTTTGTCGATACTGCGATTCCGGTCAAGCGGAGCGCAGAGGGGTGGCGTTTCGTGGTGGTCCATCCATTGACCGGTGACCACGCACTGGCCGTTGGCAGCCAGGTCGAATTGCAAGTAGATAGCGCTGCCCGCCACGCCCTGAGTCTGGGCCATAGCGGCTGCCATCTGGCCGCGATGGCCCTCAACCGGGTACTCATCCCCTACTGGCGCAAGGAGGTAAGCGAGCGCGATGCACTGGGCCAGCCCGACTTCGATCGTCTTGCTATTCAAAGCTCGCGGGTCGAGCCTTGCGGATCACGGGAGCAGTACCGCATCGGCAAGAGCCTGCGCAAGAAGGGGGTCAACAGCGAGGCGCTGCTAGCAGATCTGGCGTTGATTGAAGAGAAGGTCAACCAGCAACTGGCCGACTGGATCGCAGCCGGAGGCGAGATCCGCCGTAGCCGCGCTGGCGAGGCGATCATCGATTCCCGTTACTGGCACTGCATCCTGGAAGGCAAAGAGGTGACCATTCCCTGTGGTGGCACCCATGTTGCCTCGCTCGCCGAGTTGGGGGAGGTCAAGGTAGAGCTCACCCAAGTGGAAGAGGGCTTTGCCATGCTGACCCGGATCACGCCAACCGGCGCCTGAGTCGCAGACTTGACCACTCAGGGCTAACGCCCAAATTGGCAATAGAGAAGTATCGCAAATGAGGGGGCATCATCATGCCCCTCAACGCCAATCATGACGGACCGATGCTTCTCTTTTAAACACTCCCTGATTAGAATGCGCCTCCCACAGGAGACACATCACCCATGAGTAGTACCCAACTACGCACCACCCCGGATCGACTTCGTTATCTGGTTCTCTACGAAGGCATCGGGCTGGCACTGGTCGCACCGCTGATCAGTCAGCTGTTCGGTCAGGGCGTCGCCGAGGTCGGTTCGCTGGCCATCTTCTTCTCCATCGTCGCCACTGCCTGGACCTACGGCTGGAATCTGTTGTTCGACAAGGGGTTGCTCAAACTGTGCGGGCGCACCAACAAGCGACCACTGGACCGCTTCCTGCACGCATTTGGCTATGAGGCGAGCTTTATGATGCTCTCCCTCCCTTGCGTCATCTTCTGGCTCGATTTGGGAGTGTGGGACGCCCTGATGCTGGATCTTGGTTTCGTCGCCTTCTACCTCGTCTACATCATGGTCTTTACCTGGGCCTATGAGCGGATCTGGCCGCTGCCATCCAACCCGCAGACGGCATAAGGCCTCAGCCGCAACGAGGCCGACAGAAGGAAAAGTCAGGAAGGACTAACTAGGAAGGATGGGAGAATCCCATAAAAACAATGCCAGTCAGCAAGCTGACTGGCATTGGACAAAACAGACTTTCGGACTTACTTGACGGCGTCTTTCAGAGCCTTGCCAGCCACGAATGAAGGCACGTTGGCAGCAGCAATCTGGATCTCTTTACCAGTTTGCGGGTTACGACCGGTGCGGCCTGCGCGGTGGGTGACCTTGAAGGTGCCAAAACCGACCAGTTGCACAGCATCGCCTTCTTTCAAGCTCTGGGTAATACCATTGATGATCTCTTCCAGAGCCACTTTGGCCTGAGCTTTGCTCAGATCTGCTTTGGCGGCAATCGCATCGACAAGTTGAGCTTTGTTCATAACATTTCCTTTATGATCGGGCATTTAGCGCTGGGTCACTCTATGCAAAAAAAAACGCACAGGCAAAGCCTTTATCGAGCCGAACGCGTCAAACGCTGGGGTTTTCATCAAGATCTGCGGAAATAGTCACATTCCACACGCGAAAAACCGTGAGCAGGCCTGAAACCTGCTAGCACGCAGACACAATCCGCTGACTATTTCTTCGCCACTTAACATTATCCCCCCATGGCTATTGACGCTTGCCCAGATTTTCCCTAGTTATAGGTTGTGTCACTGCTCAAACGGCTCGGAATACCGAACAATCGGCCAGCCTTTGCCCCACGGAGGGATAGGGATTATGTTGACGAAACTGGAACAGACCAAGCAGGCGCTGGCAGGCAAGCATAAGGCTATCGACGACTGGCTGGATGCAAGGCAAGCGTTGCTGGTCGGATACATGCAGCTGGCAGGCCTCACTCCGGCGCGGACCAAGCAACGCAGCCTGCCCAAAACAGAAGAGCTGCATCAGTTTTGCGACCGCTTGGTCGACTATGTCAGTGCAGGCCATTTCGAAATCTACCACCACGTCGTCACCGCCTTCGAGCAAGCCAGCGGCGAAACACTGGAGCTGGCCAAGCGCATCTACCCCCATATTCGTAACAGCACTGAATTCGCCCTCGAGTTCAACGACAAATACAGTGATGCCGACGAGGCCCAATTGCTGCTACTGGATGATGATCTCAACGAGTTGGGTCCGGTTCTGGAAGAGCGGTTCAAACAGGAGGACCGCCTGGTCAAGGCGCTTCATGTGGTGGAATCCTTAAGTACCCAGCAAGCCTGAATGCCATTTTCGGAGCAAGTTCAAGATACTGGCAACCAAGGTGGATTACACTCAGAGCAATGACCCTAGCGTCCACACTTATTGCATACAGGAGATGAGCATGTCTGAGCGCCGCCGTTTTGCACGGATCCTCTACTTGACCATGGCAGAACTCACCCAGGGGGAACAGAAGTGGCAGACCCAGCTTGTCGATGTCTCCTTGCAAGGGGCACTGCTGATCCGCCCCGACGACTGGGAGAGCCGTGACAACAAGGAGTACCAGCTCAGCTTTATCCTGAGCGGTAGCGATATCGAGATAAAAATGCAGGTCGAGCTGACCCACGAAGCCAGCAAGAAGCTGGGTTTCTACTGCCACCACATCGATATCGACAGCGCCACCCATCTCAAGCGGATGATCGAGCTCAACGTCGGCGACGAAGAGCTGCTCCACCGCGAGCTGGAACAACTGCTGAGCGAACATCTGGAACACAGCCAGCCCTGATGGCAGGTTCCTGCCCATAAAAAAGAGCGCCGAGGCGCTCTTTTTCCGTTGTGCTGTTGTCTCGATTGCAATGCTGAGGGATTACAGCGCCTCGAGTGCCTCAGACAGCTTCTTGACCGGTACCACTTCCATCCCTTCGATGGGGTGCTTGGGGGCATTGGCGTGCGGCACGATGGCACGACGAAAACCGTGCTTGGCCGCCTCCTGCAAACGCTCCTGGCCGGACGGCACCGGGCGAATTTCACCGGAAAGGCCCACTTCGCCGAACACCACCAGATCCTTGGGCAGCGCTTGGTCCCGGAAGCTAGAGACCATCGCCAGCAGCAGCGCCAGATCCGCACTGGTCTCCTCGACCTTGACCCCGCCAACCACGTTGATGAAGACATCCTGATCCGCCATCTGCAACCCGCCGTGACGGTGCAGCACCGCCAGCAACATGGCGAGCCGGTTGTGATCCATCCCCACCGCTACCCGGCGCGGGTTGGAAAGCTGGGAGTAGTCCACCAGCGCCTGCAACTCCACCAGCAGCGGCCGGGTGCCCTCCCAGATCACCATGACGATGGAACCGGGCGCCTGCTCCTGCCCCCGGCTGAGGAAGATGGCGGAGGGGTTGCTCACCTCGCGCATCCCCTGCTCGGTCATGGCAAAAACCCCCAGCTCGTTGACCGCACCAAAGCGGTTCTTGTGGGAGCGCAGGGTACGAAAACGGGAGTCATGGCCACCATCGAGCAGCACAGAGCAGTCGATGCAGTGCTCCAGCACCTTGGGGCCCGCCAGACTGCCATCCTTGGTCACATGACCCACCATGAAGATGGCCACATGATTCTGCTTGGCGTAGCGGGTCAGCAACGCAGCCGCTTCGCGGACCTGAGAGACTGAACCGGGGGACGATTGCACATCCGCCACATGCATCACCTGAATGGAGTCAATCACCATGATCTGCGGCTGCTCCTGCTGGGCAATCAGGCAGATCTGCTCGACGCTGGTCTCGGAGAGCATCCGCAGCTTGTCGGTGGGAAGCCCAAGGCGGTTGGCCCGCATCGCGACTTGCTGGAGCGACTCCTCGCCGGTGACATAGAGGGTTTTCATCCGCTCAGCGAGACCACACATGGTCTGCAGCAGCAGGGTCGACTTGCCCGCCCCCGGGTTGCCGCCGATCAAAATGGCCGAGCCGGGTACCACACCGCCACCAAGCACCCGATCCAGCTCCTTGAAACCTGAGGTAAAACGGGGAATTTCGGTGGTGGCGATCTCTGCCAGTGTCTGTACCTGACTGCCGACCGCGCCGGCATAACCGGTGTAACGGGCACTCTTGCCTGCGGGGCTCACCGAACCGAGGCGCACCTCGGTAATGGTATTCCACTCCTTGCACTCGCTGCATTGACCTTGCCAGCGTGTGAAGTCGGCACCACATTCGGAACAAACATAAGCAGTTTTATTTTTGGCCATTGATAACTCGGGGACAGGATGAATTCCTGCTTGATATACTTGTTTGCGACCGACAGATCAAACCCAGAATCGGAAAAGTGACTTTCCGTGGCAGGAACAAATGGATTCAGAACACCAGCAACATCTGATTGAACAACTCGTCCCCTTGCTGCGGGAGAAAGATTTCGAGGAGATCTTCAACCGCATGACTCAGGAGGAAAACAGCAACAGCCGTTTTCTGATCAAGATGGAGCTCAAGCGCAAGTGCTCCCCCTGCCGCAGGGTCATCGACATGCGCGATGAGCTGGAGGATGAGTGCCTGGTGCATGAGTTCGACGGCATCACTCACTTCATGCCCGCCGATGCGATTGCCCTGTTCCAGTCCCAGTGCTATCTCTACCGCGATATCTATACCCTCGGTGTCTACGAGGCGCTGCAACAGTGGCAAAAACAGCACCACAACGCCCGCGTGGATGGTCAGCTGTCTCCACCGGCCAGCCCCTTCCGGCAATATGATGTCAACACCATTGCCTTTGCCAGCTACTACGGCCGCCGTCAGGAGCGGATGCACTTCAGCTCGCCGGTGCTGATCAAGTTTCAGGATGGTGAGAAGCTGTTCGCCAAGAGTTCCGATCTCTCGCTGGGTGGCATGCGGGTCTCGGTTCCCTATCTGCCGAACTATCACACCGGCGCCCAGGTGGAGGTCTTCTTTACCGGACTGGAGCGGGACACCCCTAATCCGGTGCTGCACCAGCCTGTCGGCTATCAGATCCTTGGCGAAGAGAGCAAAGAGGGGAAATACTGGCTGCGGCTGGTGCGCTCCGGCGAACAGCCCGCCTTTGATGCCTTCCTCAGCGACTTTATCGACGCCAACAAGATCCGCTATCGGGTCAGTGTCGACTATCTGCTCTCCGCCGCCATCATCAAGGGGTATGAGCAGTTCTACCTGCCGCGGATGACCGGCATGCCGCTCTTCTTCGGCACCGGCGACAGCCCCAATCTCGAGATTGCCCTGCGTACCGAGAACAACCAGCACCTGCTGGAGTATTGGCGCGATGAAAAAAACCGCGATGCCCTCGCGGGGCTTTTCAGCGCAGAGCGGATGAAACGGCTCTGCCCGGCCCCCGGCACCACCACCGAGACCATCATCTACTGCTTTACCCACACGGTGCGCAGCCACATCTACTTCTTCTCCGCCACCGCCGAGGAGCTGCGCCAGAGTGGCCTCACCGCCCTCTTCTTCCAGGTAGGCTCCCGCCGCCCCAGCTGGCGAGTCTACAAGTTCACGCTGGAGGCGTGCGATCTGGTCGAAGCGGATGTGGGGCAACTGCAAGGGCAGGACAACCCGCAGTTGCAAGATATCCTGCTGCTCGAGCGGCTCAAGCAGATCGGCTACTGCGGCCTGCTGCAGGAGATCGGCCTGGAATCCCAGCGGGAAGAGTTCCATCAGGAAGGGGTCAGCAACAACGCCAACGAGCTGCAACGCTTTGGTCACGAGCAGGGGGTTGCCCCGTTCGAGATCGAGACCCTGCACTATGTTCAGCTGCGCAAGGAGTCGCGCTACATCCACAAGACGGCGGTCGCCATCCATCACAACGGCAAATCCTGGATCGGCTGGACCCGCGACATCTCGACTCACGGCCTGCAAATCGAGCTGGAAGATGCCTTTATCGGCGAGAAAAACGATGTGGTGACCATCGCCCTGCCCCGCCTGCAGGAGCTCTCCAAGAGCATGGACCTGCAGCGCCTCTCCTACCGGCTGGTCAGCCTCAACATGACCCGCACCGTGCTGCACCTCTGCATCGAAGGGGATTCGGATCGCCATACCGGCCGCCAGTTCTTCAGCCTGCTGATCGAGAGCAACCAGAACAAGCTCAAGGCGGCGCAGGAGCAGCGCCGCTATCGCGGGCTGGCGCGGGCCCTTCGCAACATCTATACCCACCACCTGTTCAACTCACCGGTCTACGTCAACAAGCTGAAAGGCGCGCCCAAACCGGCCTCCATCGGCAAATCCCTGCAACCGCGCAGTCTGCAGCGGCTGCTGCAAGCCTGTGCCGAGCTACCGGAGCAGGAGAACCTCTACCCGCTGTTTCAGGGGGAGTTGCTCAAGGAGCTGCTGATGAACCCGCTGCGTGCCATCGAGCGGGAGGACAAACCGAGAGAAGACGAGGTCTATATCGCCAGCATCCAGACCAAGGCCGGCCTACCCATCTTCAGCAGCCGACTAGCCAGCAGCTTTGCCAATGTCAAAGAGAAGCGTCAGTTCATCGAGCTGGCGCAGCAACAGGGGGAGTTCTACTCGGTGCTGGTCGGCATCTCCCGTACCGGACGGCCCGACACCAACTTCATCGCCAACGAGCTGGACTACATCGCCAAGTTCGCCATCCACAAGGCGCGCAAGCTGGAAGAGGAGCTCTGGAGCGTGGTGGGGGTAGGAGAACTGACCGATACCACCCAGGCAACCCTGTTCCGCTTTGGCATCACGCCGCCGCTGAACTGATGATCCAGAAATAGACAGAAATGAAACAGGGCGCTCGAGGCGCCCTGTTTTTTTGTCATGCCGCCTGCGGGTTGAGCAGCCAGTCGAGGATCTGGGGAAAGTGATCCTCCTGCGCCTGCGGGGCAGTCAGCATATTGATGTGGTCATAATCGAGGCGGTTGCCGTTGTCCCGCCCCAATCGGGTGTGACGCGTGGCCGAACCCATCTCGTCGCTGAAACGGCGCACATCGGTCGGGTGACCCAGCACCTTGTCCGCTTTGGCCGAGATCATCCAGAGCGGTGGCCAGCTGACCCTTGCCGCCGCCTCGTCATAGGCAAAACCGTCGTGAGGATCCTGCCAGGGGCCGCACTTGACCCAGGGGATGGTCTCCTGCAGATAGCGCAGCGGCTCGTCGTCAGCACCGATCTTCAGAGTGCGAGCCGCCAGAAAACCACGGCGGCGGGCCAGCCAAGGGGCCAACCGATTCCAGATCAGATCCACCTTCAGCCAGCGCTCGGGATTGTGCACCGACACGCCGCGTTTGGTACCGAAGAAGAGCAGGCTGGCCACCTGCTCCGCCAGTTCGGGAAAGCGCACCAGAGTCGAGGCCATGATGACGCCGCCCCAGGAGTGAGCCACCCAGTGCACCTTGAAGCCTTGGTGACGCTCGGCAATCCAGCGGTGCAGGGCGGGCAGATCCTCGGTAATCAGCTCATGCTGGCCGTGCTCTGCCTGCTCGGCGATGGCAGGAGTACTGAGCCCCCGCCCCCGCAAATCAGCCACATAAACCTGATAGCCGTGGCGGGCCAGAAAGCAGGCCAGCCCCTTGCCCGATTCGGTATAGAAAATCCGGCCGTTCTCGATGGCGCCGTGCACCATCAGGATCGGCTCGCCATGCACGGCGACCCGGGGTTTGATGTGGCGAACATGCAATTGATGGCCACCACAGGGGATAAACTGAGACTGCTGCAACAATTCCATTTTTATTGGTTTCCTCCTTGAAACACTGTCAGCGCTGGTCCCAACGTTGCTCGCTGCAGGCCCGCGCCGCCAGCAGGCAGATCACCCCCTCCAGATCGTGATGATTGAGGGTAGCCGCCGCCTGCGCCCGCACCAGCGGCTTGGCGTGAATGGCGATGCCAAGACCCGCGACCCCCATCATCTTGAGATCGTTGGCACCATCGCCGATGGCCACGGTCTGGGCGGGTGCAATGACATATTCGGCCGCCAGCTGCTGCAACACCTCGGCCTTGACGCTGGCATCGACGATACGCCCGCTCACCTTGCCGGTCAGCTGGCCCCCCTCCACCGCCAGCTCGTTGGCGAAGATGGCATCGAGCCCCAGCTCCCGCTGCAACTGGCCAGCAAAACGGGTAAAACCGCCGGAGGCAATGGCCACCTTCCAACCCGCCCCTTTGAGGGTATCGACCATCAGCTGCAAGCCCGGCATCCAGGGCATCCATGCCGCCACCTCGTCGAGAATGGTGACCGGCGCCCCTGCCAGCAGGGCCACCCTATTGCGCAGGCTGTCGGAAAACTCCAGCTGGCCCTGCATGGCTGCGGCCGTCACTGCCGCCACCTGCTCGCCAACCCCGGCAAGCCGGGCAATCTCGTCGATGCACTCGATGCGGATCGCGGTGGAGTCCATGTCCATCACCAGCAGGCCGGGCTCCTTCAGGGTCGGTAGCGCGGGCAGATGGCAGAGATCGATCTCCCACTCACCGCTCTTGAGCTCGGCCACCAGCTCGGCAGAGAAGCGATCGCAGCCAAGCAGCAGCAACGGCACGCCCGCCACCTCGGAGGGAGGATAGAGGGTGGCCGCCAACCCCTGTGCAGCCAACAAAGGTGACAGACACGCCAGATGGGATGCGCCCAGCCCCTTGCCAAACAGCACCAACCAGCCGCCAGCCTGCGGAGTCTCTGTCGGTTGCAACGCATCTGCGTGGAGCTGCCAACAGGGTGAGCCGGACAACAACGCGGGCCAATCGGATAACAGAGGGGGGAGCCGGGACAACAACATAAGGGATACGCCTTCCTTGGTGATCAGGGGGTTAACAGTGCTGGCCCAGAGTAGCGTATTGCTTTTTGTACAGGCAAGCGCCAAGATCCCGCCACTCCTTGTTACCAGAGGTCTCACGCTTGCAGCGTCATCTTCCCATCAAACGTGTTCTCAGCCTGGGTGCCGGTATCCTGCTCGGATGCTGGGTGCTCGGTGTGCTCATTCATATGCAGGGTGAAAGCCAGGCCTCGCTGCACAGCGAAGCGCGCAACCGGGCACAGGCGCTGGTCGCCTATGCTGCCCGCGACATGAAACGCTGGATCAAGGAGGAGAAGAGCAGCGAACTGGAGCGGCTGGCGCGGGATCTGGCGGCGGAGCCGGAGATCCTCGATGCCACCCTCTACGATGGACGCGGCATTCCCCTCGCCCAATCGGAGCAGGCGGTGCCGCTGGAGAGCCTGCTGCCCATCGGCAGCGATAACAAGTCACTGCCGGAGCAGGGCAAGGGGCGGATCCAGTTCGTGCAGGAGATCCGGGATGGCGAGCAGACCATCGGCTTCCTGCGAATCACCCTGGAAGAGCAGCAGATGCTGGCAGACAAGGACACCCGGCTCAAGGTGGTGCAGGAGAAACAGCGGCTGATGCTGCTGGTCGCCCTGCTGGCCGGGGTGCTCATCTCCTACGGCGTGCGCCGCAACTACATGCGGGTGCGCAAGCACAAGAAAAAGAGTACGCCCCCCGCGCCACCTCCGGAAAACTGATGACACGACCAGTGAGCAGATACAAAAACGGCGGCCAGAAGGCCGCCGTTTCTTATTCGCAAAGGAATTACTTGTCGCCCAGCAGGACGGAATCCAGTGCGATTTCGATCATGTCGTTGAAGGTCAGCTGACGCTCTTCAGAGGTGGTCTGCTCACCGGTACGGATATGGTCGGAAACGGTGCAGATGGTCAGTGCCTTGGCACCGTACTCTGCGGCCACGCCGTAGATACCGGCGGCTTCCATCTCGACACCCAGGATGCCGTATTTTTCCATGACGTCGAACATGGAGGGGTCCGGAGTGTAGAACAGGTCGGCGGAGAAGATGTTACCGACGCGCACGGCAACGCCCTTGTTCTTGGCGGCCTGTACCGCATTGGCAACCAGGTCGAAGTCGGCGATGGCAGCGAAGTCGTGATCCTTGAAGCGCAGACGGTTTACTTTGGAATCGGTGCAGGCACCCATACCGATCACCACGTCACGCAGTTTCACGTCTTCACGCACAGCACCACAGGAGCCCACGCGGATCAGGGTCTTCACACCGTAATCGGTGATCAGCTCTTTTGCGTAGATGGAGCAGGACGGAATACCCATGCCGTGACCCATGACGGAGATACGACGGCCCTTGTAGGTACCGGTGAAACCGAACATGTTGCGCACGTCGCAGATCTGCTCGACATTCTCCAGGAAAGTTTCAGCGATGTACTTGGCGCGCAGGGGGTCGCCCGGCATCAGCACGGTATCAGCAAAGGCGCCATCTTTCGCATTGATATGAGGAGTTGCCATTCTCTTGATTCCTTCACACTAGGTTGAGTTTTATTGTTTTATAAATTGCCCGCCGCCGAAGTGGCGGGCGGGTAAATTACAGGAAGCTGGTACCGTACGCCAGTTTCGGCAGGCCATGGTAAGCCGCGATGCTCTGGCCGATATCGGCAAAGGTCTCGCGACGACCGACGGAGCCGGCCTTGACCGGCTTGCCGAAGAACAGCACCGGAATGTATTCGCGGGTGTGGTCGGTACCCCCCCAGGTCGGGTCGCAGCCGTGGTCGGCAGTCAGCACCACCACGTCGCCATCTTGCAGCAGATCAAACAGCTCCGGCAGGCGGGAATCGAAATACTCCAGCGCACCGGCATAACCGGCAACATCACGGCGGTGGCCGTAGGAGGAGTCGAAGTCCACAAAGTTGGTGAAGACGATGGTGTTGTCACCGGCCGCTTTCACCTCTTCCAGCGTGCGATCCCACAGCTCGGTCAGACCGGTCCCTTTCACCTGCTTGGTGATGCCCTGCTGGGCATAGATGTCGGCAATCTTGCCGATGGAGACCACCTGACCGCCCGCATCTTTCATGTAATCCAGCACGGTCGGCGCCGGCGGCAGCACTGAGTAGTCGTGACGGTTGCCGGTACGCTTGAAGTTGCCCTTGCCAGTACCTACGAACGGACGCGCAATCACGCGGCCGATGTTGTAGGGCTCCAGCAACTCGCGCACGATGTGGCACAGCTCATAGAGCTTCTCGAGGCCGTAGGTCTCTTCGTGGCAGGCAATCTGGAACACGGAGTCGGCAGAGGTGTAGAGGATCGGCTTGCCGGTCTTCATGTGCTCTTCGCCCAGATCGTCCAGCACCTGGGTACCGGAAGCGTGGCAGTTGCCCAGATAGCCAGGCAGACCAGCCTTCTCGACGATGGCGTCCAGCAGCTCCTGCGGGAAGCTGTTGTGGTGATCCTTGAAGTAGCCCCACTCGAACAGCACGGGTACACCGGCGATCTCCCAGTGACCGGACGGGGTATCCTTGCCGGAGGAGAGCTCCTGAGCAAAGCCGTAGGCACCGACCACATCGATATCTTTCTTCAGCCCTTCCGGGAAGTAGCCGGAGGCCTGCTCGCAAGCGTGGCCCAGACCCAGCTTGTTGAGGTTGGGCAGATTGAGGGCACCACGGCCTTCAATGTCACCTGCCGCACACGCCTTGGCGATATGGCCAAGGGTGTTGGCGCCCACATCTCCGAACTTCTCGGCGTCGGCAGCTGCGCCAATACCAAAAGAGTCCATCATCAGAATAAAGGTACGTTTCATGGGTCTTCCCCTTGTTACAAATCGGCCAGGGTGATACGGCGGTACACTTCAGGCAGTGCCTCCGGCCGCTCGCCACCAATCCGGACAGCCGCCTGCACCATGCTGGCAGCCTGAGCATATTGCTCTTCAGTCTGAGCGTGGATCATCGCGATCGGCTTGTCAGCATCAACACTTTGACCCAGGCGGATAAAGTCGGTCAGACCGACCGCATAATCAAGTTTGTCACCGGCAGCGCGGCGACCACCGCCCATCGCTACCACGGCCAGCCCCAGCTCGCGGGTATCCATGGCGGTCACGAAACCGCTGTTGGCCGCGAAGACCGGGCGCACGATGGCGGCTTTGGGCAGGTAAGCGTCGTAACGCTCCATGAAATCGGCCGGGCCACCGAGACCAGTCACCATGCGACCGAAGATCTCGGCCGCCTTGCCGTTATCCAGCACCGCCTGCAGCTTGGTGCGGGCATCGCGCTCGTCGCTGGCAAGACCGGCGGAGATCAGCATCTCGGCGCACAGCGCCATGGTCACTTCGTGGATCCGCGGGTTGCGGTATTCACCGGTCAGGTAACGCACCGCTTCACGTACTTCCACCGCGTTACCGGCGCTGGAGGCCAGCACCTGGTTCATATCGGTCAAAAGCGCAGAGGTGCGGCAACCGGCACCGTTGGCCACGGCCACAATGCTCTTGGCCAGCTCTTCGGAGGCTTCAAAAGTCGGCATAAAGGCGCCGGAGCCCACTTTCACATCCATCACCAGCGCTTCCAGCCCGGAGGCGAGCTTCTTGGAGAGGATGGAGCCGGTGATCATCGCGATGGATTCAACGGTGGCGGTGATGTCCCGTACTGCATAGATACGCTTGTCAGCGGGGGCCAGATCGCCGGTCTGGCCGATGATGGCGACACCCGCCTCTTTCACCACTTTCAGGAAACGGTCGTTGTCGACCGAGGTCTGGTAGCCGGGAATGGCATCCAGTTTGTCGAGGGTGCCGCCGGTGTGGCCCAGGCCACGGCCGGAGATCATCGGCACGAAACCGCCGCAGGCGGCGACCATCGGGCCAAGCATCAGGGAGACAACATCACCCACACCACCGGTGGAGTGTTTGTCGACAATCGGGCCACCCAGATTGAGGTGATCCCAGGTCAGCACCATGCCGGAGTCGCGCATGGCGCAGGTCAGGGCAACCCGCTCATCCATGGTCATGTCTTTGAAGTAGACCGCCATCGCCAGCGCGGCAATCTGCCCCTCACCGATGGTGTTGTTGGTAATGCCCTGAACGAAGAATTGAATTTCTTGGGTACTGAGCGCTTCACCGTTGCGCTTCTTGCGAATAATTTCTTGAGGCAAAAACATCTTTCATTCCCTCCGCCATTGCTGGCGTTACACAAGCCTGAATCCTTGCCCGCACACCGCATGGTGGGGGCTAACAGGGCGGACAGCAGTCCGCCCTCTCATCAACCTATTAGTAACCGCTGGTGTTGGCCGGCTTGTCGCCATGCCCCAGAGTGGCCAGCAGACTGGCCAGCAGGCTGGATGCACCAAAGCGGAAGGTACGGGCAGATACCCAGTCGTTGCCGAGGATCTCTTCGGCCATGGCCAGATACTGACCGGCAACGGCGGCATCTTTCACGCCACCGGCAGGCTTGAAGCCGACTTTCGGATTCTTGGCCTTGATCACTTCCATCATGATACGTGCCGCTTCCGGGGTCGCATTGACCGGCACCTTGCCGGTGGAGGTCTTGATGAAGTCGGCACCGGCATCGATACAGATCTCGGAAGCGCGACGGATCAGCGCCTCTTCTTTCAGCTCGCCGGTTTCGATGATCACTTTCAGCAGCACGTTGGCACCGCAGGCCTCTTTACAGGCTTTGACCAGATCAAAACCGATCTGTTCATTGCCAGCCATGAAGGCGCGGTACGGGAACACCACGTCCACTTCATCAGCACCGTAGGCGACAGCGGCACGGGTCTCGGCCACGGCGATCTCGATGTCGTCGTTGCCGTGCGGGAAGTTGGTCACGGTCGCAATGCGTACGTCGGCAGCGCCGATCTCACGCAGGGTCTTGCGAGCGATAGGGATAAAACGGGGGTAGATGCAGACGGCGGCAGTCAGGCCAGCCGGTGACTTGGCCTTATGGCACAGGTCGATCACCTTCTGATCGGTGTCGTCATCGTTCAGGGTGGTCAGGTCCATCAGGTTCAGGGCACGCTGAGCGGCCACTTTCAGATCAGTCATTCTGTTCTCCAAAGTCTCGATTTAATCCAGATAACCGGGCACCACCATACCATCCAGCGATGGATGCACAGGCAGTAATCCCCAGCTATACGGGAATGGAATTACAGTGCGAAGGCACCGGCACTATCGGGATGCTATTCAAAACACCCTGCAGGCACTGCGACTGTAAATAAGGCAAGAGCCCTGTCACTTTCTTACAAAAGTGCGGACTTGGTTCCATGAAGACTTGAGAAAGGCCGACAACATCTGACCCGACTTCCCAATCAATTCCATTTGACCGCCAACACCCGATTTCATCGAGTATTAGTCATTGCCAGCACCCTGCTGGCAACGCCTATTTCAGCCGAGATACCCCCTGTTTGCAAGCCGGATTTGCCAATTTCAGAGGTACCTCACATCTGGCAAATCCAGGTCTAAAAAAGCCTTACGAAAAGAAACGGGTCAGGATCCAGGAGTAGGCCAATCCCCCCAGATAGACCCCGACGATCCCCATTACCCCGGACAAAACGGGAGGCGCCGGGATCGGCAATTTGAGGAAAGAAAACAACAAACCAACTATAAAGCCGGCCACCATCGCCAGTAGCACTTCATTCATATAACCTCCGATTTGACTCATTTTATTATTAGTTTAGATAGGAAAACGGTTGTCACCGCTCCATACGCGAACGCCACGGCAGATGCCGTGGCGTTCGTGTTTATACCCTGTCAGTCAGGCGGCGATTACATGCCGGACAGTGCCAGGAAGAAGCCTGCGATGGTTGCAGACATCAGGTTGGACAGAGAGCCTGCAAGTACGGCTTTCAGACCAAAGCGTGCAATGGTGCCGCGGCGGTTCGGCGCCATGGACCCCAGACCACCCAGCAGGATGGCAACAGAGGAGAGGTTGGCAAAACCACACAGCGCGAAGGAGATGATCGCCTTGGTGTGATCGGACATGGCCACACCGTTGATCAGCACTTCGTCTTTCAGGTACGGAGCGAAGTTCAGGTAAGCCACGAACTCGTTCACTACCAGCTTCTGACCGATGAAGGAACCGGCAACCACTGCTTCATTCCAGGGCACACCGATCAGGAAGGCCAGCGGGGAGAAGATCCAGCCCAGCAGCAGTTCCAGAGAGAGTTGCGGATAACCGAACCAGCCACCCACACCGGAGAAGATGCCGTTGATCATGGCGATCAGACCGATGAAGGCCAGCAGCATGGCGCCGACGTTCAGGGCCAGTTGCATACCGGCAGAGGCGCCAGCAGCTGCAGCGTCAATGACGTTGGCAGGCTTGTCATCCAGCTCGGCATCGGCAGAACTTTCGTCGTAGTTCGGGGTCTCGGTTTCGGGAACCAGCAGCTTGGCGAACAGCAGACCACCCGGTGCAGCCATGAAGGAGGCAGCGATCAGGTACTCCATCTTCACGCCCATGGAGGCGTAACCGGCCAGTACGGAACCGGCAACTGAAGCCAGACCACCACACATGACGGCGAACAGCTCGGAGTCAGTCATCTTGGCGATGTAAGGACGAACCACCAGCGGCGCTTCGGTCTGACCGACGAAGATGTTGGCAGTTGCAGACAGGGATTCGGTGCGGGAAGTACCCAGTACTTTCTGCAGACCGCCGCCCAGCAACTTGATGACCATCTGCATGATGCCCAGGTAGTAGAGCACTGCAATCAGGGAAGAGAAGAAGATGATGACCGGCAGAACACGGAAGGCAAAGACAAAGCCGCCGCCACCGAACACTTCAAACATCTTGTTGCTGACCAGACCGCCAAACAGGAAGTCGATCCCGTTCTGGCCGTAGCTGATCACGCTGGATACCGCGTCGGACACGCCGACCAGGATATCGCGACCAACCGGAACATAGAGAACAAACGCCCCCAGACCGGCTTGAATTGCGAACGCACCGACAACGGTACGCACGTTGATTGCCTTGCGATTGCTGGAGAACAGCACCGCGATAAGGACGAGCGTCGCCATCCCTACCAGACCCATGAACAAATTCATTATTATCTTCCTCTAGTAGCACCTGGCTTGTTAGCGAGTTGTTATCAAACCCAACTAATCAAGGGGAGCGCATTATACTAATTAAAGTCCGATAAAATAGAATGCTGGTCACATTTTATCGTTATCAAAATGTCCAAGTGTCACAAAATTAGACAGCAAACGATTTTTACGCTCATTTTTTTTCCTGACAACTAAATCAGGTGTTGCGAATTTGTTTCATGGCTATTGGTCGTGATGGAAAATATGCCGGGCAGTTTCAAATAACACCTTGGTAACATCCACCGATGATTCCTCCCGCAAGGTCATCAATATTTCCGCTATTTTCGGCAGCGCTTCCGGGGTATTCCGGGTGCCTTGCTCACCTTGTAAGGGCATATCGGGCGAATCGGTTTCCAGCACCAGGGCCTCGAGCGGCATGGCCCGAAATACCTCTCGCGTCTTGTTCGCCCGTTCAAAACTGATTACCCCGCCCACCCCGAGTCGAAAGCCCAGTTGCCAGAAGGCCTCCGCCTGCTGCAACGAACCGCTGAAAGCATGGATCACCCCGCCACGAGGCGGCTTGAAGCGGCGCAAAAGCTTGGCCACAGTGTCATTGGCGCGCACCGAGTGGATCATCAGGGGGAGCCCGGCATCTGCAGCCAGCCGGATCTGAGCCTCAAACAGCGCAAGCTGCCCCTCCTGCGGCACGTGAGAACGGAGGTCCAGCCCACACTCGCCTATGGCCACCAGCCCGGCAGGCTGGTTCATTACCAGCGTTCGCAACCGCTCCATCACCCCCTCCCGCTGTTCACCGGCATACCAAGGATGAACGCCCAGACCATAAAAGAGGCCGTCATGCTGATCTGCCAGTGCCATCACACGAGTCCAGTTATCTTCTGCGATGGCAGGAATGATATACTCCGTCACCCCCAATGCCCGACTACGGGCCAGCAGTGCCTCCCTGTCCTGGTCGAACACCGGAAAGTCGAGATGGCAATGGGTATCTATCAGCTGCATATCACTTACACCTGTTTGCGGTATTTAAATGGGTCATTGAACATGATGAACAACAGAAACAACGGCTTTACCCTGATTGAACTGGTGCTGGTGATCATAGTGCTGGGGATCCTGGCCGTCACCGCCCTGCCCCGCTTTATCAATATCAAGGATGATGCCCTGAAAAGCACGGTCTCGGCGACCGCAGGCAGCTTTGCCAGTGCAGTTCAGCTGGCTCATGCAGGCTGGGCTGTCAAAGTTCAGGGACAAGCGATCGCGCTCTACAATCTGAGCAGCTTTGGCGTGAAAAATATGGATATCAATATGTATGGCTGGCCTGTTGGTTCTGATGAAGACCAAGGTCAAAAAGGACTGGATGAAATGTATATAACAGGCCAGTCCGATTACATATCCGTTAGCAGCGGAGCTGATTGCCGCTTTCTGTTTGAAGACATGATGGATAGCGACTACAGCGTAGAAGCGGTACATTTTGGCCCGGTGATTGATAGTAAAGCGGATTACTTAACTGATGTTGTCTCCACAGGAGCGATTGATGCGAATGGCGAAGAGCATCTTAACTGCCGCTATATCCTGCGCGACTCAATCAACCGCTTCCAAACCAGCTCGGATTATCTAAACGGCCTCGGCTTCGAGTACAACAGTGTTACCGGTGCCGTGACCCGCAATTTTGATTGAGCTCAGCCTCTTCTGCGCAAGCTCGCTTTTTGGTTGAATCATCATCATAACGAACCGGCGTGCAGCAGCGCCGGTTCTCCTGGGTGAGCCCCCACTCCTCGCACCACGCGTCGTAACGGGCCAGCCAACGCAGCAATATCCCTTTCATCGTCACACCTCCGCCAACGGATTCGGTTCAAAAACCATCCTAATCAGAGTCGGCAAGGTGAGCAAGCCATCTCCACTATGGCGGTCGGGCGAGATAAAAAAGAGCCGGTCAGCATGGCTGACCGGCTCTTTTAAGATTCCCTGAAGAGGTTATCAGATGAGCGATAGCTCATCAGCCTCACAGACTCTTCAGTTTCTCTTCCGGCAGAGCCAACTCATCGTTGTGGTTGACGCCGATACCGCGCTCCAGCACATGACGGGCGATGGCGTGCGCCTCTTCCAGCGAATGCATGCTGTAGGTGCCGCACTGATACTCGTTCAGCTCGGGGATCTTGGCCTGATCCTGCACGGTCAGCACATCGCTCATGGCTGCCTGCCAGGCTGCGCCAACACGGGCTTCGTCAGGCGCACCGATCAGGCTCATGTAGAAACCGGTACGGCAACCCATGGGGGAGATATCGATGATCTCCACACCATTGCCGTTCAGGTGATCACGCATAAAACCGGCGAACAGGTGCTCCAGCGTATGGATACCGCGCTCGGAGAGGATCTCCTGATTCGGTACGCAGAAACGCAGGTCGAACACGGTAATGGTGTCCTTGTTCGGGGTCTGCATGGTCTTGGCCACACGCACCGCTGGCGCTTCCATACGGGTGTGGTCAACGGTAAAACTGTCCAATAACGGCATTTCTGACTCCTGATTTGGTTACCAGAACCAGCCCCCGCGGGAGAGCTGATCCTTGCATTGACGGTACTGGGCGCCGTAGCGCTGGGCGCGAGCTTCCACCTTGCGAGAGGTCTTCATCAACCACCCCTTGCTGCGATAGCTGCCACGCCGGTAGCCACCCCACCCTTCGTGATAGTTGAGGTACTGGCCATAGGCATCCCACTTGGAGGTGCCATTGAGCCGCTGAGCTTTGTTAGTGTACCAACCCATAAAATCGATGGCGTCGGCAAAGTCATCACGGTCACTCCAGCTGTTGCCGGTTTCCCGCTGGTAATCAGCCCAGGTTTCATCTTTGACCTGAGCATAACCATAAGCCGAACTGGCCCGCCCGGTCGGGATGAAGAGGAAATACTGCATCGGCGGCTGGGCATCATGTACGTACGAGGACTCCTGATACATCATGGCCATGATCACGTGGATAGGCGTCCCCCACTTCTCGTTCATCTTGAGCGCGGCCTTGTGCCAGTCAGGCTTCTCGCGAAAGATCTGGCACAGATTCTCCGGCTGAGCCGGTGGACGGGTACTGCAAGCAGTCAGGCCCGCCAACAGGCTGGCCACGACCACAAAACGCATCCACCCCATCAAATGAGGCCGTGCTTCACACCTCTGGTCAGGTAAAGAGATAGCCAAGGTCAGATCGCGTCTTCGTTCTCTTCGCCGGTACGGATACGAATGACACGCTCCACCTCGCAGACGAAGATCTTGCCATCACCAATCTTGCCAGTACGAGCGGTGTTCTGGATCGCTTCCAGACAGGCATCGAGATCCTCATCCTGCACCACCAGCTCCACCTTCACTTTCGGCAGGAAGTCGACCATATATTCGGCGCCGCGATAGAGCTCGGTATGGCCCTTCTGGCGGCCGAAGCCTTTGACTTCGGATACGGTCATGCCGTTGATGCCGATCTCGGCCAGGGCCTCGCGCACATCGTCCAGCTTGAACGGTTTGATGATGGCTTCAATCTTCTTCATGGTGACTCCTTACCAGTTCTGTTTGCCGAACCCGGATGTAATGGGGTAACGGCGATCCTTACCAAAGTTGCGAGCCGTAATGCGGGGCCCGACCGCCGCCTGACGGCGCTTGTATTCGTTGAGATCCACCAAGCGGATCACCTTGCGCACCACCGCTTCCTCGAACCCTTCAGCCACCATGTCGGCGACCGAGGCATCCTCTTCCACGTAACGCTTGAGGATGGCATCCAAGATGTCGTATGGCGGCAGGCTGTCCTGATCCACCTGATCCGGTGCCAGCTCCGCTGAAGGAGGACGGTCGATAACCCGCTGTGGGATCACGTAGTCGACCGAGTTGCGATATTCGCACAACTTGAATACCAGCGTCTTGGGCACATCTTTCAGCACATCGAAACCGCCCGCCATGTCACCGTACAGCGTGGCATAACCGACCGCCATCTCGCTCTTGTTGCCGGTGGTCAGCACGATGCGACGCCGCTTGTTGGAGAGTGCCATCAGCAGCACGCCGCGGCAGCGCGCCTGCAGGTTCTCTTCGGTAGTATCACGAGCGGTGCCTTCAAACAGCGGCGCCAGCTGGGCCATAAACCCTTCGAACATCGGCTCGATGGAGATGATGTTGAACTCAACCCCCATCCGCTCGGCCTGCTCCTTGGCATCCTCCACGCTCATCTGGGCGGTGTAGCGGAACGGCATCATCACAGCCTGCACCTTGTCGGCACCGATGGCATCGGCCGCAATGGCCAACGTCAGTGCCGAGTCGATGCCGCCGGATAGACCCAGCACAGCACCGTGGAAACCGTTCTTGGTAACGTAGTCGCGCACTGCCAGCACCAGCGCCTGATAGGTCTCGGCCAACGGCTCCAGCGGCGCAGCGGGCTCCCGCTCCTTCACTGGCTGGCCATCAGCAAAACGTACCAGCATCAGCTCTTCGGCAAACGGAGCCAGCTTGTGGGTCAACTCACCCTGGCTGCTGAACACCTTGGAGCAGCCGTCGAAAATCAGCTCGTCCTGACCGCAGACCTGATTGAGGTAGACCAGCGGCAGACCGGTCTGATCGCAGCGCTCGGCCATCAGCTCGCGGCGGATCCAAGGTTTTTCCTGATCATAGGGCGAGGCGTTGATGGTGAGCAGCAGCTCGGCCCCCGCAGCCTTGGCGGCCAGCGCCGGGCCAGGCTGCCACAGGTCTTCGCAGATGAGCAGGCCCAGATTGTGACCACGGAAGGGAACCACACAAGTCTCGGCCGCGGCGGTGAAGTAGCGCTTCTCGTCGAATACCCCGTAGTTGGGCAGGTCCTGCTTGAAGTAACGGGCAATCAACTTGCCTCGCTCATAGAGGGAGGCTGCGTTATAAAGAGCCTCACCTTCACGCCAAGGGTGACCCACCAAAATGGCACAGTTGCCCTGCCATTTGGCAACACGAGCCAACGCGGCATCGACCCGCATCATCAGATCGGCGCGCAGCAGCAGATCTTCCGGTGGATAACCGGTCAGGGCCAGCTCGGAGCAGACCAGCAGATCGGCACCTTGCTGCTCGGCCTGAGCCGCCGCAGCGAGCACTTTGTCAGTGTTATCTTCGATGGCGCCTACCGTCAGATTCAACTGGGCAAGCATCAGAGAGAGGGCTTTTGCCATGGCGATGCATCTTGAATTCGAAAATGATGGGGAATGATAAAGAAAAGGGGGGCAATCTGCCAGTTCAAGACAGGCGTAACCGTGTGACAGCAACCAGTGAGAAGGATAAGCTGTAGATAGTCACGGAACGACAGGCCTTCGCAGATATGAAAAACGCTGGATTTACCCTGATGGAGTTGATGATAGCCATTGCGCTGGGCGTCATTCTGTTGGGGATTGGTATTCCTTCCCTCTCTAACCTGCTTGGCAGCAATAATTTGGCGACCCAGGAAAAGAGCCTGCTAAACCACTTAAACTATGCCAGACAACAGGCTATCTCTAACCAGCAAACGGTTACTCTCTGCCTGACCACTATCAATAATTCTGTAGAAGAGTGCGTTACTGCCAATCAAAATGGAGCGACCCGGCAGATCGCTTTTATCGATACTAATAGCGATCAGAAGCTCAATGGCAGCGAAACAACTCTGACGGCAAGTCCCGAGTTTCCTGCAGAACTGGCCATTTCTGCAGATGCACAGGCGCTGCGCTTCACCCCAGATGGCACCATTACGTCTGACAGCGAGGTCATCTTTTCACTCTGTGTAAGCGGCGAAAAGGGCGTTCAGATTGAAGTTATGCCTGCCGGGCGTGCCCATAGCCAGGCAAGTGGTGCTGTATGTCCATGACCAGCATTAACTACCGCGAAGCACACACGAGCACAAAAGGATCCATTTCAATCCAATAGCTATACTTAGAGTCTCCTTTGAACAAGGACTCATACGCTATGGCACGAAATGGATTTACCCTGCTTGAGTTCTTAATATCTGCAAGCCTGACAACCATCCTGCTGACCTTGGGACTGCCGTCATTGGCAAATCTGCTGACATCTACCGACAGCGACATCTACACAAGAAACCTGCAGGACCACCTGATCTTCGGCCAACGGCAAGCCATCACACAGCAGCAACCCGTCACAGCATGTCTTGCCATGCCTGTCAGAAACTCCACAAAAGAAGGCTGTGTACTCGCAAATCAAACCGGCGCCCAGCGCATGCTTGTCTTTATCGACACCAATCAGGATCGCCAATTCGATATTGCAAGTGGCGATATCTTGTTATCAGCAACAGAACCCTTTCTTGAAAAACATACCGTGACGGCCAATCGACAATTTGTGCGATTTAGTCCAGATGGCACTGCGATTGGCACGAACATGACACTCCGGTTTTGTATCGACCAAGTACCCCGAGTCGATATCATCGTTTCCCCATCCGGCAGAAGCAGAAGCGAAAAAAAGGGGCTGAGTTGTTCTTAGCCCCTTTACCCTACTCAATAACCAACGTTATCTGGGTTGGATTTCATCTTGTTTTTTTGCATCAGCCAGCGAAAAGTTAGCCGCCAAAGGAACACACTCGATTACCTCTGTGACAAGATGCACCACCCCATCAATCTCATAACCTTTCTGTTTAAATACCCTGACCAGATTTGCCTTGCTCGTATCAGCAACCGGTTGCTGCAACACCATCTGCACGCCACCTTCCAGAGTGACATAACATTTTATGTCTTCCGTTTGAGCATTAACCAACAAGGGTAAGCCCACACACCAGAGCAGCATGCGTTTCATCCCTGTTCTCCTTCATAGAGATAGATTTTCTTGGGAGACATATCCATTTTTGCCTCTTCCGCACCTTGTGAGCATTCTCCTTCACCGGTACAGCGCTCAGGCTCTCCCTTCCCATCATCTTTGAGGATGACCTCCTTGCCCGGAGCACCACCTATAATCCTGATCCGGCCATCATCCCCACCATGAATAACCAGATCATCAGCAACCTTATTTTGCACCTCTACGTAACGCTGAATAACTTCCTGATTGTTGCTATCCAGTACATATTTGAAAGAAGTGCCATAGTGCATATCAATCATATATTGGCGCATGGCACCGATCGATTGAATCGTACATTGTTGGAAGTCCTGTACCTGAGGCAAGAAGGAGGTGAAATAGAGCTTGCCTTGCAACACTAAACCAGCCCCCATTGATTTTTCACCACTTTCATTGAGCCAGAATTTCCATCCCAACTTGCTGGTCAACGCCTTGGTGGTGTTTACAATCTGCTCTTCATTCAAACCCGTAAAGGGATCGCTGGTCACATCGTAGAGATCGTTCAGTGTGATACTTGATGGCACCGCTGGTTCAGACGTTGCCCCAAACAAGGTTGGATTAACATTGTAGTCACGTAGCATCACATACACATTTTGGGTTGTCGCCTCCGAGGAGGGGCGGTTTCTATCACCACTGCCTATCAATACGGCATCAAACGGACGCTCGCTGTAAAGATAATTTGTCCCATCATACTTCCAACCTTTATTGATGGTGCGCACCAATACGGGCTGAGTAAAGAAGCGACGGTCGTCTGCCAGTTTCTTATCACCCTCACTTAAATGGGCATTACCCAAACTGGCAAATTTGATGGCCGTCCATTTGGATTTTTCTGTCTCCTTCATGTCGATGCGCCAGATCTGGCCACCGGTATCTCCTGCATAGATTCGGTCTGAAATACCATCTCCATCACTATCCAGCACGGAGACAGAGCCAGGCATGCTATAAACCATGCCTGCAACTTGTTTGTTGGTTGCACTGGCCGCATCCGGGGTAAAGCTGAACAACAGCGTGCCGGCCTCAGCATCCACGATATAAATACCCACCCCTTCACTGTCTTCAGCCCCCTGGCCCAAATAGCTCTTGGCCTGATCATAACCTCCAGAGAATATCAGGACAGGTTTATAGGTTTTTTTACCAGCGGTTTCTGTGTAATAACCGGGAATAAACGCAACCTCGGGGATCGACCAGGTCTCGCCCAGTTTGCTGAAACCGGCGCTGTTTTTATCCAGTCGCCACATAAGCGTGGGAGAGTCGGGGTCTGATATATTCAAGGCATAATAGGCCTTGCCACCGCCACGCAACCCGGTAAATAACCACACCTTATCACCTTGTGACGACTTGACATGACCATCTTTGACTTGCTCATTGACCAGCACAGTGGGCGATGAATCTACCCCATATAGATGAACCGATGAATCCAGGTTTTCTCGCAGCGCTTTTTGATTGGCGATAAATTGATAAGGCATGGCCGCCCAGCTTTCATCAACGGTGGTGACGCTGTCTTTAAACATATGCAAGAAGCCGGCATTACTTCCCATCACAATGCGCAAGTCAGGTGTACATGTAGTCTGTCCTGTCGACTTTGTACAACCGTAGTTGATCACTAATGGCCGTGAATGCAACGGGTCACCAAGAATATACTCCCGATTATCTGTTCTATCACCATCTTGATTCTCATCAAATGCATCAATCCCCTTGGTCCAATTAAGCAGGTCATCCATGCTATCAGCACTATCCAGCTTCATGACGGTGCGTAGCTGCGTCGCCCCGCCAGCAATGCCCTCAAGAGCAGACTTGCTAAAGGGAGTTAATGTATTAGTGGAAGGAGGAATAACATAAAGATTGCGATTGGTTTTAGCTGCCAGCATCTCCTGTACCCCACCCTCGGCAACCTTGTTACCATCAGTGGTGGATGACCAATAGGTTTTTGCTGACTCAAGAATTGTTCCGTCACTGGAAATCGCAGGTAATCCTATCTGAGGTTCTCCATTCTCATCTTCATATAGAGTACTGTCTACCACGTAACCTTTCTCAGGTGCCAGCACCAGCTTTTTCAAATTTCCCTTCCATCGCGGGCCAGCTCCCGGTTCAAACATGGCGTAGTAGATATTATTAAGGCTGCGAGTTCGGTCAAAGTTATTGGTGGCAATGGCGGGAGAGACCAGCGAGGTATTCATTTTCAAAATAGCCAGCAATGATGACTTTAACGCTTCGTTAAGTTGGGTAGCATCAGTTGCTGGATAATATTTTCCGCCACCGCGACGGGCAGTTTCAGCCAATAGTACACCTGCCCCCTTAATTGCATCATCACCAAACCCAACGGTAAAGGTAGTGACCGTCTGCTTACCAGCAGCAGATGTATTGACATCATTGTTTTTCATATAACCAGCAAGTGCAGCAAGGTAACTTTTATCTTTTCCCGTCCCATAACCGACCGTGTCACTATAACTAGGCTTATTAGGATCTTTTGAGCTATTGAGCAATCCCGCTACCAAACTATCCGCAGCAGCATCATACGTTGGAGCACCATCAGTCATATAAATGACATAGCCATTATTAGAGCACTTATCATATGGAGACTTATACTTATTAGCTGTAGGAATTTCGGCATTAGGGTCTCGCTGAGGATTGCGACTCGCATCATCATCACCAAAGTAGATATCAAGCCCGCCAAAATAACGGTAGGCCTCATACAAGGTTTCGCACAAAGGCGTCCATGTCTCCGCCGCCAGACTATTTGATTTATCAATAAGATCCTGAGCGCCGGTTTTACCGCCAGCCAAGATGGCGTCATTACCCATGATGTGCCTAATGATACGACCACCATTTTTATTGGTACTGCCGTTACCATCATTTTGGTTAAACACCGCAAGGCCAAAGTCTACCGCTGGCGTAGAGCGAACCAACTCCCTCAGCGCCTGTTTGGCTACATTTAGTCTCGATGTAGTAATAGTGGAAGGTGCATGATACCAACGCAAATAGTTGGCGGTATATATGGTCAGCACTTCTGCCCCACCCGTATTCGGGGCGACAGGTGTAGCACTATCAACCCATGGAATACTAATGTTAGTATTGTTAGACCTATTTACTGGATAACCCTTGGTTGCTCCAGAGACAGACTGATACGAACCTGTAAAACCGCTGTTATCAACATTTTTTGCTGAAATATCCTGTTGACAATCCACTATATTGGTTGTGTTGGATGCATAGTTTTTTAATGGTTTCCACTCCCCTTTTCTGTTTTTGCCCGAACCAGATACCTCATAATTCCAATAGACAGATGAAAATAGTCCAATTTGGTTAAGAGGCTCCCGAGATGTGGCACAAGCATTTTTACTCGTTGAAAACCGTCTGGTATTGTTACTATCTAACGTTTGAGGGGGAGTTCCATTTGTTGAGTAATAGAGAAAACTGTTACTCCCATCATCATATGCCAACCTTGGATAAGGAAATTCAGGGTCATACTCTTCCTTTCCTAGCAAAGTTGTTTCGCCCATACTGCCTGAGTTATCGAATATAAATAGAACCTTTGGCCGAAAATCCCCGGCTTTGGCAAAGTCATAAATAAACAACTCGGTATCATCAGAATAGCCAGTCCCTACCGCTAAAGATGTGCCGGATATTCCGCTACACAATACCAGCAAGCTTGTTAATAAACAGTTCCTTATGTTCATTACTGGCTCCCTAATTGGCACTTAACAGGGGCTGTTCGACCCCGGCAGTAAAGGTCATCTGACTATTGATTTTGCCATACGCACTCGAGGTAGTGGCGTCAGCATAGCGACAAGCTGGTGTTACATTCTGGCTACTGGCTTCAAATTTTCGTTTGCATACACTTTCTGTATTGACTGTCAGGGTAGTAGCAGGAGTGGTAGTGCCTATTGCCGCCGAAGCACCAATTGCCTGCGTTGCAATTTGTGTTGAGAGAGAAGTATCGCTCAATGCAGACTCCAGAGTACCTTCAACTTCGTGCTCTGCCCGTTGCAAACTGGCACTAGAACCCGCCATCTTCAGACTCATACCACTGGATTGCATGACGACTACCGCAATCAAAGTCAAAGGAACCAGAATAACCAGTGCGACTATCAGTGCAATCCCTTGCTGTTGTTGAAACGATCTCATGTGCCACTCCGAGTAACAATTTGCGGGTTACGCAATGCGATGCTGCTTTCCAGCAATAGGCGGCGATAGCCATCGCCATTGCCTTTTATCGGGGGCAGATTGCCAAGTTGATAGGTGTTATTATTTTTGTAACGTGCAGACTCTTTCGCCGCTCTAATTAATAAAAATAACCGCACCCCCAATACCCGACCTTCATTCCAACTCTGAGCAGCCATCTGATCAGCTGAAAGATATCTATCGATATGCCCATCGGGGATCACTGAATCATCAATACCGAACATCAGTATCATATGTTCAACCCCTTCCGCCATGGCGCCACCAATCAGAGAAGAACCACCATTGACGGTCAAATAGCGCTTGCGTAAAACAGGAATACCATCTTCTTGTGACAGGTAATAAATGTAGTGCTGGTATTCCCAGATCTGGCTCTCATTATTGGCACCAAAGAGTGGTCTGGTTTCGCTTCCCTTGATGACTCTCGCCTCCTGACTATTGGTTGCCATATAAAAGCGGTTTGTATCCAATCCCTCTGATGCGGGTATAGAACGCCCTACCAATCGCTTGATACTGATAACATCCGAGTTTGCCACCCGATCAGCAGCGAGAATACAAGCGAATCCAGCCAATCCTTTGGTGGTTGATACCCGGCTTACCCATAGCCCCCTGATGGGACCAGCATTTGATGGCAAACTACCGACAGAACGCTCATCCAGACAATCGCTACTGGCAGGAACAATGCTACCAGCACTGAGGGTCAGAGAGGGGCCAACTTGCGTTGACTGACCGGTATAAGCTCCAAAAAAGCCAGCCCATTTGATATCCTGGCTAATCAGTCGAATGGCCAATCGACCATTTTCCTGTAATTCACTTTGATCAAAGGCATCTTCAGAGCTGGAGCGAGACATCACAAAAACTGTGAATACCCCCGCCAACAAAAATAGACCGAGCAGCATAGCGACCAGCCACTCTACCAGCGTGAAACCGCGAGAATTCATAAAGTCGTCGTCAGAATAAACTGGCGCCTCGAAAGATTATTTGCTGTCGAGAGTTGACACTCATTGATCAGCGTTGCTGCGGCGGCAGCAGCCCCCCCATCAGATATCTCTTGCTTGCCAGCCCAGAATATTCCGACAGCCAATACATTATTGGCCCGCCGCACCACGCAGCCTATCGGTGAATTCAAGGAAGATGCCGCCCCCGACACACTGGCCCCAAGCAGGGCTTGTTGCCAGTAGTGAAGGTCGGCGTTACGTAAATCTGCAGCACTGCACGCGCTGATTGTGCCATCTGCGGCGGCGCATGTCGGACGTGGCAAGTTGGCAGCAAGATTAACGGTCACTGCACCGGATGCGGTCCAGCTATCGCGATTTATCCGTACTCGTTCGACCATATCGTTAGCCAGCCAGCTGGCAATAGTGCGCTGGCGAGCTTCATAACTGGCAAATTTTGAATGGGTTTGCAAAGCAACCAGACCAAGCAGCCCCAGCGACAGGATGACTGCGGTGATCATCACCTCCAACAGGCTGAATCCCCTCTCATGTGATGAAACATGAATGGCCATGACTATTCCCAACAGCTATTGCTAGCTGCACCAGAAGCACTTTTGACGCCCAACTGATTAATGGAAAACACTGTGCAATCGGTATCTTTGGCTTGGGCTGTCGTCGCGCCAGCACTGGCTGACAAGGTGTAGGTGTTGCCTGATACGGCAATGGATAATTGATACAGACCATTCTCAGATGCACTACTGATACCAAGAGCAGCAGCAGAGGATGCATACTGATTGAAATCCATAAAATAGGTTTCTTGCCGATTGGCCGCATTGAGCAGCATGCTCTTGGCTTCGACACGATGACTGGTCAGCACATATTGCTGATAGGCGGGATAAGCGATGGTGCCAAGAATCGCCACGATGGCGATGACAATCATCAACTCAATAAGAGAAAAGCCACGAAAGTATCCAATCATATCCCATCCTTGGTGACAGACTGCTTCATAAGTTTAACGCCGAGCCTGTCTCTTGAACAAACCCGGCGTCATTATCAACACACTTTATTCTTAAGCCTTCCTGGCTGCACTCAAATTATTCTAAGTTCGGGAGGAACCTCAAAGACTACGTTCTCTTCACGGCCAGGATGCTCGGCGACCACCTTGCCTCCCAGATCCCGCAGGCGGGCGATCACGTTTTGCACCAGCACCTCGGGGGCGGATGCGCCAGCGGTGACGCCGATCGCCTTCACCCCTTCCAGCCAGCTCGCCTCAATCATCGACGCATCGTCGATAAGATAGGCTCTGGCGCCCACCTTCTCGGCCAGCTCGCGCAGACGGTTGGAGTTGGAGGAGTTGCGAGACCCCACCACCAACATGGCGTCCACCAGCCCTGCTATCTCCCGCACCGCATCCTGACGGTTCTGGGTGGCGTAGCAGATATCGTCCTTGCGCGGCCCCTGGATCTTGGGGAAGTGCTTGCGCAGCGCATCGATGACGTCAGAGGTCTCATCCACGCTCAGGGTGGTCTGGGTGACAAAGCAAAGGTCATCCGGATTCTTCACCTTGAGCTTGGCGACATCTTCCGGCGTCTCCACCAGATACATGCCGCCTTCGCGATTCTCGTACTGCCCCATGGTCCCGATCACCTCGGGGTGACCGGCGTGGCCGATGAGCACCGCCTCGGAGCCCTTGCGGCTGGCTCGATGGACTTCCATATGAACCTTGGTCACCAGCGGACAGGTGGCATCAAATACCTTGAGGGCGCGGGACTTTGCCATCTCGCGCACTGTCTTGGCCACGCCGTGAGCAGAGAAGATGACGATGCTGTCGTCCGGCACCTCGTCCAGCTCCTCGACGAAGACAGCGCCCGCATCTTTCAACTTGTTCACCACATACCGGTTATGCACCACTTCATGGCGGACATAGATGGGGGCACCGAACTTCTCCAGCGCGCTCTCGACAATACTGATGGCGCGATCGACACCGGCGCAAAAACCGCGAGGGTTAGCGAGCAGAATATCCATTAATGCACCTTCTCCTCATCATCAACGCCCAGGATCTCCACCTCGAAGGTGACGGTATGACCGGCCAGCGGATGGTTGAAATCGACCGTCACCGACATCCCGGCTACCGCCCGGATGATGCCCGGCAGCTCGCTGCCGTTAGGCTGATCGAACAGGATGATGGTGCCGACTTTTGGCTCCACATCGGCGCCAAATTTGGCCCGGTCGAGATGGTAGATGTTGTCGGGATTGGAGAGACCAAAGGCCTCTTCCGGCGCCAGCGTAAAACTCTTGCTCTCCCCTTCGCTCAGCCCCAACAGGCATTGCTCGAAGGTGGGGGTCAGGCTGCCATCGCCCATCCGCAGGCGGGCCGGTTTGCCGTGCAGCGCCGTGCTGTCGGCCACCGAACCATCTTCCAGCTTGATGGAGAAGTGGAACAGCACGCTGCTGTTAGCGGTGATCTGCTGGCTCATGCCTGCTCCTTTTTCTCACCACGGAAACCGTCCAGCACAATCATGGCGGCCCCGATAAAGATAAAGCTGTCGGCCAGATTGAATGCCGGCCAATGCGCACGCTGCCAGTAGAAGTCGAGAAAATCGACCACATGGCCCAACACCAGTCGATCAAAGACGTTGCCGAGGGCGCCGCCGATGATGAGTGAGTAGGCGATACCGCTCCAACGCTGGGCCACCGACTGCTTGCGTAGCCAGTGGATCAGCAATCCACAAATGGCAAAAGCCAGCACCGCGAAGAACCAGCGCTGCCAGCCCCCCTGATCAGCCAGGAAGCTGAATGCGGCACCCTTGTTGTAGACGTGAACCAGATTGAAGAAGGGGGTGATCTCCACCCCCGGGTAACCAAATGGCAGCAACTTGACCACGGCGAGCTTGCTCGCCTGGTCCAGTACAAAGGCCAGCACTGCCAGCCACAGCCAACGCAGGCCGCTTTTATGTTGAGTCATGTTCATCAGGCAAATTGACGAGTTTCGCCGTCACCCTCAACGTTGGTCACACAGCGACCACAGATCTCTTCGTGACCCGCGATGGTGCCCACATCTTCTACATGGTGCCAGCAGCGGTCGCACTTGGCGGCAGCAGACTGGGCCACGCTCAGCCACAGGTCATCACGCTCGGTCGCCACAGAGCCTTCCGGCGCAGTGTCAGCCGCCACAACCTTGGCTTTGGAGGTGAGCAGCACGAAGCGCAGCTCATCAGCCAGGGCATTCAGGCGTGCAGCCAGCTCCGGCTTGGCGAACAGGGTCAGCTCGGCCTGCAGGGAGCCGCCGATGCGCTTCTCACCACGAGCCACTTCCAGCGCCTTGTTCACTTCACCGCGCACGGTGAGGATCTCGGCCCAGAACTCGTCGTTGAGGGTTTCACCCGCTTCCAGCCCGAACAGGC
Organism: Aeromonas sp. s12; assembly: GCF_040907925.1. Taxonomy (NCBI): domain Bacteria; kingdom Pseudomonadati; phylum Pseudomonadota; class Gammaproteobacteria; order Aeromonadales; family Aeromonadaceae; genus Aeromonas; species Aeromonas sp. s12. The sequence goes on along the minus strand of NZ_JBFOCT010000035.1, from coordinate 111,605 downwards.
CGTCGTACCACTCTTCGGTGAAGACGAACTCGCCGCGCTCACCCGGCAGCAGGGCCCAGATTTCATCAGCGGTGAAGCTCATGATCGGCGCCATCCAGCGCACCATGGCCTCGGCGATGTGATAGAGGGCGGTCTGGCAGGAGCGACGGGCCAAGCTGTCAGCTTTGGCGGTGTACTGACGATCCTTGATGACGTCCAGATAGAAGGAGCCCATCTCGATGGAGCAGAACTGCATCAGCTTCTGTGTCACACCGTGGAAGTTGTACTCATCGAACGCTGCCATGATCTCGGCCTGTACCGCTTTGGCACGACCCACAGCCCAGCGATCCACCACCACCATGTCGGCAGGTGCCACCATGTCGGTCGCCGGATTGAAGCCGTTCAGGTTGGCCAGCAGGAAGCGGGCAGTATTGCGAATACGACGATAAGCATCGGCAGAACGCTTGAGGATCTCGTCGGAGACAGTCATCTCGCCGGTGTAGTCAGTGCTCGCTACCCACAGACGCAGGATATCGGCACCCAGCTTGTTCATTACGTCTTGCGGGCTGACCACGTTGCCGATGGACTTGGACATCTTGCGACCCTGACCATCCACGGTGAAGCCGTGAGTCAGCACCTGGTTGTAGGGAGCCTTGTCTTTCATGGCCACGCCGATCATCAGGGAGGACATAAACCAGCCACGGTGCTGGTCAGAACCTTCCAGATACATGTCGGCTGGCTTGCCGTTGAACTCGGGACGGGCATCGACCACGGAGGCGTGGGTAGAACCGGAGTCAAACCAGACATCCAGAGTGTCAGGCACCTTGTCGTACATGTCGGCATCGGCACCCAGCAGCTCGACCTTGTCCAGATCCCACCATGCCTGAATGCCGGACTGCTCGACCCGCTTGGCCACCTCTTCCATCAGGCGCACGGATTCCGGGTGCAGTTCCTGGGTCTCTTTGTGGACGAACAGGGAGATGGGCACACCCCAAGTACGCTGACGGGAGATACACCAGTCAGGACGGTTCTCGACCATCGCCTGAATACGGTTTTTACCCCAGGCCGGTACCCAGCCGCTCTGGCCTTGCTGGGCAATGCCGTCCTTCTCGATGCGCTCGATCTCTTCCAGCGCGCGCTTGCGCAGACCCTTCTGCTCCATGCTGATGAACCACTGTGGAGTAGCACGGAAGATGATCGGGGTCTTGTGACGCCAGCAGTGCGGATAGGAGTGGTTGAACACCTTGTGATGCAGCAGGGCGCCGCGCTCGGTCAGCACTTCGATAACGGAGGCGTTGGCCTTGAACACATGCTGACCGGCAAACAGTTCGGTATCCGGCAGGTAAACACCGTTGCTGCCAACCGGGTTGGCCACTTCCAGACCGTACTTCTGACCGACCACGAAGTCTTCCTGACCGTGGCCAGGTGCGGTGTGAACGGCACCGGTACCGGCATCCAGGGTAACGTGATCACCCAGTACTACAGGCACATCGAAGCTGTAGAAGGGGTGGTTGAAGCGCAGCAGCTCGAGCGCGGCACCCTTGGCATAGCCCAGATTGTGGAATTTCTCGATACCGGCGCGGTCCATCACATCCTTGACCAGCTCTGCGGCCAGGATCAGACGCTCGGGGTGCTCACCTTCAACCTGCACCAGTGCGTAATCCAGATCGGCGTGCATGGCGATGGCGCGGTTGGCCGGCAGGGTCCACGGGGTAGTGGTCCAGATCACGGCAGAGAGTGTGCCTTTGCCGGTGTGGCCTTCGGCGCAGTCAAACTTGGCGGCAACGGCGGCCTCGTCAACGGCCTTGAAGCGCACATCGATGGAGGGGGAGTTTTTGTCGTAGTACTCCACTTCGGCTTCAGCCAAGGCGGAGCCGCAATCGGTACACCAGTGCACCGGCTTGGAGCCTTTGTGCAGGTGGCCGTTTTCAACGATCTTGGCCATGGAGCGGATGATGTTGGCTTCGGTGCCAAAATCCATGGTCAGGTAGGGGTGTTCCCAGTCGCCCAGCACACCCAGACGGATGAAGTCGGTCTTCTGCGCTTCGATCTGGGTCTTGGCGTATTTGCGGCACTCGGCGCGGAATTCGGCAGCGGAAACCTTCTCGCCCGGCTTGCCGACCATGCCTTCCACTTTCAGTTCGATAGGCAGACCGTGGCAATCCCAACCCGGCACATAGGGGGAATCGAAACCGGAGAGGCCCTTGAACTTGATGATGATGTCTTTGAGGATCTTGTTGACCGAGTGACCGATGTGAATGTTGCCGTTCGCATAGGGGGGGCCATCATGCAGAATGAAAGAAGGCTTGCCCGCTTTGGCGCGGCGAATAGCGCCGTAGAGATCCTGATCGTACCAACGTTTCAGCATGTTGGGTTCGCGCTTGGCCAGATCGCCACGCATCGGAAACTCGGTTTCCGGAAGATTCAGGGTGTGTTTATAGTCGCTCATCAGTCCTGGGTTCCCTTCTTTTCTAAAAGAGTGCTGGGTAAATTGAATTGTGGCAGCCCGAACCAGGCTCGGGCCGCCAGGGCATCTCGTTCGATCTGCTCTTTCAAGGCAGTGAAAGAGGCAAACTTCTGCTCTTCGCGCAGCTTGTGGCGAAGCAGCACCTTGACCTGCTGACCATATAGATCACCAGAAAAATCAAATAGATGTACTTCCAATCTGGCTTGTGTACCGCTCAAGGTCGGCCGTACACCCACATTGGCTACACCGGGGAAGGTCTTGCCGGAACATATCACTTCCACCGCAAACACGCCACCGACCGGGATCACCTGACGCTTGAGGGCCAGATTGGCAGTGGGAAAACCTATGGTGCGCCCCAGCTTGTCGCCGTGGGCCACCCGGCCGCTGATGGTGTAGGGACGGCCAAGCATCAGCTCCACCTCCGCCATCCTGCCCGCTTTCAAGGCCTCACGTACTAGTGTGCTGCTGACCCGCTGCCGTTCGAGCTGGAAGCTCTGGGTACTGATCACCTCGAAGCCGAAGCGATGGCCCGCCTCCTCCAGCAGGTGGAAGTCCCCTTCCCGCCCCTTGCCGAAGCGAAAATCGTCGCCGACCACCAGGTAGCGCACCCCGAGCTTCTCCACCAGCAACTGCTCGATGAAGGTCGAGGCCGCCTGCTCGGCAAAGCGGTGGCTGAAGCGCACGCAGAGCATGCGGTCGATCTGCAGACCCTTGAGCGCTTCATACTTCTCGCGCAAGCGGCTCAGGCGCGCCGGCGCCTCGCTACCGGCAAACAGCTCCAGCGGCTGCGGCTCAAACAGCATGACGCAGGCGGGCAATCCCAGCTGGGCCGCTTTCTCCTTGAGACGTGCCAATACCGCATGGTGACCCTGATGAACCCCATCAAAGTTGCCAATGGTTAATACACATCCCCGGTGACGGGGCTTGAGATTGTGAATGCCGCGAATAAGCTCCATCAGTGCCTTGTGCGTTGCTGCCATGGAAATCGGCGGATTATATATCAGGCAACAGGCAGGGTCAGCCCTCATAGCCTGATTTCAACTATCCGGGCCCAATCACGCCCCCTGCTGCGCCATGAGGCACTATCCCCATGGCGCCGCAGGATCACGGCTACTGCTGCCCCGATTTAAGGTGACGCGGCCGAATGCCCAGCAGCAGCAACACCACGGCATAGACCGCAGCCCCCAGCGACAGCAGCATGGTCAGCTGCAAACTGGCCTTGCCCATGCTCCATGCGCCCCACTGGGCCAAATCTGGCGACAGATAGGCGAGCACGCCCCCCATCAGCACGCTGGCAACCAGCAACTTGAGGCAGAACACGCCAGTATGGCGGGAGGGACGATAGACGCTCTGCTGGTACAACCCCTTGAACAGCAAGGCCGCATTCAGAGTGCCCGAGCAGGCGGTCGAGAGCGCCAACCCCACGTAACCGAGCGGGTAGATGAAAATGAGGTTGCAAACCATGTTGGCAATCATCGACATCACCCCGATCCGCACCGGCGTTTTGGTGTCCTGACGGGCGTAATAACCGGGTGCCAGCACCTTGATCAACATCAGGGAGAGCAGACCGGTAGTGGAGGCCAGCAGGCTGGCGCTCGACATGCTCACTTCATGCAGGCCGAACTCGCCGCGCATGAACAGCACTCGCAAAATGGGCTCGCGCATCACCGCAATGCCTATCATGGCGGGCAGGCCGAGCAGCATCACCATCCGCACGCCCCAATCCATGGTGCGGGAGAAGTCCGCCGGATCGGCATCCACATGCTTTTTCGCCAGCGCAGGCAGGATCACGGTACTGATGGCCACCGCAAACAGCCCGAGGGGGAACTCCAGCAGGCGATCCGAGTAGTAGAGGTAACTGATGGCACCGGTCGCGAGGAAAGAAGCCAGCATGGTATTGACCAACAGGTTGATCTGGCTGACCGATACCCCGAACAGGGCGGGGATCATCAGGGTGCGGATCTTCACCACCCCAGGGTGATTCCATCCCCACTTGGGCCATACCAGCATGTTGATTTGGCGCAAAAAGGGGTACTGGAACAGAAACTGCACCAAACCGCCCAAAAAGACACCAATCGCCAGCGAGATCTCAGGTTTGTCCATCAGCGGCGCAATCCACCAGGCCGCCGCAATCATGGTGATGTTGAGAAACACCGGCGTAAACGACGAGACCGCAAAGCGGCCGAAGGTATTGAGGATGGCCCCCGCCATGGCGGTAAAGGTGATAAACCAGAGGTAAGGGAAGGTGATCTTGAGCATCAGACTGGCGAGCTCGAACTTCTCGGCCGCAGGGCCGCCGTGCAGCCAGTCCCAGAACCAGCCCCAGCCAAACAGCGCGGTCAGCACACCAGACCCCAGCACCCCGAGCAGGGTGACCACAGTTACTATCCCCCCCAGCGTGCCCGCAACCGCCGCCAGCAATTCACGCACTTCCCCCTCGTCGCCATTTTTCTTGTACTCCGTCATCACGGGAACAAAGGCCTGGTTGAAGGCACCTTCGGCGAACAGGCGACGCAGAAAGTTGGGAATGCGATTGGCAAAAAAGAAGACGTCGGCGGCCACCCCGGCACCGAGCAGATTTGCGATGACCACATCGCGAACCAAGCCCATTACGCGGGATGCCAGCGTCATTCCGGACACTATCATGCCGGATTTGATCAATTTCTTACTCAAGACGAGGCCTCTGGAACTGTCAGAATGAAAAGAATGCTGCTAGAATCGGCCGACAGTTTAACCGTCTCCCTACTGACACACCACCGGGAGGCGGTGTTTATTTGCACAAATCATTTGACAATATGTGGTTGGAAGGGCATATTTCCGGGCCTTTTCAATACACTCGCTAAGACAGTTTTAGGAGTTTTACCTTGGCTAACATCAAATCTGCTAAGAAGCGCGCTCTTCAGTCAGAAAAACGCCGTCAGCACAACGCCAGCCGTCGTTCCATGACCCGTACCTACCTGAAGAAAGTCATTGCTGCTATCGCCTCTGGCGACAAAGCTGCTGCGACTGCCGCTTTCGCTGTTGCTCAGCCGATCATGGATCGTATGGCGACCAAAGGCCTGATCCACAAGAACAAAGCTGCTCGTCACAAGAGCCGCCTGTCTGCCCAGATCAAAGCTATGGCTTAATCAGCTTCTGCTGATCAAAGCTGAAAAAACCGGCCTTAGTGCCGGTTTTTTATTTATCTGCGCTGCAATAAAGTCGATGCAGCAAACTGATCATTTCACGCACCTCATGGCTGCGCAGTGAATAGTAGACCGTCTGGGCCTCTTTACGCGTCGTCACCAGCTCATCCCGCCGCAGCAGCGCAAGATGCTGTGACAAGGCCGACTGACTCAATCCCAATCGCTCGTTGAGCTCCCCCACTGACAGTTCGCGCTCCAGCAACTGGCACAGAATAAACAGCCGCCGCTCGTTGGCCAGCGCCTTGAGCAAGGCCACCGCTTTACTCGCATTGGCTTCCATCTCTTCAAGTTGCATCACATCTCTCCTCTACCACTGATCGCCGATGATACGTGGTGACGGGTCGTTTTAAAACGACAGGGTGGCCGGCTGGATAGCGGAGAAGTTCTCCTGGCCGGAAAAGAGAAAGGTAAAATCGCTCTCGCAGACCCGCTTCACCGCCGGATGCTGGATCATCCGCTCGGCGAAGATGACGTAATACTCCTCCATCAGATCCTGGGTTTCCCCGATCAGCATCACCCCCTCCCCCTCAAGGATCTCCTCCCGATAGATAGTAGGAGCCATGAAGATGCCCTGATTGAAGAAGCCAAACGCCTTCATCAAGGCGGCATCATCAAACTCGCCAAGAATGCTGGGGGAGACCCCCTGCTGCTCGAACCACTGGGTCAGCTGACGCCCCATGGCGGTACGACGACCGGGTATCAGCAGCTTGCGCTCCTCCAGACAGGCGGGAAAGGGCTTTTCGGGCAATGGCGCCTTGCAGAAGAAGCTGACGCCACAGCCGCCCAACCGCTTGGAGAGCAGCCCCGCATGCTGGCTGGAGTCCACCGGACAGTCGGAGAGGATCATATCGAGCTTATGTTCGCTCAGCTGCTCCAGCAGCAGTTCGTGGGTCGATTCGAAACAGCGCAGATGGATGGAACCATCATTGGGGATGACAGAGAGCAGCACGCGGCTGGCAAGGCGCTTGGAGAGGGCATCGGCGATGCCGACGTCGAACAGGATCTGGCTCTCCTTGCGGTAGTTGACGATATCAAGCATCTCGTAGGAGAGGCTGAACATCTTGTCGGCATAGCGAAACACCAGCTGGCCCAGCTCGGTCGCCTCAAGAGAGCGCCCCTTGCGTTTGAGCAGCTTGCCCCCGAGGCGCTGCTCCAGCAGCTTGATCTGACCGGTGACGGTTTGCGGGGTCAAAAAAAGGGCTTCCGCTGCCTGGGTAACGGAGCCCTTCTTCTGAGTCATCCAGAAATAGTAGAGATGGTTGTAGTTAAGGTGTGACATCCGATGGGGTTCCCGCTTGACGCGGACTCCGGTAGCAGCTGAGTTCAACCGCCAGAATGTCATACATGTCGCTGACCGAGTCAACCTTGTTCGCGCCAAACTGCTCCATCAGACTGGCCTTGAGGCGTGCCTTGTCCGGCATCCGGTCAGCGCAATAACGCTTGTTGGAACGCTTGACCATCTCGCCAGCCCGGCTGCTCAACGCCCGCTCGGAGAAGGTTTCGCCAAAGCGCGCCTTGGCCTGCTTGTCCCCCAGCAGCAGGGCGCTGTCTACCACCCCGTTGAGATAGGCAGAGCAGTTCGCCGAAGTGGCGTCCTGCTTGCAATCCTCCAGCCCGCCGGCCCATGCCGCGGGGCTCAACAACAGCATCAACAACCCTGTATGCAGCTTCATAGTCCCTCCGTACTCTGTTCCCCTTCACCCTTGGGAAGGGCCATGCGCAAGGCCAGATAGCCGACTACCGCCGCCATGGTGGAACCCACCAGGATCCCGAGGCGAGAGTAGCTGCCGTAATCCAGCCCACCGTGCTCGAAGGCGAGAGACGCGATAAACATCGACATGGTGAATCCGATGCCACAGAGGATGCTGACCGCAAAAATCTGCTTGAAGTTGACCCCGGGCGGCAACTGGGCGATGCCCAGCTTGACCGACAGCCAGCTGATGGTGAACACCCCGAGCGGCTTGCCGATAAACAGCCCCAGCATGATCCCCATAGGCACCGGACTCAGCAGGGAGGAGAGACCAATCCCTTCCAGCGATACCCCGGCGTTGGCAAAGGCAAACAGCGGCAGGATCAGATAGGCACTCCAGGGGTGCAGTTGATGCTCCAGATACTTGAGCGGCGAGGCGTAACGCTTGCCGTTAAGCGGAACCATAAAGCCCACCACTACACCCGCCAGGGTCGCATGGACGCCAGACTTGAGCACCGCAACCCAGAGCACCAGACCAATCAACATGTAGAAGCTGATCCTGTCTTCACCACGGCGATTCATCCAAAGCAGAGTGAGGGTTGCCAGAATACCGATGGCCAGCGCCTCAAGCGACAGCTGCTGGGTATAGAAGAGCGCGATGATGATGATGACACCCAGGTCATCCATGATGGCCAGCGCCAGCAGGAATACTTTCAGGCTCACCGGCACCCGCTTGCCAAGCAGCGCCATCACCCCGAGGGCAAAGGCGATATCGGTCGCAGCCGGGATCGCCCAGCCAGCGCGCGCCACTTCATCCGAATAGTTGAAAAAGGCGTAGATCAAGGCCGGAGCCAGCATGCCGCCCACCGCCGCAATAGCCGGGAAAGTCGCCTGAACCCGGGTCGAGAGCGCCCCTTCCAGCATTTCACGCTTCACTTCCAGACCAACCAGCAGGAAGAAGATCGCCATAAAGCCATCGTTGATCCAGAGCAGCAGCGGCTTGTTAATGTCGAGGGCCGCGATGCGCACCTGCACCGGCGTATCGAGAAACGCCTGATACCCGCCAGCCAGCGCGGTATTGGCTAAAATCATTGCCAGCATGGCAGCCATGATCAGAATAATTCCGGAGGCGGCCTCCAGCTTCAGGAACTTTTTGATTACGTCACTCATGGTTAAATTTTCCACCGTATTGCTTTGGTTTGAGTCTATCCCTTGCAACAACCAATGGAAAATCGTTTCTTGCTGCTCAATACAACGAAAAAACCGAAGGCAAAATAGAACATACCTGCTATAAGCAGGTTTTTCCTCGTCTCTGGCTACCGTCTTATTAATCAATAAAATGAATTTTCAATTATTTAACTGCATAAAAAAGGCGCCCTGAGGCGCCTTGCTATCAGATGGCGACGGGCGCCTTGATGCCGGGATGGGGGTCATAACCCTCGATCTCGAAATCCTCGAACTTGTAGTCGAAGATGGAGTCAGGTTTGCGCTTGATCACCAGGGTCGGCAGCGGGCGCGGCTCGCGGGAGAGCTGCAGAGCTGTCTGCTCCATGTGGTTGGAGTAGAGGTGCACATCACCGCCAGTCCAGACGAAGTCACCCACTTCCAGATTGCACTGCTGGGCCATCATGTGGGTCAGCAGGGCGTAGCTGGCGATGTTGAACGGCAGGCCGAGGAACACATCGCAACTGCGCTGGTAGAGCTGGCAGGAGAGCTTGCCGTCCGCCACATAGAACTGGAAGAAGGCGTGGCAGGGAGCCAGCGCCATCTTGTCAAGTTCACCCACGTTCCAGGCGGAGACTATGATGCGGCGCGAATCCGGGTTGTGCTTGATGTCATCCACCGCCTTCTGGATCTGGTCGATGACAGACCCGTCAGCGGCAGGCCAGGAGCGCCACTGAGCACCGTAAACCGGCCCCAGATCGCCATTCTCGTCGGCCCACTCATCCCAGATGCTGACGCCGTTTTCCTTCAGATAGGCGGTATTGGTATCGCCATTGAGGAACCAGAGCAGCTCGTGAATGATGGAGCGCAGGTGGCACTTCTTGGTGGTCACCAGCGGGAACCCCTCCGCCAGATTGAAGCGCATCTGATGGCCGAACAGGGAGACAGTACCGGTGCCGGTACGGTCTGACTTGACGGTGCCCTCATCGAGAATTTTCTGCATCAGGTCGAGATAAGCTCGCATTATTTCGCCTCCTTCATGGCATTACCGAACAACTGCGGACGCTTGTAGGCAGCCCAAATCATCAGGGCACCGGCGATAATCATCGGGGTGGAGAGGATCTGGCCCATGCTGATCTCCTGGAAGTAGAGACCGAGCTGGCTGTCCGGCTGGCGCACAAACTCCACCAGGAAGCGGAACAGGCCGTAGAACAGCAGGAACATGCCGGAGATGGCGCCGCGCGGCGGATTCTTGCGCCAGAACAGGTTGAGGATGATGAACAGCACCACCCCTTCCAGGGCGAACTGGTAAAGCTGGGAGGGATGACGCGGCTCGGGGCCGGCCTCCGGGAAGATGATGGCCCAGGGCACATCGGTGACCCGGCCCCACAGCTCGCCGTTGAGGAAGTTGCCGATCCGGCCGACGCCGAGACCAAACGGAATGAGCGGTGCCACAAAATCGGCCACGGTGAAGAAGTGGCGCTTGGTCTTGTGGGCAAACCAGATCATCGCGGTGATCACCCCGATCAGCCCACCGTGGAACGACATACCGCCGGTCCAAATCTTGAACAGATAGGTGGGATCCGCGAGGAAGAGATCGAAGTTGTAGAACAGCACGTAACCGACACGGCCACCGAGGATCACCCCGAGGAAACCGTAGAACAGCAGATCCGATACCTCGTTGCGGGTCCAGCCGCTGTTCGGTGCATCGGCGCGACGGCCGGCAAGCCACATGGCAAATGCGAAACCGAACAGGTACATGAGACCATACCAGCGTACCGATAGTGGTCCCAAACTGAATGCTACGGGATCAATCTGCGAGAAAACCCAATATCCATCGTGCTGCATATGCGGCCCCAGTCAAAATAAAAGCCGCATTTTCCGATCATTCGTCAGCAGGGACAAGGCATGATTATCAATCACTCTATTTCGATTTATGACCGGCTCGCAGCAAACCGCCCAAACCATGCTCCTCCAGATAGCGAGCAAACAGGCCGCGCAGCACGTGGGGATTGTCATGTTTGAGGCCATCGGCCATCAGTTCGGTCAACTCGCTCAGGGTGGATTGACGCAGCACGTACTTGATCCGGGCGATGTTGTGGGTGTTCATACTGAAGCGGCGATAGCCCATGGCCAGCAGCAGCAATACACCTACCGGATCACCGGCCAGCTCGCCACACACCGACACCGGCTTCTGGTAGCGATGGGAGGCATCAACCAGCTGTTGCAGGGCGCGGATCACCGCAGGATGGAAGGCATCATAGATGTTGGCAACCCGGGAATTGTTGCGATCTACCGCCAGCAGGTACTGGGTCAGGTCGTTACTGCCCACCGACCAGAAATCGATGAGCGGCGCCATCTCCGGCAAGATAAAGAGGGCTGAGGGCACCTCGATCATCACCCCGAGGCTGGGGTAGCGGATCACCGCATCACGGCTGGCTGCCTCTTCCGACACTTCCCGCCACGCCTGATCCAGCAGGCGACGGGAGGCCTTGATTTCGCTGACGCTGCTGATCATCGGCAGCATGATGGCCAGATTGTCCAGCCCTTCGCTGGCCCGCAGCATCGCCTTGAGCTGCACCAGAAACAGTTCGGGGTGATCCAGGGTGATCCGGATCCCCCGCCAGCCAAGGAAGGGGTTTTCCTCGACGATGGGGAAATAGGGTAACGGCTTGTCGCCGCCCACATCCAGCGTCCGCATGCAGACCGGCCGGTTGCGGTAGGTCTCCAGAATGCCGCGATAACGGGCTGTCTGCTCCCACTCTGAGGGGAAGCTCTCCTGCAGCATAAAGGGGATCTCGGTGCGATAGAGACCGACCCCGTCCGCCAGCTGGTTGAGGGAGATCTCGGTATCGGCGCTGAGACCGGCGTTGAGCAACAGGGAGACCTTGGTGCCGTCGGCGGTTTCGGATGGCAGGTTGTCGACACTGCGCACCAAGGTATCGAGCGCCCGCTCTTCGCTCAGCAGCTGACGATACTCAGTCAGAATCACCTGATTGGGTTCGATGAAGAGATCGCCGCTGTAACCATCGACAACCAGCATGCGACCGCCGATGTCGCCGAGGGGCAGATCGACCCCCATGATGGCGGCGACCCCCATGGCGCGGGCCAGAATGGCCGCATGGGAGTTAGTTCCCCCCTTGAGCGAGACCACCCCGGTCAGATACTCGCGGGGCACTTCCGCCAGAATGGTGGCTGTCACCTCGTCGGCGACCAGCACCACCGGCTCGCCGATGGAGATATGTTCCGGTTCATTCTGCACCAGTCGGCTGATCAGCCGCTGGGCAATATCCTTCACGTCGGTGGAGCGCTCCTGCAAGTAGGGATCCTTCATCCCCTTGAACTGCTCGATCAAGCGATCACTGATGAGCTTGACCGCAGAGACCGCAGTCCAGTGCTCCTTGCTCACCTTGTTGCGAATCGGCTTGATGTAGCCGGGATCGTTCAGCAGATGGAGGTAGATATCGAAAATCGCCACCGAATCCTGGCTGTAGCTCTCGCGAAAACGCAGCGCCAGACTCTCCAAGTCGTGCCGCACCTCCTCAACCGCCAGCTCCAGCCGTGCCAGCTGGCTGGCATGGTCTTCATCCTTGCGCGGGGTAATGGACGAGAGCGCCTTCCGGGGCCGCCACACCCAAGCCTTGGCCATGGCGATGCCGCTGGCACCGGCAATACCACGCAGCGGCTTGCTCCAGTCGGTCTTCTGCAACCACCCCTTGGCTTGCGCCTGGGCGATCCGCGCCGCCAGCTGGGCCGCCAGGGTGACCATGAAGGACTCTTCCCCCTCATCGAAGCGGCGGCTCTCCTTCTGCTGCACCACCAGAATGCCGACTACCTGACGCTGATGCATGATGGGAGCGCCGAGGAAGGAGCGGAACGCCTCTTCGGCAACATCGGGCAGGAATTTGAAACTGGGGTGCGCGGGGGCATCAGCCAGGTTGATCAGTTCTTCCCGCTGACCCACCAGACCAACGATACCCTGCTCGTAGGGCAGGGTCACCTTGCCGACCGCGGACGGGGCCAAGCCGTCGGTAGCCGCCAGGCGATAGCGGCGCACCTCGGGTTCCGAGACATAGACGGAGCAGCAGTCCACTGCCATGGCGTGCCGGGTCTGGCTCACCAATGCCTGCAAGGCCTGCTCGAGGGTATTGGCCTCGGCCATGCTCTCGACGATACGTCTCAGTTCCGTTAACAACTAATCTGTGCTCCTTAACGGGCGCGGTTGCGCCGCCCATCCTTCTTGTTGACCTGCACTACCGGCACTGGCATCGCCAGCGGGGCAAACTCTTTCATGACCCGGCGGTAAACCTCCCGCTTGAACGAGACGACCTGACGCACCGGATACCAGAAGCTGACCCAGCGCCAGTCGTCAAATTCGGGATGGCCATGACAACCGAACTGGATCCGCGACTCCTTGCCCGAATTCAGCTGTAACAGGAACCATTTTTGTTTTTGGCCAATACAGACCGGTGAACTGTCCCAGCGGACAAGACGTTTGGGTAAACGGTACTTTAGCCAGTTACGACTGGTGGCCATGATGGTCACATCTTCGGGCTTGAGGCCAATCTCCTCATACAGCTCTCGATACATGGCCTGCTCTGGCGTTTCACCATCATCAACCCCCCCCTGCGGAAACTGCCAGGAGTGCTGCCCATAGCGTTTAGCCCACAACACTTGTCCTTCACGGTTACAGATCACGATACCGACATTGGGACGAAATCCGTCGCCATCAATCACGTGATCACCTTATAAAGGCTGAATCTATAAGGAGATTGTTCCACATTCACTCCGTGGCAGCAAACAAGGAGTGAATCCCCTGTTTCATGAATAACTTTCGATTTCAAACATACTTATAAACAAATCCAAGGATCCGCGCCCCCAAGTTGCCCACCCAGGCTGTGCATAAAGCTGTTAGCAAACGGGTATATACAGTACTTTTTAACTGTACGCGAAAAGTGCCCCTCCGTATCACCACGCGACATGAAATATAAAAAATCATTATTTTTTATAAACTTGAGATAAGACAACTGGATCTAGATCCATGTTCCCCCAAGAGTCAGATCCATGATCCGGATTGTGAACAAGTTCAACTGCTCAAAGATCCACCGCGGCGAAATTATCCACAGGAGTGGCACAATATCTACCCCGTTTACCCTGTAAAAATGGGGTGGCATTCACAATTTTTTGTAACATATCAGCGACTCCAATCACTTTCATCCACTTATCCAAGATTTCTGTGGATAACTGTGTGTAACATCATGCACAAACCCTTGGACAACTATTTCGAGGTCAAAGCAGACCTGGCTTACTGCTCGATAAAACAGACAAAATCCTTTAAAATCATAATGATGAACTGATAGCCCCCAAATTCTCTGCATTTGATCTTATCCACTCAGGATCGGTTATAAAAACAGCGATCCTTCTCGGGATCCTCCCCTGTTAGAATATGGCGAGCAAGATGGAGCCAACTATGCCAAGCAATCCCCAATCCGAGCAGGAGTTATTGAGCCGCGCCTATGCCATGGCCGGCTTCACGCTGGCGCAGCTGGCCGCCGAGGCTGGTGTTGCGGTGCCCAAAGACCTGCGCCGTGACAAGGGGTGGGTCGGTCAGTTGATCGAGCTGCAACTGGGAGCCAGCGCAGGGAGCAAGCCGGAGCAGGACTTCCCGGAGCTGGGGATCGAACTCAAGACGATCCCCGTGGATCCTCAAGGCAAACCGCTGGAGACCACCTTCGTCTGCGTCGCCCCGCTGATCGGCGTCAGCGGCCAGCGCTGGGAGGAGTCCAACGTACGCAACAAGCTCTCCCGGGTGCTCTGGATCCCGGTGGAAGGCAGTCGCGAGATCCCGGTTGGCGAGCGGCGAGTCGGCATGCCGCTGATGTGGAGCCCGAATGAAGAGGAAGATCGGCTACTGCGTCAGGACTGGGAGGAGCTAATGGACATGATAGTGCTGGGAGAAGTGGAGCAGATCAGCGCACGCCACGGCCAGGTGATGCAACTGCGGCCCAAGGCGGCCAACAACAAGGCGCTGACTCGCGCCATCGGCCGCGATGGTCAACCCATCATGACCCTGCCCCGCGGCTTCTATCTCAAGATCGACTTTACCCACAGTTTGCTGCAACGCTATTTTGCCTTGCCGACTTGATCTGCCTTATCAACATCTTTGTCATATGGTGGTATAAAAATAGACAGGAGCCATTTTTAACTCACAGACAAGGAGGCGTCATGCCACTGATCAAACAGTTTTTAAAGTCCAAGCCCGAGGTCAAGGTGACCTTTGCCGTAGAGAAAGAGGCAGCAGCAGGGGCGGAACAGGTGATGCTGATCGGCGAGTTCACCCAGTGGCAACCGGTCGAGCTGAAGCGCATGAAGAGCGGCGAGTTCAAAGCCACCCTCAATCTGCCGACCGACGGCCCGGGTTACTTCGAATATTGCTACCAGCTCATCACCCCGGCAGGGGAAACCCTCTACGAGAATGACTGGGCAGCGGATGACTATGTGCCAGGCCCCTTCGGGCGAGACAACTCGGTAGTTCGGGTCATCCAGTAACGGCTCCCAGATAGCCAATAGACGGATACAAAAAAGGCTCGCCATTGGCGAGCCTTTTCACTACCTGTCGAGCTATTTGCCGACATACCGACACCAATTCGAATCGAATTAGTTGAGCTTCTCTTTGATACGAGCAGCTTTGCCGGACAGGTTGCGCAGGTAGTACAGTTTGGCGCGGCGAACATCACCACGACGCTTCAGTTCTACACTGTGGATCAGCGGAGAGTGAGTCTGGAATACACGCTCAACACCTTCGCCGTTGGAGATCTTGCGAACGGTGAAAGCAGAGTGCAGACCGCGGTTACGCTTGGCAATAACGATGCCTTCGAAAGCCTGCAGACGCTCTTTACCACCTTCTTTAACACGAACTTGAACACGTACAGTGTCGCCCTGGGCAAAAGCCGGGATGTCGGTACGCAGTTGCTCTTGTTCAAGCTGCTGAATAATCTTGCTCATTGTCTTTCCTTACCTAGGATAAACTGAAAACTCTACTTAACGCTGTCACGCACTTCGCGGACATACTCGGCAAGAAGTGATTCTTGCTCGTCAGTCAGAGCTAGGTTGTTAATAAGTTCCGGCCTTCTTTGCCAGGTTCGTCCGAGCGACTGCTTAAGACGCCAGCGTCGAATCACTTCGTGATTGCCGCTTGTCAGCGCCTCGGGCACCGCCAATCCATCCAACACCTCCGGCCGAGTATAGTGGGGATGATCCAGCAAGCCATCCGTAAAGGAGTCTTGCTCGGCACTGGCCTGATCGCCCAAAACCCCGGGGACCAGACGCGAAACCGCATCGATCAGGGTCATGGCAGGCAACTCGCCACCACTTAACACGTAATCCCCGATAGACCACTCTTCGTCGACTTCGGTTTGTATCACGCGTTCATCGATACCTTCGTATCGACCGGCTACCAGAATCAGTTTCTGATTCGTCGCCAACTCGGTTACGCCCGCTTGAGTCAGCTTGCGTCCCTGAGGAGAGAGATAGATGACTTTCGCCCCGTCTCCCGCTGCTTGCTTGGCTGCATGAATCGCGTCACGCAGCGGCTGAACCATCATTAACATGCCGGGCCCACCACCATAAGGACGATCATCGACCGTACGGTGTTTATCGTGGGTAAACTCCCGGGGGTTCCAGCACTCAATCTGCAGCAGGCCACTCTTGACGGCCCGACCCGTTACCCCGTGCTCGGTAATGGCTCGGAACATTTCAGGGAAGAGGCTAATCACCCCAATCCACATAAGAAACCTCCGGCACCCGTGTTAGCGCGGGAAACTAGAAACCAGGATCCCAATCAACTTCGATTGTTCGAGCAGTCAGATCAATATTCTTGATCACCTGCTCTTCCAGGAACGGAATCAACCGCTCCTTTGCACCAAAGGCATCTTTTACATTGGCCTCAACCACCAACACATCGTTGGAGCCGGTTTCCATCAATTCGGTCACCTTGCCCAGGTCGTATCCCTTGGTGGTCACCACGGAGCAACCAATCAGGTCACGCCAGTAGAACTCACCTTCAGGCAACGCAGGCAACAGATCGGCGGGTACGCCAATCTCGACATTGGTCAATGCCAGGGCATCTTCGCGCACATCGATACCATCGAGTTTGCAGATCAGACCCTTGTTGTGACGTTTCCAGGATGAAACCCGAATTTCACGCCACGCCCCGTTCTGATTAATCAGCCAGGGGTTGTAATCGAAAATCGCTTCGGCAACATCGGTGAAGGAGTTCACTTTAAGCCAGCCCTTGATGCCATAAACGGTACCCAGGGTGCCCAGAACTACAGGTTTTTCCACCTTAACTCCTTACCGTTGGGCTGATTAAGCAGCTTTTTTAGCGTCTTTGATCAGCTTGGCAACGCGGTCAGAAACAGCGGCACCAGTAGCAACCCAATGCTCGATACGAGCCAGGTCCAGGTTCAGCTTTTCAGCTTGACCAGCAGCAACCGGGTTGAAGAAACCAACGCGCTCGATGAAGCGACCGTCACGGGCGCAACGGCTGTCAGAAACTACTACCTGGTAGAACGGACGCTTTTTCGCGCCACCACGTTGTAAACGAATGGTTACCATATCGTCCTCATTAACATCTAATGAACAAGGCCCGCAAACACGCGGACCCTAGCTTAAAATAAGCCGCGTAATTCTACTTGGATTCGTAATAATTGCAACCAAGCCAGCCATTTTTTGCGCAGAGCGGCAATGAAAAGGGGCCTGCCGCAGCAGACCCCCATCAACACGCAGGCCGGATCAGAACGGGCCGCGACCGCCGCCGAAACCGGGGGGCAGCATGTTCTTCATCTGGCTCATCATCTTGCGCATGCCTCCCTTGCCGGACATCTTCTTCATCATGCGCTGCATCTCGGTGAACTGCTTGAGCAGCTTGTTCACATCCTGCACCTGCATGCCGGAACCTGCGGCGATACGGCGTTTGCGGGAACCCTTGATGAGATCGGGATGGGCACGCTCCTTGGGTGTCATGGAGCTGATGATCGCCTCCATCCGCACGGTGAGCTTGTCATCCATCTGATCTTTGACGTTATCCGGCAGACCGGACATGCCGGGCAGCTTGTCGAGCATCCCCATCATGCCGCCCATATTGCGCATCTGGGCCAACTGCTCGCGGAAATCTTCCAGATCGAAGCCCTTGCCACTCTTGACCTTGCTGGCCAGCTTGGCGGCTTTCTCCTTGTCGACGTTGCGCTCCACCTCTTCGATAAGAGAGAGCACATCGCCCATACCGAGGATGCGGGAGGCAAGACGATCCGGGTGGAACGGCTCCAGCGCATCGGTTTTTTCGCCCATACCGATAAACTTGACCGGCTTGCCGGTGATGTGGCGCACCGACAGCGCAGCACCACCACGGGCATCGCCGTCCGCCTTGGTGAGGATCACGCCGGTGAGCGGCAGCGCTTCATTGAACGCCTTGGCGGTGTTGGCGGCATCCTGACCTGTCATGGCATCCACCACGAACAGGGTCTCGACCGGCTTGATGGTGGCATGCAGATCCTGAATCTCGGCCATCATCTCGCTGTCGACGTGCAGACGACCGGCGGTATCGACGATCACCACGTCATAGAATTTCTTGCGCGCCTGATCGATGGCTGCGGTGGCGATGTCGACCGGCTTCTGGCTGGCATCGCTCGGGAAAAAGTCGACGCCGATGTCGCTCGCCAGGGTCTCCAGCTGCTTGATCGCTGCTGGGCGATAAACGTCAGCACTGACCACCAGCACCTTCTTCTTGCTGCGCTCTTTGAGCAGCTTGGCCAGTTTGCCAACTGTGGTGGTCTTACCGGCCCCCTGCAGACCGGCCATCAGGATGATCGCAGGCGGCTGTGCAGCCAGGTTGAGCTGTTCGTTGGCCTCCCCCATCACGGTGACCAGTTCACCATGCACAATCTTGATGAATGCCTGGCCCGGGCTCAGGGATTTGGCTACTTCCTGCCCGACTGCGCGCTCTTTGACACGCGCCACGAAATCACGCACTACCGGCAGGGCGACATCCGCCTCGAGCAGCGCCATGCGGACTTCGCGCAGGGTTTCCTTGATATTGTCTTCGGTCAGGCGACCACGGCCACTGACATTGCGCAAGGTGCGCGAGAGTCGTTCAGTCAAATTCTCAAACATGACGGATTCCGGTTCTTGGCGTAATAAATTGGGGGCATTATAACCCAGAGCGGGCGCGAGGACGATTATTCACCGCACCGCAGCAGCAGGGACCTTCTCCCTATATATGGGCAGATCGGCCGTTGCACAACTGGCGAGCACTTCTCGTGCAAGGTATACTGCCCCTCTTACCCTCAAAAGCTTGTGCAACAACGACCTGGTTATGATCGTAATCTCTGTTCTGGCCCTGGCGTTTTATCTGCTGGCCATCATCGCCTCCCTGCATCTGTTACTGAGCGCCAAGCCGGTGGGACAGCGCTCCCTGTTTGCCTGTATCGGATTGGCCCTGATCGCCCACGCCAGCGCCCTCGGTTCAGAGGTATTGCAGAGTTACGGCCAGAACCTGAGCATGCTCAACGTTGCCTCGCTGGTCAGCCTCATCATAAGTTGCTTCATGACCTGCGTGACCCGCCGCTTCAACGGCTGGATCCTGCTGCCGGTGGTCTACAGCTTCTCGGCCCTGTTGCTGGCTGCCAGCGCCTTGATCCCGGGTCGCTACATAACCCATCTGGAGGCCCATCCCCAGCTGTTGCTGCACATCGGCCTCGCCCTGATGGCCTACTCGGTATTGATGATCGCCTGTCTGTTTGCGCTGCAGCTCGCCTGTCTGGACAAGCAGCTTAAATCTCGAAAAATCAGCAACCTGCCAGCCATGCCGCCACTGATGACAGTGGAAAAACGGCTGTTTCAGTTGATCTCTGCAGGGGTGCTGCTGCTGACACTTTCCATCGCCTCCGGCCTCTTCTTCCTCGAAGATATGTTCGCCCAGGGCAAGTCTCACAAGGCAGTGCTCTCCATCCTGGCATGGTGTGTCTACGTGTTGCTGCTGTGGGGTCATCACACCTATGGCTGGCGCGGCCGCAAAGTCATCACGCTCAGTCTGATCGGCAGCTTCATCCTGACTCTTGCCTACTTTGGCAGTCGCTTCGTCAAAGAAGTGCTGTTGAGCTGACACCTATACTCTTTTAGCCATACCATCCAACAGGAGCCCTTTTTGGACAGCATCTCAACGAGTACATTACTGATTGTTCTCGTTATCTTGATCCTTCTTTCCGCCTTCTTCTCCAGTGCCGAAACCGGCCTGATGTCCATCAACCGCTACAAACTGCGGCATCTGGCACAGACCAAACACAAAGCCGCACGTCGCGTCGAACAACTGCTCGCCCGCCCCGATCGCCTGCTGGGGCTGATCCTGATCGGCAATAATCTGGTCAATATCCTCGCCTCCGCCATCGCCACCATCGTCTGTATCCGGCTGTTTGGTGATCTCGGGGTCGCCATCGCCACCTTCGGCCTGACCCTGGTGGTACTGGTATTCGGTGAAGTGACCCCCAAGACCCTGGCTGCCATGTTCCCGGAGAAGATCGCCTATCCCGCCTCCTGGATCCTCAAGGGGCTGATGGTGCCGCTCTCGCCGCTGGTCTGGCTGATCAATGGCATCACCAGCGGCCTGCTCAAGATGCTGAAGATCAATCCCAACAAGGATGACTCCCTCAACACCGAGGAGCTGCGCACCATAGTCAATGAGGCGGGTAACCTGATCCCCCAGCGTCATCAGGAGATGCTGTTGAGCATTCTGGATCTCGACAAGATGCTGGTCGAGGACATCATGGTGCCGCGCAGCGATATCTACGCCATCGACATCAACGATGACTGGAAGAGCATCCAGCGCCAGCTGGCCCACTGCGCTCACACCAAGATCCTGCTCTATCGCGACAATATCGACGACGTTGTCGGCTTTTTACACGCGCGCGATGCCCTGCGGCTGGTAGCCAGGGACCAGTTCAATAAATCGAGCCTGTTGCGGGAAGTGGACGAGATCTACTTCATTCCGGAAGGAACGCCGCTCAACGTGCAGCTGGCCAAATTCCAGCGCAACAAGGAGCGAATTGGCCTGATCGTCGACGAATACGGCGACATTCAGGGGCTAATCACTCTGGACGATATTCTGGAAGAGATAGTGGGCGACTTCACCACCTCCATGACGCCAGCGCCGAGCGACGAGATCCACCCCCAGTCAGATGGTTCTTATCTGGTCGAAGGCTCAGCCAATATTCGTGAGCTGAACAAGGAGATGAATTGGCACCTGCCCATCGACGGCCCGCGTACCCTCAACGGTCTGATCCTCGAATATCTGGAGGAGATCCCCCAGCCCAACATTGGGATCCGGCTGGCCGGTTATCCTATCGAGATCCTCGATGTGGAGAACAACATGGTCAAGATGGCGCGGATTATGCCGGCATCGTACCGGGCGGAGTCGGATTCGCAAGATTGAAAAAGGGCTGCCAGTGGCAGCCCTTTTCTATTGCTCATCGTCATCATCCGGCTCCAGCACCAGCGTCGGGATCAACTCGCCAAACACCCGTTGCAACTCGTCGCGGTTGGCCAGCAGGTCTTGCAGCGTATAGCTGTCCATCACTGCCAGAAACGCATCCATCGCCTCTTTCAGCGCACTCTTGAGCAGACAGACAGAGACGATGTGGCAAGCGGGCGAGCCGCAGTCAATGCCGTCCAGATTGCCTTCCAGCGCCCTGATCACCTGCCCGATATTGATGGTGGCGGGATCGCAAGCCATGCGAATACCGCCATTCTTGCCCCGCTGGGATTGCAGATAGCCCAGCTTCACCAGCTGATTGACCACCTTCACCATGTGGTTGCGGGAAACACCATACAGGGCCGATACCTTGGCAACGCTCGACAACTCCCCTTCCGGCAGGGTGGCAAGATAGAGCAGGGCTCTCAATCCAAAATCTGTATAACTGGTTAGTCTCATAAAACCTGATTAGCGCGATGCGAAAAGTGGAGTATTGATTCAAATCAAATAAACATCTAGGATGCCACTTATTAAATGACATTTTATATGTTCAATTAGAACGAGGCCCCTATGCTAGATCAAACCACCGTTGCCGTCATCAAAAGCACTATTCCGCTGCTCGAATCGGCAGGCCCTGCCCTCACCCAGCACTTCTACCAGCGGATGTTCAGCCATAACCCGGAGCTGAAAGACATCTTCAACCTGGCCCACCAACGCAGTGGCGGCCAGCCACTGGCCCTGTTCAATGCAGTCGCCGCGTATGCAAAGAATATCGACAATCTGGGAGCGCTCGCCGGTGCGGTCGAGCGGATTGCGCACAAACATACCGGATTCCTGATCCAGCCGGAACAATATCACATTGTAGGTAGTCATCTCTTGGCCACGCTCAAAGAATTGGGCGGAAGTGCGGTCACCGACGAGGTGCTGGAGGCATGGGGCAAGGCGTATGGCGTGCTGGCCGACATCTTCATCGGCCGCGAGCGGGAGATCTATCAGGAGAAGGCCAATCAGGATGGTGGCTGGCAAGGAACCCGCACCTTCATCATCAAGGAGAAGCGAGCCGAGAGCACCCTCATCACCTCCTTCCTGCTGGCACCGGAAGATGGTAAGCCAGTGTTGGCCTTCAAACCGGGCCAATACCTCAGCATCAAGCTGGTTCACCCCGAGCTGGAATATCAGGAGATCCGCCAGTACTCCCTCTCCGATGCCCCCAACGGGCAGGACTACCGCATCAGCGTCAAGCGTGAACCGCAGGGTCAGGTCTCCAATCTGCTGCACGATCACCTGCAGGCGGGTGACAAGATCGAGGTGATGCCCCCTACCGGCGATTTCTACCTGAAAGCCGACAGCCAGACCCCGGTGGTACTGCTCTCAGCCGGTGTCGGCGTGACGCCGATGATGAGCATGCTCAACCAGCTGCTGGAAAGTGCTCATCAGGCCGAGATCACCTGGCTGCACGCCTGCGAACAGGGCGCTGTACACGCCTTCCGGGAGGATATTCAGCTAAAATACCGCCAGCATCCCAACTTGCTGAGCCGGGTCTGGTATCGGGAGCCGGAGGCCAGCGATGTACAGGGTGAAGATTACGACCTGGCCGGCACCATGGATCTGACTGCCGTGAAGGAGCGCATCACGCCAGAGGCCCACTACTACTTCTGTGGCCCTGTCGGCTTCATGCAAGAGATCAAGCGGCAGCTGCTGGCGGCTGGGGTGCCAGCGGGGCAGCTCCATTACGAAGTTTTTGGCCCCCACCAAGATCTCTAAGGCGCAGGCAGCCATATAACAGAGGGAGGCTCCGGCCTGTCATGGCACGGCGGCTGGAACCGGACCCACAGGTGCAGACCTGTGGGTCATTTTTTTGGATCAGTGCATCGCCTTGGCGCGGGCCACCACGTTGGCCGGCATCCGGTTGCCAAGACGGTTGAGCAGACTCGCCGCCTTCTGGTGCAGCGCCTTGTCACCTATGACGGAGCCATGGAGCCAGCGATAGGCGTCCTCATAATCGAGCGGACTGCCCATCCCCTGCAGCAGCATCTCGACCCACTCGATGCGGGCCCGCAGAAAACCGAGGCTGGCCGCCTCGCGCATCAGGGTCTCGGCTCGCACCAGATCCTTCTGCACCAAAGTTCCTTTCCAGTAGTAGCGGCCCAACTGCTCCAGCGCCGGCGCCAACCCCTGATTGGCCGCCTCCCACATATATTGCACCCCGATCTCGGCATTGGGTTTGGTACAGACACCCCACGCCAGCATATCCCCCCAGAGGAATTGATAGGCCGGGATCTTCATCACCGAGGCGCGCGCTTCGATATCCTGAGTCAGCTGACAGCGATCCTGCTTCACCTGAGTGAGGTGGCGCCCCTGCTCAATCCAGTTGAGCAGCTCGTCCTGACGATAGAGCGGCACCGCCTGCAACTCGCCTGTGGCCAGAGGTGCGGGAGGCGCAACCACAGCGGCAGGCTCAGCCGGTTTTGGCAGCGGCGCGGCCCCCTCACCACTGCTGGCAACGGGCGTGACCGGCTCGGCCGGGAGCAAGACGGGGACTGCCTCAGAGGGGGCTGGCGTAGCAGCAGAGACAGGCGCCGTTGCCACCGCAGCACTGCTTGCGGTCGGTGCCGATGCACTTGCTGCAGGCGCATCGCTCGATACGGCAGCCGATACCGCCTCGGCACCATAGAGGGGCGCGGTGAATGCACCGACAAGAACGAGAAGGGTAAGGGGTTTCATCATAAGGATCTCCTGCTGCACTCTGTTATCGGCACCAAGCCCCATCCCCTTAGCCTGCCGGGCGGATCTCATCAATACAAAAGGGAGCCGAAGCTCCCTTGTTGGCACGGTTGACCCGCTTACTTGACGAAATCGACACCCAGCTGGATATCGGCTTTCAGAGTAGCCAGCATGCCTTCCATCGCTTCCTGCTCGAAGGCGCTCAGCTTACCGTAATCCAGTACGGTTTCGACGCCATTCTTGCCCAGCAGTACCGGCTGTGCGAAGAAGGTGGCGTGCTCGCCGTTGCCTTCCACGTAGGCGCACTCGACAACGTTGGCTTCGCCCTGCAGACCCTTGATGAGGGAGAGACCAAAACGGCAAGCCGCCTGACCCATGGAGAGGGTTGCGGAACCGCCACCAGCCTTGGCTTCCACCACTTCGGTACCGGCATTCTGGATGCGCTTGGTCATGGCTGCCACTTCTTCAGCAGTGAAGGAGGCACCTTCAATCTGGGAGAGCAGCGGCAGGATGGTGACGCCACTGTGACCACCGATCACGTTGACGCGTACCTTGTCGATGTTCAACCCTTTGGCGGCGGCCACAAAGGTCTCGGCGCGGATCACGTCCAGGGTGGTGACACCGAACAGGCGACGCTTGTCATAGACACCGGCTTTCTTCAGCACTTCGGCGGCGATAGCCACAGTGGTATTGACCGGGTTGGTGATGATGCCGATCAGTGCTTTCGGGCAAGTGGCCGCGCACTTCTCGACCAGATTCTTGACGATACCGGCGTTGATATTGAACAGGTCGGAGCGATCCATCCCCGGCTTGCGTGCCACACCGGCGGAGATCAGCACCACATCTGCCCCAACCAGCGCAGGAGTCGGATCTTCACCGCAGAAGCCCTTGATGGCGACGTCGGTAGGAATATGACTGAGGTCAACGGCCACACCCGGAGTAACCGGGGCGATGTCATACAGGCTCAGCTCGGAGCCAGCCGGCAGACGGTTTTTCAACAGCAGAGCGAGGGCTTGACCGATGCCACCAGCGGCACCCAGAACGGCAACTTTCATGATCAACTCCATGTTTAAGCGTAGGTTTAAGGTTGTTTGTTGTTGTGCGCCCAACCTTAATGGATCCCCCCATAAAAAACAATCTGATAACAGTTGCAGTCACGGGTTCTGTGAGCCACGAAACATGCGGGAGCAAAAATTGGAGGGAAATACAAAAAGTTGGAGGAGAAGCACAGTTTTTCTGCACTTCCCCTTACCATAAAGAGGTAGATTTGAAGGTCTCAGGATTGGAATGCCAGCGCCCGTTTTTCACACCAGCGAAAACCAATTGTTAACAATCCGTTCATCGCCAGATAAAGCCCGCCAGCCACCCCGAACACCGCCAGGGTATCGTAGGTCTGGGCGTTCAACCCCTGCGCCAGCCCCATGATGTCCATGATGGTGATGGTACTGGCGAGGGAGCTCCCCTTGAGCACCAGGATCACCTCGTTGGAGTAGGCAGGCACCAGATGACGGGCGGCGTGGCGCACCTTCATCCACAAGGTCTGGCGGCCGTTAAAGCCAAGCGCACGACACGCCTCTACTTCACCGGCCGGGATGGCATCGAGCGCCCCCTTGAACAATCGGGTGGAGTAGGCCGCCGTGTTGAGACCCAGCGCCAGCACGGCGCAGAACCAGGGCTGCTTGAGCAGCGGCCAGAGCGGGCTGGCTTTCAGCCACTCGAACTGGCCCGGCCCGTAGTAAATCAGGAAGATCTGGATAAGCAGCGGCGTACCGGTAAAGAGCAGCACCCACAGCTGCACCAGCTGGGTCGCCACCGGCAGGCGCAGCTCCAGCACCCAGGTCATCAGGGCCGCCAGCACAATCCCCAGCAGCAGGCTGAACAGGGTCAGCTCCAGCGTGGTGACCAGACCGCCCAGCAACGTAACGAGATACTCTTGCATCAGTTAGCCTCCGTAGCGGCGGGTGTAGCGGGCAGCCAGCCCGAGGCCGTACTCGCTCACCAGACTGATGGCCAGATAGATGAGGGCGGCGGCGGCATACCAGGTGAACGGCTCATAGGTACTGGCCGAGGCCATCTGGGCCTGACGCATCATCTCGTTGACCCCGATAAGCGACACCAGCGCGGTATCTTTCAGCAACACCAGCCACTGGTTGCCAAGGCCCGGCAAGGCGTGACGCCACGCCTGCGGCAACACGATGCGAAAGAAGATGTGGCTCTTGCTCAAACCCAGCGCCAGCGCCGCCAGCCGTTGACCTGAAGGCACCGCATTGAGCGCCGCCCGCAGGGTCTGGGTCGCATAGCTGGCGAACAGCAGGGAGAGCGCCAGCACGCCACAGGCGAACGGACTGAACTCCACATACTCGCCAGTGATGAGGAACAGCACCTGGGTCGAACCGAAGTAGATGAACAGCACCACCAGCAACTCGGGCAGGCCACGGATCAGCGTGGTCAGGGTGGCCACCGACCACACCAGCGCACGCTTCTTGCTGAGCTCGGCGGCACTGAACGCCAGTGCCAATACCATGCCACCGACCAGTGATGCCAAGGCCAGCCCGAGGGTCATCCAGGCTGCATCCAACAACAGGCTCAACATGGCTTACTGCGCGAAGTATTTGTCGAAGATTTTCTGATAGGTGCCGTTGGCCTTGATCTCGGCCAGCCCCTTGTTCAGCTGGGTCAGCAGCTCCTGATTGCCCTTGGCGACCGCGATGCCAAAGCCGGTACCGAAGTACTTGGCATCGGTCACCGGCGCCCCCACCACCGCATACTCCTTGTGCTGCTTCAGCCAGTCGGCAGCGACGGCGGTATCGGCAAAGACACCGTCGGTACGGCCATTCATCATGTCGAGGAAGGCGCTCTGGTAGCTGGCATAAGGCACGGTCAGCAGACCTTTGCTCACCCAGTTATCCACCAGATAGGACTGGTGAGAGGTACCGTTCTGCACGCCGACAGTTTTGTCGACCATCTCTTCCGGCCCCTTGAAGGCCCCTTTCTTGGCGACGAATACGGCCGAGTTCTCGTAATAGATGTCGGAGAAGTCGACCTGCGCGGAGCGCTCAGGGGTTACGTCCATGGCGGCAATGGCGGCATCGTAGCGACGGAATTTGAGGCTGGGGATCAGGCTGTCAAAGGCCTGGTTGTGGAAGCTGCACTCCAGCTTGGCCTGCTCGCAGATGGCGCGCGCCAGATCGATGTCAAAACCCTGAAACTCGTTCTTGTCATCCAGGTATTCGAACGGCGCGTAGGTGGCCTCGGTGGCGAACTTGATCTCTTTGGCCATGACGGAGGTACTCAACAGGCCCATGGCAGCAACCAACAACAGACTCTTTTTCATGACAGCTTCCTTATCGATTCAATATCAATGCATCAAGAATTCGGCAAACCGGCTGGTTTGCGGGGATTGGAAAATGGCAGCGGTGCCGGATTCGATGATCCGCCCCTTCTCCAGATAAATCACCTGACTGGCCACCTTGCGGGCAAAGTCGACCTCGTGGGTCACCACCACCTGGGTAATGCCGGTCTGGCTCAGGTTGCGGATGATCTCGGCCACCTCCTTGGTGATCTCGGGATCGAGGGCAGCAGTCGGCTCGTCAAACAGCAACACTTCCGGGTCCATCATCAGGGTACGGGCAATGGCCACCCGCTGCTGCTGACCGCCGGAGAGACGGGCAGGCCAGGCATCGCGCTTGTCGGCCAATTGCAGCTGGGCCAGCAGATAGGCCCCCTTCTCGATGGCGGCCTCCTTGCTCATGCCGAGCACCTTGACCGGCGCTTCAATCAGATTCTCCATCACAGTGAGATGTGGCCAGAGATTGTACTGCTGGAACACCATCCCCACCTTGCGACGCAGCAGTTGGGACTGGCGGTTGAATTCGGCAGCAGAGAGGGAGTTCGGGAAAGAAAATTCACTTTCACCAATCCGCAGAACACCCGCATCCGGGGTATCCAGCAGATTCATCATCCGTAGCAGGGAACTCTTGCCAGCACCGCTCGGGCCCAGCAACACCAAGGTTTCACCGGGAGATGCCCGAAAGCTGACCTGTTGCAGAACCGGCACCTTGTGCCAGGACTTCTCGATACCTATTAATTCAATACCCATACAGCCCAATTGAATAAGTTTTCAAAATTTCATCCCGATTCTATCTCTAATAAAGGTTGATGCAAGCCATTTTTGAATCAATATGCAGAACAAGCGCCGCTTCCTTGCAAAAAACGGCATATGAATGCAAAATGGCCCCGCTGTTCGTATCTGCCGCCTGTATCGCACCGGCCGCCACACCTCCTCATTCGTGAGACCAAGATGAAACACAACGACAAGCAAGAAAAACTGGCCAAGGCCTTTAAAGCCTTGCTGAAAGAAGAGCGCTTTGGCTCCCAGGCAGAAATCGTCACCGCCCTGCAAGAGCTGGGCTTCGAGAACATCAACCAGTCCAAGGTATCGCGCATGCTGAGCCGCTTCGGCGCCGTTCGCACTCGTAATGCCAAGATGGAGATGGTCTACTGCCTGCCAGTGGAACTGGGCGTGCCCACCACCTCCAGCCCGCTCAAGAATCTGGTACTGGACGTCGATCACAACGGCGCACTGGTGGTGATCCACACCAGCCCGGGCGCAGCCCAGCTGATCGCCCGCCTGCTCGACTCCCTCGGCAAGGCAGAGGGGATCCTCGGCACCATCGCCGGTGATGACACCATCTTCATCACCCCGACCAGCGATACCGATATCGAAGAGCTCTACCTCTCCGCCCTCGAGCTGTTCGAACAGACGCCGTAATGGCCGCTACCGCGTCATCGCGGTCACGCCAGAACGAAAAATCCCGGCCAAGGCCGGGATTTTTGTTTTCTGCAGCTTCGTTAGGCGGGCTTATTTGCCCTGCGCCATCAGAAAACCCTCCGATGGGGCGAAGAAAGCGGCGCCGGTCACCGCCTTGGTGAAGCGCAGCAGGTGGTCGAAGTGGCTGCCCTCCCCCTTGTACATGCTGGCCAGCATGGCGTTGAAGTGCTGCGGAGTGCGGCAGCAGGAGATGAAGTAGAGTCCCTGCTCGGTCATGGTGCCCCAGGGCATGCTCTGGCGCAGGATCTCCATGGACTCCCCTTTCGGCGTCTTGAGGTTGACTCGCTTGATGTGGGCGGTCAGCGGCTTGGCAGCAGACTCATACTCGATGTTGTCGGGCTTGGTGCGACCGATAATGTCTTCCTGCTCTTTCTGCGCCAGCTTCTCCCAGTCGCTCATGGCGTGGACCCAGCGCTGGACATGAATGTAGGAGCCACCGGCAAACTCGCCATCGGCCAGCAACGCCACTTCGGCACGGTGTTCATCCTGCGGGTTCTCGGTGCCGTCAACGAAACCGGTCAGGTCACGGAAATCCAGGTTGCGGAAACCGCGCACCTCTTCGGCCAGCTCTACCAGTCCGGCCAGCAGTGCCATCACACGGTGACCGGCGTGGTGCAGCACATCCACCCGATCGGCGCGCAGCTGAATAAAGAGATCAAACGGGGTGTTGGGCGCTTCCTGACCGTTGGCGGATTGCGCCATAAAGCTGCGGAACTGGGGCGGACGGGCGGCAGGATAGAGACCATCCCAGGCATCGGCGCCAACGGCAACCAGACCGCTGAAACCGGCATCGGGGAAATCGGCAGCAACCGCCTGCCACAGGGCGGGCAGTTTGGCCAGACGGCCGACCAGTTCGGCGGCATCGCCGGTACGATTGAACATCAGATAGAGGGCGTGCAGATTCGGCTCTGCGCAGATCCCAGCTTGGGCTTTCATATATCTCTCCCCTGAGTAGGCGTTAGCGTTACGGGCTATTTGCGTTGCGCGATTATAAACCAGAGTGGATCCAGTTCTTTGATTTCACGACGATATCACGCGTTCAGGGCAAAGGGTCAAACAACACCAATCCATGGGGAGCGACCTTGATCCGTGCCCGTATCCCATCAAGGGGCTCGCCAATGCTCGCCTCCAGCTGCAGATCGCCACACTCGAACAGCACCCGGCAGTGGTGGCCGAGGAACTGCTGCTCCACCACCTTGAGCTCCCCATCTGCGGCGCTCTCCAGCAGCAGTTGCTGGGGTCTGAGCATCAGCTGCAACTGCTCGCCCACCACCCGGCCATGGGGCTCACTGCCACAAATGACCCCGAGCGCCGTCTGCACGCAGTGGCTGTCCACCACCTCGGCAGCCAGATAGTTGACCCCGCCGAGAAACTCCGCCACGAAACGGTTTTGCGGGCGGCGATAGAGCTGCTCAGGCTGGCCCACCTGCTCGATGTGACCGGCGCGAAACAGCGCCAGCCGATCGGCGAAGGCGAACGCCTCCTCCTTGCTGTGGCTGACGAAGATGGCGCCGATCCCCTGCTGCTTGAGCAGGGTGCGGATCTCGAGGATCAACTTCATCCGCACCTGGGTATCGATGTTGGAGAAGGGCTCATCCAGCAGCATCAGCCGCGGCTTGCACACCAGCGCCCGGGCGATGGCTACCCGCTGCTGCTGACCACCGGAGAGCTGGTGCGGATAACGATCCCCCAGCCCCTGCAGATTGACCAGCGCCAGCGCCTCATCCACCTGCTGCTGGCGGGCACTGCGATCGAGTTTGGTCAGACCGAAGCCGACGTTGTCGGCCACCGTCAGGTGGGGAAAGAGGGCGTAATCCTGAAAGATCATGCCGATGTTGCGCGCCTCGGGCGGCACGCTGGCACCCGGCCCGTCGAGCAGGGTATCGCCGAGGCGAATAGAGCCCTCTGCCAACGGCAGCAGCCCTGCGATGGCCTTGAGCAACGTGGTTTTGCCGCAGCCACTGGCTCCCAGCAGGCAGACGATCTCATTGTCTGCCACCGTCAGGGAGAGCTGTTCCAGCACATTGCGGCCGTTGTAACGGCAGCTGACATTTTCAACCTGCAAACAGGACAAGGCTGACTTCCTCTCGTTTCTGGCGGCGCGCTGCCTTTCGGTTCAGCACACCGCATGCAATTTCATTGACCGACACGGCGACTCAGTGGCCCGGACTGTCCAGAGTGCGGTTGACCCAGATCAGCGGCAACAGTCCTACCAGCACAATGACGATAGCCCCCAGCGCGCCGCGCTCCAGCATCTCGTCCGAGACAAACTGATAGACGTGGGTCGCCAGAGTATCGAAGTTGAACGGCCGCAGCAGCAAAGCGGCGGGCAGCTCCTTCATGGATTCGATGAATACCAGCATGGCACCGGCAAACAGACCACGGCGCACCAGCGGCAGATGGACCCGGCGCAGCATGCCGCCATCCCCCTGCCCCAGGGAGCGGGCAGCCATGTCGAGACTGGGGGAGATCTTGCCCATGCTGCTCTCCACCGAGCCGATGGCGATGGCCACGAAGCGCACCAGATAACCGAACACGATGGCGGTGATGGTACCGGTCAGCAACAGCCCCGGCCCCTGACGCCCCAGCCACTCGGCCATATCGTTGATGGCAAAATCGAGGGCGGTAAGCGGCACCAGCACCCCGATGGCCAGCACGGTGCCCGGCATGGCGTAGCCCATGGCGGCGATGCGCAGGGGCAACAGGCTCTTTACCCCGCCATCGAGGCGGCGGAAGAAGCCGAGCAGCAGGGCAATCCCCATCGCCAGCAGGGCGGTCAGCGCCGAGATGAGCAGACTGTTACCCGCAAAGCGGACAAACTCCGGCGTCCACGACAACTCGAAGTAGCGCACCCCGTAATCGAGCAGGATGACGAACGGCAGGCCGAAACCGGCCAGCACCAGCCCCCAGCACCAGAGACCGGCCAACCAACGGCCAATCCCCTTGAGCGGATAGCGCAGCGGCTGCTCATGGCCCATGGACTTCTGGAACACCTGCTGCCGACTGCGCGAGCGGCGCTCCAGTGCGATCAACAGCACCACAGCTAGCAACATCAGGCAGGAGAGTTTCGCCGCGGTGGCCAGACTGCCATAGCCGAGCCAGGTGTCATAGACCGCCGTAGTCAGGGTGTTGATGGCAAAGAAGTGGACGGTGGCGAAATCGGCCAACGTCTCCATCGCCACCAGCGACACCGCCACCATGATAGCCGGGCGCGCCAGCGGCAGACTGAGACGACGAAAGCTCTGCCACGGGGTACAGCCGAGCAGGCGGCTGGAGTGGATCAGGCTGACTGACTGCTCGAGAAAAGAGGCGCGGGTCAGCAGATAGACATAGGGGAACAGCACCAGCGCCAGCACCCAGGCGGCGCCACCAAGGGAGCGAATGGCCGGAAACCAGTAATCGGCAGGACTGTTCCAGCCAAAGAGTGCTCGCAACCCGGCCTGTAGCGGGCCCGAGTAGTCGAGCAAGTCGGTATAGACGTAGGCGACGATATAGGAGGGCATGGCCATCGGCAGCATCAAGGCCCATTGCAGGGCACGGCGCCCCGGCACCTGACACATGGCCACCAGCCAGGCGGTGGGTACGCCAAACAGCAGGCTGAGCAGCACCACGCCGACCACCAGCCCCAGGGTATTGCCCAGATAATCGAGCAGCACGGTGTCGGCGAGGTGGCGAAACAGCTCTCCCTCAGCCGAGAAGGCAGAGAAAAGCAGGGCTATAACCGGTAAACCCAGCAGCAGGGCGATGGCCCAGCTGCCGGTCATCCATCCAAAATTTTTCATGAGACCACAGATGTTGATGGGGCCGTTGGCCCCATCTGATTACAAGTCGAACTTCACTTCATCCAGCAACTGCAAGGCGTCCTTGCGGTGCTTGGCGTAATCGCTGACCGGTAGTGCGTCAGACTTGAAACTGCCCCAGGACTTGACCATGGCGGAAGGCTCGACTCCGGCCTTGACCGGATATTCGGCGTTCACGTCCGCATACATGTGCTGGGCGGTATCACCAGCCAGAAACTCCATCAGCTTCTGGGCCTCGGCCTTGTTCTTGGCATACTTGGTCATGGCCACGCCGCTCACGTTGACGTGGGCACCGCGGTCAGCCTGGTTCGGGAAGTTGATATAGACTGCATCCGCCCAGGACTTCTGCGCCGGATCTTTCAACATGGCGCCCAGATAGTAGCTGTTGCCGAGCGACACGTCACAGATACCATCCTTGATCGCCTTGACCTGATCCCGGTCGTTGCCCTGCGGCTTGCGCGCCAGGTTGGCCTTGACCCCTTCCAGCCAGGTTTTGGTCTCGGCCATGCCGTGATGGGCAATCATGGAGGAGACCAGCGCCACATTGTACTCATGCTTGCCGCTGCGGGTGCAGATTTTCCCTTTGAATTCCGGTTTGGCCAGATCTTCGTAGCTGATGGTATCGAGCTTGCCGAGGCGATCCTTGCTGGAGTAGATGGCGCGAACCCGGGTGGTCAGGGCGAACCAGCGATTCTCCGGATCACGATAGATGGCGGGGATGTTCTCCTGCAGGATCTTGCTGTCCACCGGCTGCACCAGCCCCTTGTCCACCAGATCGGTCAGACGGCTGATATCGACGGTCAGCATCAGGTCGGCCGGAGAGAGCTTGCCTTCCCGCTCCAGACGCTCGTTCAATCCCTCTTTGGCGAACACCACGTTCACCTTGATGCCAGATTCCTTCTCGAACTGCTGGATGATGGGCTTGATCAGCTCATCCTGGCGGTTGGAGTAGACATTCACTTCCCCGGCCGCCAATGCCGACTGAGCAGCCAACGCAGAGAAAGCCAGTGCCAACATCTTCATTTTCATCATCCATTCCTTGATTAGCTATACAGAGTGATAACGATTTCCGTTTGCATTCTGCATACATCTTATAAGCGGATCAAGAAAGCTCGCCGTCGCCACATCACATATTTAATCGCCCATAAATGAAAAGGGCCGGATGGAATCCCATTCGGCCTCTTCTGAGCAAAACGTTATATTGATCAGGCTTCAATAAGCGCTCACGCCATCGGGAATTCCCGACATCGGGAGGTCAACAAATCTGTACGTCACGGATGCGGTTCATCACAGCGCCTCGTCGTCACTTTCGCCGGTGCGGATGCGCACCGCCTGCAGCAAGTCATAGACAAAAATCTTGCCGTCGCCGATCTTGCCGGTATAGGCCGCCTTGCAGATCGCCTCGATCACCCCTTCCACGTTATCATCGGCGGTAGCAATCTCCAGCTTCACCTTGGGCAGGAAGTCGACCTGATACTCGGCTCCCCGGTATAATTCGGTGTGTCCCTTCTGGCGGCCAAATCCCTTGACCTCGGACACGGTCAGCCCTTCCACCCCCAGGTTGGCAATAGCCTCGCGGACATCGTCCAACTTGAACGGTTTGATAATCGCACTAATCAGCTTCATCTGGTTGCTCCCAATCCATGGTGTGTCATGAATCGGGTTTCAATTCTTATGCCAAGTATTTTTATTGTTTTATTTCATATAGATAGAGTTTAATTTCGGCGCCATTCGTCAGGCACATCCCCATAACCGGCCAGCACGCCCCATAATGAGGCACCATGCTGCAGCGGTCAGCGGGTATGCACCAAACAAGAGCAAAACAGCATGTTAGTTATCTCCAACAGCGTCACGATTCCCTGGCATGAGCTGCAATTTCAGACCATGCGGGCACAGGGCAACGGTGGACAGCACGTCAACAAGACCGACTCCGCCGTCTGGCTGCGCTTCGATTACCGCAACTCTCCCAGCCTGACGCCCCTCTACAAGGAGGGTCTCGACAAGCTGAGCGACAGCCGGGTACACGATGGCTTTATCCTGATCCGGGTCGAGAGCCATCGCAGCCAGGACATGAACCGCAAGGAGGCGATGAGCCGTCTGGTGGAGTTGCTGAAGAAAGCAGCCTGGCGACCCAAGGCTCGTCATGCCACCAAGCCGACCCGCAGCTCCCAGCGCAAACGGGTCGATGCCAAGAAACGCAAGGGGGATATCAAGTCCGCCCGCGGCAAACCGGTTCTGGACTGAGCCAACCCCCAGCCCCCAAAGGCTGTCAGCCGATGAGATACAGTTTTTGCGACAGCGCCCGCGGCCCCCTGCTGGTCGCCATCGATCAGGATGGACTGCGCCACGTGGAGTTCATGCACGGGGAACGACCAGTCATGCCGCAATCTGACTGGCAACTGGATGACAAGGCGCTGGCCCCCTATCTTGCCCAGTTCACCGCCTATTTCGCCGGAAAGTTGCAGCAGTTCGATCTGCCCATGGCAGCGAAGGGCACCCCGTTCCAGCAAAGGGTATGGAACGCTTTGTGCGATATCCCCTATGGCGAGAC
Organism: Aeromonas sp. s12; assembly: GCF_040907925.1. Lineage (NCBI taxonomy): Bacteria > Pseudomonadati > Pseudomonadota > Gammaproteobacteria > Aeromonadales > Aeromonadaceae > Aeromonas > Aeromonas sp. s12. The sequence goes on along the minus strand of NZ_JBFOCT010000035.1, from coordinate 76,691 downwards.
CGTGAGCTATCTCGAGATTGCCCAGGCTATCGGCAATCCCAAGGCGGTGCGGGCTGTGGGCGCTGCCAATGGGCGCAATCCGCTGAGCATCATAGTGCCCTGCCATCGGGTGATCGGACGCAGCGGCGAGCTGACCGGCTATGCAGGCGGCATTCCCATCAAGCGCTGGTTGCTGGCACTGGAACAGGCAGGCACAACATTCGAGCTGGCCCCATGAGACGATGACCGCCCCGGAGAGGGCGGGGCAATATCGCGACCAGAATGAAAAGGATTTCAATCAGTGGCCACGCTTTGCTGATAAGATGAACAGAAAATGAAGAATCGCCTCAGAACTACTTCAGATTGAGCTTGGCATGATGGCTCCATACTTGAATGGCACGGCTCATTCGCTGATTCAAGTAGCACCCATGTGACGCTTCCAATCTGTCTTTTTCCCCGCGCCTCCTCTGAGGCGCTTTTTTTGTGCCGACACAACAGGCCGCCACCCGGCTTGAGTGGCCTGAACGCCACAAAATCTGCGCCCGCCCAAAAACCAAGAGGCGAAGGATCATCCTTCGCCTCTGACGTAACAGCTGGCTACTCGTTCTGGGGCAGGAACTGCAGTTCCGGCGCCGAGGAGGTCAGCACATCGGCGCAATAATCCCAGGTCGAGATGCGATAGTGCTGCAGATCTTCATCCAGATGCAGGCCGTCCGACTCCTGATGGAACCAGCTGGCAAAACGGGATGGGGTGATGAGCTGGATCTGCTCTTCGATAGCGTGGCTATCCTTCCCCTCGGCCAGATCGCAATCTTCGATAACCCGCAGGGCGTAGATATGACGAAAATAGACCCGGCAGAGGATTTGTGGGGGCAGATCGATGCTGCGCGCCCGCCCCAGCATGATGGTCAGGGAGTCGCTCCAGAGATCCTGATGCAGCTCGGCCACAACCAGACCGGGCGGTAGCTGGCGGGACGGAGCCCAAGGTACGGCAACCTGCCGAATGGCATTTTTCTGTTCCATATTCACCTCACGACGACTCGCTCCCTGTCTTGAGTCTATCTGAACCACATAGTCCCGGCGAAGGCAATCGATGGACAATAAAAACGGCAATAAAAAAGCCGACGTATCAAACGTCGGCGAATAAAAAGTGCTTACAACAGAGGATTCACATATTCAGACCCGCGGGTCGAAAGATTGGTTCCCTCTTTTTGTAATTAATTTTCGGCGCGTTTAAACATCAGGGTATTGGCGTCCGACTCTTCCGGCACGAAGTAGTAGCCCTCGGCGTTGAAACCGGTCAGCTGCTCCACCTCGGTCAGACGGTGCTTGATGATGTGGCGAGCCATCATGCCGCGCGCCTTCTTGGCGTAGAAGCTGATGATCTTGAACTGGCCGTTCTTCTCATCCTTGAACACCGGTGTGACAATCCGCCCTTTCAGGCTCTTGGGTCGTACCGACTTGAAATACTCGTCGGAGGCCAGATTGATCAGCACTTCATCCCCCTGCGCTGCCAGCGCGTCGTTGAGATGGTGAGTGATCACCTCCCCCCAGAACTGGTAAAGATCCTTGCCGCGGCTATTGTCGAGCCTGGTCCCCATCTCCAGCCGATAGGGCATCATCAGGTCGAGGGGGCGAAGCACGCCGTAGAGGCCGGAGAGCATCCGCAGGTGTGCCTGAGCGAAGTCAAAATCAGCCTCGCTGAAATCCTCTACCGCCAAACCGGTGTAGACATCCCCCTTGAAAGCCAGCAGCGCCTGACGGGCGTTGGCGGGGGTAAAATCTGGCTGCCACTCGGCAAAACGGGCGGCATTGAGACCGGCCAGCTTGTCGCTGATCTTCATCAGAGTGGCGATCTGGTCAGGGCTCAGTTGGCGGGCCCGGCTAATCAGTTCGGCGGAGTGATCCAGCAGCTCGGGTTGGGTGAAACGGGGTGTCACCAGCGGTGACTCGTAATCCAGCGTCTTGGCCGGGGAAACCACAATCAGCATAACGTTCCTTTATGGCGAGGGGCCGAACGGCAGAGCGGCCCCATGATTCATTCATCCAGCGTCACATTGTCCAGCGTGCCGGTGCCGAGCCGCTCGCGACCGGAGAGCTTGATCAGCAGTCGCAGGTCGTTGGCCGAGTCGGCGTGGGCAAGTGCCTCACTGTAGCCAATCTGGCCGGCGCAGAACAGGCTGAAAAGCGCCTGATCGAAGGTCTGCATACCCAGCTCGGTCGATTTGGTCATCACCTCCTTGAGGCGATGCATCTCTCCCTTGCGGATAATGTCGGTGATGAGCGGGGTATTGAGCAGGATCTCGAACGCAGCGCAGCGCCGCTTGCCATCCATACTCGGCACCAGCTGCTGGGCGACGATGGCCTTGAGGTTGAAAGAGAGATCGAACAGGAACTGGCGGTGTTTGTCTTGCGGCACCAGATGGAGGATGCGATCCAGCGCCTGGTTGGCATTGTTGGCATGCAAAGTGGCGAGACAAAGGTGTCCAGTCTCGGCGAACTGCAGGGCAAACTCCATGGTCTCCTGACTCCGGATCTCGCCGATCAGGATCACGTCCGGCGCCTGACGCAGCGAACTTTTCAGCGCCACATCGAACGACTCGGTGTCGATCCCCACCTCTCGCTGGGTCACCAGACTGCGACCATGCTGATGGACGAACTCCACCGGATCTTCCACCGTCAGAATATGACCATCGGCATGCTGGTTGCGATAGCCGATCATCGCCGCCTGGGTGGTCGATTTACCCGCCCCGGTGGCGCCAACAAACAGCACCAGCCCCCGCTTGGCCATCGCCACCTCTTGCAGGATTTTGGGTAGCTGCAGATCTTCAAAGGTGGGAATGCGGGTCTCGATACGCCGCACCACCATACCGGGCAGCTCCTGCTGCCAGAAGGCGCTGACCCGAAAACGGCCAAGCGCTTCGCGATAGATCGCGTAGTTGGCCTCCTTGGTGCGGATATAGCGCTCGAAGTGATCGCTGCTGAGGGTATCCCTGACCAGCGTCAGCGCCCCCTTCTTGTCGAGCGCTTCCCCCCCCAGCGACACCAGATGGCCATTCACCTTGAGGGTGGGCGGCGAGCCCACCGTCACAAACAGATCTGATCCCTTTCGCTCGACCAGCTCGCTCAGCAGATCATCCAGATTCATCATCTATCCCTCCCTGGGTGCGAGTCGCTTAAATGCTGTTGGGATCAACAGCCTTGGCCTTGGCATCGAGGGATGCCACCACGCCACGACTCACCAGCTGCTTGAGGCTCTGATCCATGGTCTGCATGCCGTGGGTCATCCCGGTCTGGATCACCGAGTAGAGCTGGGCAATCTTGTCCTCCCGGATCAGGTTACGCACCGCCGGAATGCCCATCATGATCTCGTGAGCCGCCACCCGGCCACCGCCAATACGCTTGAGCAGGGTCTGGGAGATGACCGCCCGCAGGGATTCTGAGAGCATGGAGCGCACCATGTCCTTCTCCGCGCCCGGGAAGACGTCGATGATACGGTCGATGGTCTTGGCCGCCGACGAAGTGTGCAGAGTGCCAAACACCAGATGGCCGGTTTCGGCGGCCGTCATGGCCAAACGAATGGTCTCAAGGTCGCGCATCTCGCCCACCAGAATGATGTCCGGGTCTTCCCGCAGTGCCGAGCGCAGGGCGTTGCTGAAGCTCTTGGTATCCCGGTGAACTTCCCGCTGGTTCACCAGACAGCGCTTGTTCTCGTGGACGAATTCGATAGGGTCCTCGATGGTGAGGATATGGTGATGGAAGTTCTCGTTGATGTAATTGACCATGGCCGCCAGGGTGGTCGACTTACCCGAACCGGTCGGGCCGGTCACCAACACCAGACCCCGCGGGAACTCGGCGATCTTGCGGAAGATCTCCGGCGCATCGAGATCCTCGAGGCTCAGCACAGTGCTGGGGATGGTACGAAATACCGCGCCCGAGCCGCGTGCCTGCTGGAAGGCGTTGACCCGAAAACGGGCCAGATTGGGTACCTCGAACGAGAAGTCGACCTCGAAGTTCTCCTCCAGCTCCTTGCGCTGATGGTCGTTCATGATGTCGTAAATGAGGGCATGCACTTCCCGGTGTTCCAGGGCGGGCAAATTGATCTTGCGAACCTCACCATCAACCCTGATCATCGGGGGAACCCCGGCCGAGAGGTGTAGATCCGAGGCTTTATGCTTTACACTGAAAGCCAATAACTCTGTGATATCCATAGACTTGTCATTCTCCCATCACAAGATCACTAACGAAATATGAACCAGATTGCCCAGCACCTGTTTCAGGTAAAGGAACGTATTGCCCAGGCCGCCGAACGGGCGAGCCGCAACCTGCAGCAGATCCGCCTGCTGGCCGTGAGCAAGACCAAACCTGTCGAGGCCATCATGGCCGCCCATGCCGCAGGTCAGCGCTGCTTTGGCGAATCCTACGCCCAGGAAGCAGCGGCCAAGATCGATACCTTGCGCCAGCAGCCGGAATATAGCGACATAGAGTGGCACTTTATCGGCCCTTTGCAATCGAACAAATCCAAACTGGTCGCCGAACGGTTCGACTGGGTGCAGAGCGTGGATCGGGACAAGCTGATCGACCGCCTCAACAACCAGCGCCCAACTACAATGGCACCGCTAAATGTTTGTCTGCAAATCAATATTAGCGGAGAGAGCAGCAAATCCGGAACGTCGGAACAAGAGATTTTCCGCCTTGCCGAGCTGGTCTCTCAAAGTGAGCGACTGGTGCTGCGGGGGCTGATGGCCATTCCCGAACACACCAGCGACGAGGGCGTACTGGCCGCCCAAATGACCCGTATGCAGACTCTGTTCACCGAGCTTGCGCGACAATACCCCACGGTGGATACCCTCTCGATGGGGATGACCGAAGATCTCGAACTGGCGATCGCCCACGGTAGCACCATGGTGCGGGTCGGCACCGCCATCTTCGGTGCCCGTGACTACTCATAGGCAAGGCCAGCGGATAACCCATACATCCGCCTCTTGCCGCGACTTCATCAACAGGAGCGTTTGATGGAACACCGAATTCTGGCGTCAGTTGGTGCAGGCAGCACCCACCCCGCCGCGACCCCATGTGCAACAGGAGCATCTGATGCAGCATAGAACGCTGGCCTTTATCGGCGCGGGCAACATGAGCCGAAGCATCATCGCCGGACTGGTCAAGGCGGGTTATCCCGCCGGGCAGATCACTGCTGCCAACCCCAGTCTGCCCAAGCTGGAGGCGCTGGCCAGGGAACATGGCATTCGCATCACCCAGAGTAATGCCGAGGCGGCCCGCGACGCCGAGGTGATCGTGCTGGCGGTCAAACCGCAGCTGATGGCCAGCATGCTGGCAGCACTGGTTGAAGAGCTGGGATCCCTTGAGGGCAAGCTGCTCATCTCCATCGCGGCTGGCATCAAGGTGGCGCGCCTTGGCGAGATGGCCGGTGGCCATGACCGCATCATACGCACCATGCCCAATACCCCTGCCCTGCTGGGTCTGGGCATGACCGGTCTCTATGCACCCGACCATATTGCCGCCGCGGATCGCGACTTTGCCGAGCTGATGATGCAGGCGGTCGGCAAGACCCTCTGGGTGGAGCAGGAGTCCGGCATCAACGGCGTCATCGCTGCTGCGGGCAGTGCTCCGGCCTACTTCTTCCTCTTTATGCAGGCGATCGCCGAAGAGGCGGAGGCACTGGGCTTCTCGCCCGATCAGGCACGCCTGCTGGTGCAGCAAACCGCGCTGGGCGCAGCCGCCATGGTGGAGCAAAACCCGGAGCTGTCGCTGCAAACCCTGCGTGAGCAGGTCACCAGCAAGGGCGGCACCACAGCCGAAGCCATCAAGACATTCCAGCAGCAGGGGCTGATGCCGCTGACTGCGCAAGCCATGCAGGCGGCCGTTGCTCGCGCCACCGAAATGGAAACCCTCTTCTAACAGGAGCCCAGATGAACACAGCTTACTTTCTGATTAACACCGTTTTCGATCTCTACCTGATGGTGATCCTGCTGCGCGTCTGGCTGCAGTGGGCCCGCGCCGACTTCTACAACCCGATGAGCCAGATGGTGGTCAAGCTGACCAATCCGCTGGTGATCCCGCTGCGCCGAGTTATCCCTGGCTTTGGCGGCATCGATCTCGCCTCCGTGGTGCTGGCGCTGGCTGTCGCCTTCCTCAAGCTGGCCCTGCTCAAGAGCATGAACGTACTGCTGGCGGACTGGCTCAGCATCAGCCTGTTTGCCGCGCTGACCGTGCTGAAGAAAGCGGGCTCGATGATCTTCTGGGTACTGCTGATCCGCGCCATCCTGAGCTGGGTCAGCCAGGGCCGTAACCCCATCGAATACGTGATGCATCAGCTGACCGAGCCGTTCCTCGCTCCTATCCGCCGCGTACTGCCGGCACTGGGCGGGCTGGATCTCTCGGTGCTGGTCGCCTTTATCGGCCTGCAAGCCATCAACTACCTGCTGGGTGACCTGTTTGGCCAGCTGTGGTGGATGATTTGATGCCAGCCGTCCTGCAACAAGGGGATGAACTGGTACTGCATCTGGTGATCCAGCCCAAGGCGAGTCGGGATCAGATCATCGGATTGCATGGCGAAGAGCTGAAAGTGGCCATCACGGCGCCGCCGGTCGATGGCCAGGCCAACAGCCATCTGATCAAGTTTCTGGCCAAGCAGTTCAAGGTGGCCAAGGGACAGATCACCATAGTGCGGGGCGAACTGGGGCGGCACAAAACCGTCGCCATCGACAGCCCCAAACAGTTGCCGCAAGAAGTGAGTACACTGCTGAATGACATGCAAGGCTGAATGAATCGGCCTGCGCCAACCGTAGATATGAGAGGGATGACAGATGAAAACAGCCTGGATGAGTGGCCTGCTGGCACTACTGATGACCCTGCCGCTCAAGGCAGAACAGATGAAGGAGCTGGGGCCCTGGTTGGTGCACTACAGCGCCTTCAACTCCAGCTTCCTCACCCCCGAGGTCGCCAAGGCGTATGGACTGGAGCGCAGCCGCTACAACGCCATCATCAATATCGCGGTACAGGACAAGCAGAAAGTGGCGCAAGCCGTGGGGATCACCGGTGAGGCCAAGAACCTGACCGGCACCATCCGCACCCTGAACTTTCAGGAGGTAAAAGAGGGGGATGCCATCTACTATCTGGCGACCCTCCCCTACCGCAACGAAGATACCTATCAGTTCACCCTGAAGATCATGGGCGGTGGGCAGCAACAGAACCTCAGCTTCCAGCAGACCTTCTACGTCGACTGAGCAGCAACAAGAAGCCCCAAACAAGGTCGGGGCTTCATTTTATCCATATGACAAGGGCGCCATCAGGGCGCCCTTGTTGCATCTATCCCGTACCGCAGCGGTTACAGAGCGAGGAACAGACCGGCCAGACAGGCGCTCATCAGGTTTGCCAGCACGCCGGAGAGAATTGCGCGCATGCCGTAACGGGCGATGAAGGATTTGCGCTCCGGCACCATGGAGCCCAGACCGCCGATCAGGATCGCCATGGAGGAGATGTTGGCAAAGCCGCACAGGGCGAAGGTCACGATGGCCTTGCTCGACTCGCTCAGGGTCTGATCCTGCACCAGACCGATAAAGGCGACGAACTCGTTGACCACGATCTTGGTACCGATCAGAGCGCCAGCAGCTTGCGCCTGATCCCAAGGTACCCCGATCAGCCAGGAGACGGGGGCAAACAGCCAGCCCAGAATGATCTGGAAGCTCAGATCCAGCCCCACCAGACCACCAGCCCAGCCGAGCAGGCCATTGAGCATGGCGATCACCCCAACGAAGGCCAGCAAGGTGGCACCGACCGCCACCGCAATATTGAGGCCAGACATGGCGCCATCGGCCGCCGCTTCAATCACGTTGGTAGCGCGGGGGATCTCGACATCCTGATGGTGATCGACCTCTTCAGCTCCCGGCGGCACCAGGATTTTGGCCATCGCCAGACCGGCAGGGGCCGACATGAAGGCCGCTGCAATCAGGTATTTCAACTCAACCCCGAGGCTGGCATAGCCCACCAGGGTGCCACCGGCGACGGAGGCGAGACCACAGCTCATCACAGCGAAGAACTGGGAATCGGACATCTTGGAGAGGTAGGGTTTGACCACCAGCGGCGCTTCCACCATGCCAACGAAGATGTTGGCGGTCGCGGAAAGACTCTCGGCACGGCCGGTGCCCAGCAGCTTCTGCAGGCCGCCTCCCAGCAGGGCGATCACCCGAGGCATGATGCCGATGTGGTAGAGGATGGCGATCACCGCGGAGAAGAAGATGATGACCGGCAACACGTTGAAGGCAAAGATGAAGCCCAGCTTGAACTTGGCCAGATCGCCGAACAGGAAGGCGATCCCCTCCTGACCATAACCGATCACGCTGCTTACGCTCTCGCTGACCCCGTTCAGCACGTGCTGACCAGCAGGCAACCAGAGCACCAGACCGGCAAACATGATTTGCAGGCAGAGGGCAAGGCCAACTGTTCGCAACGGGATACGACGACGATTATCAGAGCAGATGACGGCAAGCGCCAGGATACTCAGGATGCCGAGCAGGGCAATCATAGGGACTCCATCAGGTGGGGCAAAAGATGGGCGCGGATTCTGCGCCTCTCACCCCGTCACTGCAAGTCCGCTTGGTTACAACCCTGTTAGAAAAAACGTTTGCACGATATCGGTTGCGCCAACTGGCTGATTTGGTTCGATTTTAGTATCAGGAGAAATCGAGAGTTCTTAAATGGAAACAATCATTCCTCACCACCGGACAATTTACCCCCGAGCCAGGGGGCCAGTCGCTGCTCCCAATAGGGTTCGGGGCCAAAGCGGGCCTTGAGGAAATCGATGAAGAGACGGATCTTGGGATCCAGATGTTCACGCCGGGCATAAACGGCGTGTACCGCCATCTGCTGGTTCGGTCGCCACCCTGGCAGCACCGGGATCAGCTTGCCGCTCTGTAACTCCTTGTCCAGCAAGTAGTTGGCGATATAGGCGATGCCGAGCCCGGCCAGTGCCGCATCCCGCACTGCCTCCGCCATATCCACCCGATAGTTGCCCGCCACCTGCACCGTCTGGCGCTCCTTGCCCTGGCGAAACGACCACTGGTGATAGCGCCGCTCCCGACTCTGGTAAGTGATGCAGTTGTGCTGGGCCAGATCCTTGGGATGAAGCGGCGTGCCGTGGCTCAGCAGGTAATCCGGCGAAGCCGCCACCACGAAGCCGATGTCGGCCAGCCGCTGTCCCACCAGCCCTTCCGGCTTGTCCTCATAGGTGGTAAGCCAGAGATCCAGCCCTTCATCCACCAGATTGGTTCTGTGGTCGAACAGCGAGACTTCCAGCTCCAGCTCGGGATAGCGATCCTGAAACGCCTTGAGATGGGGAATGACGTGCAGACGACCAAATGATTGGCCCACCCCGAGATGGAGCACCCCGCTCACCTTGCCGCGCCGCTCGGCGATCATGGAGTCCGCCTCCTGCGCCACCGCCACCAGCGCATGACAGTGACGGGCATACTCCTGACCCAGCTCGGTCAGGACAAAGCGGCGGGTGGTGCGTTGTACCAGCTGGGCGCCAAGGGTGGTCTCCAGCAGCGCCAGCTGCTTGCTGATATGGGATTTGGAGACCCCGAGACGACGGGCGGCGGCAGAGATCCCCTGCTCGCGCACCAGCGCATCGAAGATCACCATTTGAGGAAGACGTTGCAGCACAAGATAACCGGATTGAGTGGCGGGAGCCCATTATTCCAGAGCCGCCCGCCAAGGGGTAGGGTCAGAGCCCCAGCGCCCGGGTGATCTGCAGTTTGAGGGGGTCGTCAGCCGGATTCTGGTTGGCGCCGTAGCTGGCGATCAGCTTGCCATCGCGCCCCACCAGATACTTGTGGAAGTTCCAGTTCGGCTCATCCCCATCAGCGGCCGCCGCCAACCCCTTGAACAGTGGCACAGCATCGGAGCCCCGCACCGCTACCCGATTGAACATCGGGAAGGTGACGCCATAGTCGCGGCGACACACCTCGGCGGTCTTGGTCTCGTTGCCCGCCTCCTGCCAGAAGTCGTTGGAGGGGAAACCAAGAATAATCAATCCCTTATCCTTGTAGCTCTGGTAGAGCTGCTCCAGATCGCGGAACTGGCCGCTGTAGCCGCAATAGGAGGCGGTATTAACCACCAGTACCACCTTGCCCTCGGTCAGCTGACAGAGGTTGTGGCGCTGAGAGTTGTTTAGCTCCCGCATCTCCACATTGAAATAATCGGGGCACGCCGCAGAGGCCGCGCCAGCCCCCAATAACAGCAACAGAGTGAACCATTTCATCGCCAAGACTCCTTTTGTTTTGTCCATCATACGCGGTTACCAGAGCCGCAGTTCACTCTCAATGCAAGGGAATGCCGGTCAGCCAGCCGTGGCCCCAGAACACCAGCAGCGCGGTGGCAGCCAGGCCTGCCCCGACGCTGATGCCGGTGCCCGTCCAGTTGGCCGCCGGGCGGGGATATCGCTGCCAGTCCCGCACCGAAATCCAGACCATGCTCACCAGCGCCCACAGCCCGATGCCGCCAAACAGCACCAGAGATCGCGCCTCGCTGTTGACCAGCAGATGGGCCACCGCCCAGAGCAGGGTACCGAGCAGTTGGGGATGCACCAGCCAGCGGCGCAGATGGTTGGGCCCCTGGCCGGAGAAAAAGAGGATCAGCGCAAAAGGCATCATCACCGTCATGGTCATCGGCCCCCACTCCGGCAGGAAGTAGAGCGGCAGCGAGCTGGCCGAGCGCCAACCGGCGATGATGCAGGCGATGGCGACAAACACCAGCAGGGAGAAGAGCCCCTTGTAGCGATTCTCACCCAGCCGTTCTCTCAGTCGCGCCCGATGGGCCACCGCAAAACAGGGGTAGAGATGGATCAGGGTAAACAGCGCAACCCCCAGGGTCAGCAGGAACATGAGTCTCTCCTTGTACTTGGTACGACCACTATGCCGTAAAGGGAGATGTGCGCCTATCAAAACCGCGCTGACCCATGGAGTCAAAAGTGTGGCAAGACAAAGGAACGGAAAGAAAAGAGCCGATCACGATGGATCGGCAAATAAGTGCCAGGGCAGTCAGACATCTCGCGGGATGGGAGATGCCCCAAACGGGGATATTGAGTAGCCGATGGGGCGCATCGGCCGAACCGGATCAGCCCTTGAGCTGATAGAGCGCCGCTACGTTGCGCGCAGTGAGTTGAATATTGGTGCTGGCGCTCTCCAGCGCCTCCGGCAGAGACATGGCGCGGTTGACCACGGCGAATACCGCGTCCAGCCCGTGATCGTGTACCACGCCGCAATCGTCGGTCAGGCAACCGGAGATACCGATCACCGACTTGCCGAACTGCTTGGCGCAACGTGCGACACCGATTGGCGTCTTGCCATGGATGGTCTGGCTGTCGATGCGCCCTTCACCGGTGATGACCAGATCCGCATCGGCCACTTCCTCGGCCAGTTTCAGCGCTTCGATGACGATCTGGATGCCGGGCTTGAGCTCGGCACCAAGCAGGCCGACCAGTGCGGCCCCCATGCCACCGGCAGCGCCCGCCCCCGGAATATCCTTCACCTGCTTGCCAAGGGCCTGCTCAATGCAGTCGGCATAACGGGCGAGGTTGGCATCGAGTTGCACCACCATCTCTGGAGTCGCCCCCTTCTGTGGACCAAACACCGCAGAGGCGCCTTTCAGGCCACAGAGCGGGTTGTTCACATCGCACGCTACCTCGATAACCAGATCGCTCAGACGCGGATCCAGACTGCTCAGATCGATGGTCGCGAGCTCACTGAGACCTGCGCCACCCAGAGCAATAGGCGCACCATCCGCTTTGAGCAACTTGCCACCGAGCGCCTGGATCATACCGGCACCGCCGTCATTGGTGGCGCTGCCGCCGATACCGAGGATCAGGTGCTTCACCCCCATCTCCAGCGCGGCCAGGATCAGCTCGCCGGTGCCGAAGCTGGAGGTGAGCAGCGGATTGCGCTGCTCGGGCGCCACCAGATGGATGCCGGAGGCGGCGGCCATCTCGATGACGGCGCGCTCGCCATCACCCAGCAGGCCGACGAAGCCCTGCACCTTGTTGCCTAGGGGCGCGGTCACTTCGACCGGCAGGATGCGGCCACCGGTGGCATCCACCAGCGATTGCACCGTGCCTTCACCGCCATCGGCCATCGGCAATTTGACGTAGGTGGCGTTTGGCAACACCTGTTTGAAACCAGCCTCGATGGCATCAGCCACCGCCATGGCGCTCAGACTCTCCTTGAATGAATCGGGGGCAATAACAATTTTCATATCAATTCCTTAGGCGAGGCCAAACACGCCAAACATCAGGGTGGAGACAGTGGCAATGGTCAGACCGACTGCAGTTTCGTAAGGGATAAGTTTCAGGCGCTCACCCACCCCCATGTGGACGCTGCCACCGGTGGCATGGAAGAAGGAGCCGTGGGGCATGTGGTCAAACACGGTGGCACCGGCATGGATCATGGCTGCTCCGGCCAGACTGCTGATCCCCAGTTCAATCAGGGTGGAGCTGAATACGTTGGAGGCCACCACGGTACCGGCGGTGGTCGAGGCAGTCGCCAGCGACATCAAAGCACCTGAGATGGGCGCCAGCAGGTAAGAAGGCAGACCGGAGGCTGTCAGGCCGCTGATCAGCACATCTTTCAGGCCGGAGTTGGCAATGATGCCCGCCAGGGTACCGGTACCCAGCAGCATGATGGCAACCGGCGCCATACGGGCGAGGCCGGAGACCGCAAACTGGTTCACCTTGCTGAATTTACCCATCATCAGGGCGCCGACCAGACCACCGAGGGGGAGCGCAATCAGCGGATCCACCACAATACCGGCAACAGGACGCAGAGCCAGCAGCAGGATGGCGACCAGCGGTGCACTGATGGCGGCGGCAAAGCCTGGCAACTTGGCACCGGCAAAGCTCACCACTTCATCAGCAGCAACCTTGCTGCCCTTGTTGTTCAGCCGCTTGGCAAGCCAGTAGGCCATCACCAGACCGAACAGACCCGGGATGATGCCCGCCGCCATCACAGAGGTGAGGGGCAGATGGAAGGCATCAGCCGCGGCAATGGCGTTGGGATTGGGGGACATGACGTTGCCCGCCTTGCCGCCGCCGATCATCGCCAGCAGGATGGCCGCCTTGGAGAGGTCGGCACGGCGGGCGATGGCCAGCGCGATGGGGGCGACCGTGATAACGGCCACATCCACGAATACGCCGACCGCAGTCAGGATCAGAGTCGCCAGCGCCAGTGCCAGCAAAGCGCGGGTTTCACCCAGCTTCTTGACGATGGTCTCGGCGATAGTGGTGGCCGCACCCGATTCGATCAGCACGCCCGCCAGTACACCGGCCGCCAGGATCCGCATCACCGCAGTGGTGATCCCCTGGGCGCCGCCGATCATCAGGGCGACGGTCTGGGTCAGGTCGGCACCGCCAATCAGGCCACCGGCCAGGGCACCCACGATCATGCCGTAAGCGGGCGGCACCTTCTTCAAAATGAGGATGATGGCGATGGAGAGCGCCGCGATGGCGCCAAGGGCTGTAACCGGGATCATGACGGACACCTTCAATGGGAGTGAATGGCCGCCATTATGGAGATCTGCAATCAGAATGCTTTGGCTGAATAGCCAAAAATCACGTCATGTAAAAGTGGTTTCTTGTCTAAATTTACAATCACAAGTCGAGATTAAGGCCGAGATAGAGCAAAAATTTGTCGTCTAACTTGTTGAAATTCAACCCGGTTATCTGCTCTATCCGCCCCAGCCGATAGCGCAGGGTATTGGGGTGAATGAACAGGGCTTCGGCACAGCGATGCAGATCACAATCCTGCAAGAAATAGTGGCGCAGGGTCTTCTGCAGCACCCCCTTGCCATCTTCCCGGGCCAGTTTCTGCAGCGGTGTGCGCAGCTGATCCGCCTGCCAGGAGTCCGCCAGACTGCCCAGCAGAACTGGCAAACGGTAGTCCTCAAAGAAGTAGACCTGTTTGCGCGGCGCCTGCCGCATGCCACGGCGCAGGGTATCTCGCGCCGTCTGGTAAGAGCGCGCCAGCCCGTCGATCCCGGCGAAGTAATCGCCCACCGCGATATGCACCTTGAAGTGGGGAATACGGGCCAGCAACTGCTTGATCCGGCTGCGCTCCTGCGCCGATTGCCAGACGCCCTCACTCAACTGCGCCGGTTTGAGCACCACTATCTCGTCGAGCCCGTTGATGGCGACCAGATTGTCCCGCTCCGGGTTCTCCAGCTGATGAACCAGCTCCCGCAGACGCGCCGGATCCGCCTCCTCCAGAGCCAGCACGGCCACCACCCTAGGCTGGGCCAACTCCAGCCCGAGAAAGCGGGCCGCCTGCTGCAATTGATCGACTCGCCCCTCACCACGAATGAGCTGCAACACCAGCTCCTCCTTGTGGCGCTTGTCCCACTGCAACTGCTCGGTGAGCGCCGCCTGCTCTAGGATCAGCTCTGCCGTCATTCGCACCAGCTCGGCGTAAGCACGAACTTCCTCCGGATCGCCAGAGATGCCGATCACTCCGATCAGATCCCCCTGATAGGAGATGGGTAAATTGATGCCGGGTCGCACCCCTTTGAGCTGCAAGGCTGTCGCTTCGCTGATCTCCACCACCCGGTTTTCGGTGAGCGCCAGCACGGCCCCTTCGTGGCGCTGATGGATCCGTTCCGGATTGCCGGACGCAATGATGAGGCCATGTTCGTCCATCACGTTGACCGAGAACGACAGGATCTTCATCGCCCGTGCGACGATCTGGCGGGCAAGGTTATCGTTTAGCTGCATAACATCTCCGGACAAGGGGCTGATCTGGCGACGCCACCACGGGCCTATTCAGGGCACATGGGCGCAAAGATGCCACATCATCAAGACAAGCGAGAGGGGGATCGCTAGAATAGGCCACTTTACCCGATGTGTGCCCCGCCATGGAGCAGGAATTGCGTGCTTGCACCCGCCTGCCCGTGATGGCCCATCCCTCCGATCTGGACTGTGCTATGGATTATGAATTTCGCCGCGACCCGTTTGGTGGCTATCGCGCCCGGTTCTCCATGGGCCATGAAGCCATCGGTCAGTGGCTGATCGACGAGGTTGGCAAGGATGAAGAGAAGCTCGACGAGCTCTTCTCCATCATTGATCAGCTCTCCAACCGCACCCGAGTCGAATACCGGCTCAACGGCGGTGACTACTCCCTGCTGCTGACCCATGAAGAGGCGGAGGTGAAAGCCAACGCCCTCAATATCGAGCTGGGTGAGGATCTTGACGATCTCGCCTACTACGATGATGAACAGCTGGCCATGTGCGGGCTGGAAGATTTTGCCCAGGTGCTTACCTCCTGGCGCGCCTTTATCCGTAACGAGGATATGGGCTGATTGACCCAATGTCGGATTACTATGTCGGGCAAATGTGCCCTTTTGCCTAACTCAACAGGATTGATTATGTCTATTTACGATTTTGATGACGAACTGCCGGAAGACGAAGAACAGGAATCCACCAAGAAAGCGGCTGCACCTGCCAAGAAGAAAGGCAAGCAGGTGATGAACACCCAGGTCAACCTGAGCCCGCGCGATGCCAGCCGCCTGAACGGCATGCACGTTGAAGCGATCGCCACACTGGACGACGTCAGCCTGCCGAAGAACGTCATCTTCAAGGCTGGCCTGATCGCCCTGGGCGAACTGGAAGCCGGCAAGCGCGCCGATATCATCGCCCGCGTGATTGCCGAATCAGGCCGCTAATCGCCCCTGAAGGCAAATAGAAAGCCGGAGCCACTGCTCCGGCTTTTTGTTTTCCGCCCAGGCACTCTCAACGGCAATCGATCCCCTTTCCGGCTCGGGAGACCAGTTGGTCATAGCGACCATCGGCACGGGCGGCAGCCAGGGCATGATTGAAGCGCTCAAGCAGGTTGGCGGCCTCCGGATACTGCCGTGAAATGATCAGGTAAAAAGTGTCGCTCTGACGAAAGTGGGGCAATGCCTGCAGATGGCAGGGGTCGCCAAACAGCTGACGGCTGGCATCCCGGGTCACCGTCTCGTTCATCGGCAGCAGATCGATCCGTTTGCGATCCAGCAGTTGCAGACACTGTGCCAGTGTCTTAGGGCGCTGCAGATCCAGCCCGAAACGCTTGATCACCCCGTCGGCATGGCTGGTGCTCCACCCCAGCGGAATGCAGACACGCAGCCCTTGCCAGCGGCCAGCCTGAATGGCCTCGCTCCCCCGATAGGTGAACCAGGAGAGGCGATCTATATGAATGGGAGCGCTGTAGTGGAAGAGCTTGGCCCGCTCGGCAGTCCAGGCGTAGGGGAAGGTAGCCGCGACCAACCCATTGCGGGTCAACTGATAGCCGCGGGGCCAGGGCAGGTAGTCGACCCGGATCTCCCGATACCCGGCCTCTTGCAGCAGGGTCGTCACCAGCCGGGTGCTCTCGCCGCCTTCAGGCAGGGCCTTGCCGGTATAGGGGGTGAACTCACCGGTCACCAGCAGCAAGGGCGCGGCCTGCAGCCAGACACACCAACAACACAACAACCACAGACAGTGCTTCATCAGCTGCTCTCCCTTTACCCTGTTGATGAGTATAGAGAAGGGATCCGACCACCTCCTGCGCGGTTGTCCTGCTGACGCCCACTTGTTAAGGTTGCCGCCTGCCTCGCTCAAGGAGATCCAATGTTACCCCTTCCCGACTCATTTATCTGGGGCGCGCTGGCACTGGCAGTGCTGCTTGCCCTCTTCCGCCAACGTCTTCCCGCCTTTGCCCTGCTGGGACTCTCCCTGCTGCTGGCCCTGTGGCTTGACCGAATGACGCTACCCGCCCTGCTGGTCTCGGTCGCAGGATTACTGCTGGCGTGGCGTGCGCCAACCCTCCCCGTCCGCTGGGCGATGGCGGCCAGAGTGGTGCTGATCCTCTGGGCGATTGCGCTGACCCTGCACCTCATCCCCGGCTTCAACAATCTCAAGGTGCTGGATCAGGCGCTGGCAGGCCCTGCCAGCGTACCGTTCAACATGTATCTGAACCTCGACAAGCCGCTGCTGCTCTTTGGCTTGCTGCTGGCCTGCCCGATGCTGCTGGGCAAGGGGGGCGCAATCCGCTGGCGCCCGCTGGCCCTGTTGCCGCTGCCGCTGGGCGCCCTGCTTGTCATCGCCTGGCAGTTGGGGGCACTGAAACCGGAAGTGGGTCTGCCCCACTGGTGGTGGCTGTTTGCACTCAACAACCTGCTGTTCACCTGCGTGGCAGAAGAGGCGCTGTTTCGCGGCGCGATCCAGCAGGCGCTGACCGAACGTTATCGCTCCTGGATTGGCATAGTCGTGGCCGCGCTACTGTTCGGAGCCATCCACCTGCCCGGTGGCCCACTGCTGGCGCTGTTTGCGACCCTGGCAGGCTGCTGCTATGGCCTGGCATTCCAGCTCAGCGGGCGACTCTCCGTGGCCATCCTGATCCACTTCGCCTTCAACTTCGCCCATCTGGCGCTCTTCACCTACCCGCTGGCCCACCGCTAACTCCTGAAGGCGCCTGACACGGGCGCCTTCCCTCGCTCTTCCCTCTCTCTTTAAGCGTGCTGCCTCGCTCGCTTTACACCTCCACAAAGCTCCAAACAAAACCAATTCATTTGCTTGTAACCAAAATGTAAACAAACTGACCTCTGCATTCGCCATAACAGTCACTTTCCATTGCCCTGCAACCAAAAGGATCCTGTGATGCAGAAAACCCTCAGTTATGCCGCCCTGCTGCTGGTCAGCCAGTTCCCGCAACTGGCACTGGCCGATACCGATGTCTATCTCACCAACAACAGTCCTGAACCGCTCCAGATCGACATCCGCCAAAGCGGCAGCGGCCAGCTGCAACCCGGCAGTCAGTGGAGCCAGCACCGCACCGAGCTGGGCCCGTGGGAGAGCGCCATGGTGCTCAGCTTCAATCGCTATGAGGGGGTCAAGGCGGGCAAGAGCTATCTGTTCGAAACCCGCGTGACCACAGCGGCAGGCGACATCTATCGGCTCAACCAGCTGATGGAGGGAACCTGGTGGAACACCACCTTGCAGCACGGTGGCGAAACGCCAACCGGCGCATCCGGCTGGCAAAACGATCGAGCGATCCACCGCGTTGCCGGGCCACAAGAGCTGGCCTTTGCCGCCAAGTTCACCGGCCGCTACGACGATCTGCACTATATGATCACGCCCCCCCAAAAACGGGAGCAACCGGAACCGGCAGAACACAGGCTCAAGGTGGCCAGCTACAACGTCTGGGCACTGCCGGTGATCGCCTCCAGCATCGGCGAGCGATTGACCTTGCTGCCTGATTACCTCAAGGGCTATGACGCCCTGCTGCTGCAAGAGGTGTTCGATGGCCGCCGCGAGGGCTTTTTGCAGGCGCTGGCAAAAGAGTATCCCTACCAGACCAAGGTGCTCGACAAGCCCGGGGTCAACGTCCACGACGGCGGCGTGGTGATCGTCAGCCGCTATCCCATAGTGCGGGAGGCCCAGCTGGTCTATCCCCAATGCACCGGCACCGACTGCTTCGCCGACAAGGGGGTGATGTACGCCGAGGTGATCAAGGGGGGCAAGGCGTGGCACCTGTTCGCCACCCACACCGCCAGCTTCGACACCGACGAGGCGCGCAAGCTGCGCCAGATCCAGTTCGGTCAGATCCGCTCTCTGGCAGCCAGCCTCAAGATCCCGACCACGGACACCGTCATCTACGGCGGCGACTTCAATGTCAACAAACGCAAGTTTGCCGATGACTACGCCAACATGCTGGCCAATCTGAACGCCCATGAACCCGCCTATGGCGGCTATACCGAAGCCACCTTCGATCCCAGGATAAACCCCTATGCCGGTGGCCCACTCTCCGGTGGCGCCAACGTCGAGTATCTGGACTATCTGGTAGTGAGCCGGGAGTACGGCAGCGCCAGCCACAACCTCAACACGGTCTGGATCCCGCGCAGCAGCGATGGCAGCCTCTGGCCCGCCAGCAACCTCTCAGACCACTTCCCAGTCAAGGGAGAGATCAGCCGATGACTCGCCGTTACGGGATACTGGCACTGGCTATCCTGACCCTTTTGCTGGTGAATCTGGGCTGGCAGGAAGAGCCGTCTCCGATATCGCCAGAACGGTCGACGACGCCTTCTCCGGCCGATGTGCAGTTGCCAGCAGAACCGGGGAGCCCGCCTCCCCGCATGCCAAACGCTGAGGGGATGAATGGCAAAAGCAAAGAAGTGCCCAGCAGCTGGCAGGCGATGCCGGATGAACTGATCAACCAGCTTGCCAGCGAGATCAGCGACAGCGAGTTGCCGCTGGCGCAGCGTGTGAGCAATCTGGAAGCAACAGAGGCCGGGTGGCTGAGCGAGGGGGAGAGCCTGATCCGGTTACAGGGGCGCTATGCCCTGGCGCTGGATCAGTTGGCGCAGGAGAGCGAGCAGTTACCGCTGGCCGAGCGAATGACCGCCCTCACCCGTTTGCAGGATCGGTGGGCGGCGGATCATCCGGATCTGGCGGTGGATCTGTTCAACCCGGATGCCCGCCTGCAGCAAGCTCGTCAGCTGTGGGGAGATGAGGAGCTGGCCACCCTGGCCCGCCACTTCCTGCCCGCAGAGCAGGCTGAAGCCACGCTGGCGTTTGCCGGGGCGCGCCAGCAACAGCTGGATCAACGCAGCCGCTACCAGCGAGAGCTGGCCGAGCTGGAGCAGCAACTGGCGGCCAGCCAACAACAGATGGATCCTGCGCTGTGGCAACAGCACAAAGAGGAGGTATTGAGCCAGTGGCGTCGTGACTTCTTCGCGCGGGAGCAAGGCAAACCCTGAGGTCAGCGCTTGCCCTTGAACTGCTTGACGCTGCGCTTGGCCTGAGTACGGCGATTGGCCTGCTTGTCACGCGGGGGGCGCTTGCCCTCCCCGCTGGCAGGCTGGTCGGTAACCGGGAATCCAGCCAGATCGCCCAACGGCAGCTCGCGGCCGGTCAGGGTGCGGATAGCTTGCAGCATGTCACTCTCGCCATGACAAACCAGCGAGATGGCCTGCCCCTCGCGGCCAGCCCGGGCGGTACGACCAATGCGGTGTACATAGACAGGGGCGCTGGCGGGCAGATCCAGATTGATCACCACCGGCAGCGCCTCCACATGGATGCCACGCGCCATCAGGTCGGTGGCCACCAGCACCCGAATTTTGCCCTCTTTGAAATCGCTGAGCGCCTGCTCGCGCACCGCCTGTTCTTTTTCGCCATGGAGGGCAGCCACAGCGATGCCTGCCTTGGCCAGCTTTCTGGCCACACCGTCGGCATCATCCCGCGCACTGATAAAGACCAGCACCTGCGGCCACGCCTGTTCCTTGAGCAAGCTGATAAGCGCCGGGACCTTGCTGCTCTTGTTGACCAGATAGAGTCGCTCTTCGATCTCGTTCACCACGCTGTTGAGGGGGGTGGCCTCGATGCGGGTTGGCTCACGCAGCAGGCCGTTAGCCAGCGCCTCTAGCTCGGCAGGCAAGGTGGCGGAGAAGAGCAGGGTCTGGCGATCCGCCGGAATAAAGCCGAGCAGCGCCTTGATGTCGGGAGCAAAGCCCATCTCCAGCAAGCGATCCGCTTCATCCAGCACCAACAGTTGCAAACCATCTAGCCCCAACAGTTGCTGGGTCAGCAGATCCCGCAACCGCCCCGGCGTCGCCACCAGCAGCGGTGGCTCCAGCGCCAGCTCGGCCTGTTGCCGCTCCTGCGCAACGCCCCCACAGAGAGTAACGATGCACAGCCCCAACGCCTCGGCACCCTCTTTTAGCGCGGCAGTGACCTGAATCGCCAGCTCGCGGGTCGGCACAAGCACCAGACCCTGCACCTGACTGGAGGCAGGATCCAGCCGTTGCAGCAGCGGCAAGCCAAACGCCAGGGTCTTGCCGCTGCCGGTCTGGGCCAGTGCCAGCAGATCCTGCCCCGCCAGCGCCGCCGGAATGGCCAGCTGCTGGATGCGGGTCGGCGTCTGCAAGGTGACGGGCAACGAGGCAAGCAGAGCGGGATGAAGGGCAAGTTCGCTAAAGGTCATGGCGCTACGTCAACAAAGAAGTGGGAGGCGAAGTCTAGTGAGCGGGGGCCGAGAAGTAAAACCCTATCCATGATGGCCTGGCCGAGGGACGCTGGCGACCGGCTGACTACACTTTAGCTGACCCATCACCAAAAGAGACCCGCCATGACCAGACACATCCCCCTTCTGCTGCTCGTGGTCACCCTGCTCGGCAGCGCCACCCTCGGCCTGTCGCAGACTCCGAAGAACGACGCTGCCCCCGAGCCGCCTAAACCGGCGCGCATCCTCAATGCCCACCTTGGCGAGCTTCCGGGGCTGATCAATGCCGACAAGACAGGCCCCTTTGTCGACCTGGTGCACGCCATCGATGATCTCTACCCCGATGTGACCATCAAGATCACCATCTACCCCATCGCCCGTGCCATGGCTGGGGTGATCTCCGGCAAGGCTGATCTGGGGCTGCCCGCCATCCGCAACCTAAAGGATATCGATATGCTGGCTTATCGCTTCAGCACCCGCAGTTTTGGCAAAGTTGCCCATGTGATTTACAGCAATACCGCCTATCCGGTCACCACAGATATGGCCTACGGCATAGTGCCCACCAAACGGGACCTGCTAATCGAGGCGGTTCCCGACTATATGCCCTTCCCGGTGCAGCGATCGATGAGTATCGAGCAGTCACTGCGCAAGCTCTCACGCGGCCGTATCGACGCCTTTGTCTGGGCGCAAGAGGAGGCCGACCTGATGCTCAAGCAGCTGAGGCTGACCAATATCAGGCGAGAATTTTTCGGAGATTTCGAGGATGTCTTCATCATCCAGAAAGGGGCTGCTGGTGATGAAATGGACGAATTTCTCCGCCAAGCCATCGATCAGCTGGCCGCCACCGGCAAACTGGCCGAGATCTACGAGAAGATCCACCGCCCCTATGTGGAGTGGCAACCCTCCCCAACCGCCAAGGCTGAACCGGCAACCACCCCGCCAGCTACGCCCTGAACAGACAATTCCCGCATAAAAAAATCCCGCCTAAGCGGGATTTTTTTATGGCTTGCAGCCTTACAGCACGGCCAGCGCCGCAGCGTAGTTCGGCTCGTCGGCCACTTCGGCGACCAGCTCGCTGTGCAGCACCTTGTTGTCACCATCCAGCACCACGATGGCGCGAGCGGTCAGACCGACCAGCGGACCGGAAGAGAAGGCCACGCCGTAATCTTCCATGAAGGCCGCACCGCGCAGGGTGGAGAGAGTCACTACCTTGTCCAGACCTTCGACGCCGCAGAAGCGGGACTGGGCGAACGGCAGATCGGCGGAGATGCACAGCACGACTGTGTTCTCCAGCGCGCTGGCCTGCTCGTTGAACTTGCGCACAGAGGTCGCGCAGGTTGGGGTATCGACGCTCGGGAAGATGTTCAGGATTTTGCGCTGACCGGCAAAGCTTGCCAGGGTCACGTCGGAGAGATCCTTGGCCACCAGGGAGAAGGGCTTGGCTTGCTCACCGACGACCGGGAAGTGACCAGCGACGGAAACCGGGTTGCCTTGCAGAGTGACTGAGTTGCTCATGTGTTATGTCCTTTATTGGTGTAGTAAAAATCCGGGTGATCAGTATAGGGGCGGCGGGACCAGACAAACACCCGCGAAGACAAGGGATATAAAGGGGTTGACCTTGGACTTAACACCAAGGTTTAGACTCCTTCTCGGTAATCAGGGATCTCGCAGGGGCGGGATCCATCAAGAGGGACTCATCATGAGCAAATCCTGCTGCAATCATCAGCACGCCGCCCCCATCAAGGCCGTCAGCAAGGCGGCCTCCGGCCAGAGTGAGCATCACCACGATAGCCACTGCTGCGACAACACCACGCCCGTCAGTTGCTGTTCAACCCAGACGCCTCATGAGCACGCATCCCGTGACGGCAATGAATCCCCCGGGGATGAAGAGCCTCCCCGAGGAAGCTGTCACGATCAGCCGTGCTGCAGTGCGTCCATATCGCCAGCTCATAAACATGCACATGAACATCAGCACGATATGCCACCTGCCGATACGCTGGTTACGCCTGCGCAAGGCAACAGCCGCCATAGCTGGCAGGTGATGGGAATGGATTGCCCCAGCTGTGCCCGCAAGATCGAGACCGCCGTCAGCCGGGTGAACGGTGTGCAGCAGGCGCGCGTACTGTTTGCCACCGAGAAGCTGGTGGTGGATCTGGCCCCCGGCCTCTCCCCCGATCCCGTCACCGCCGCCGTGCTGGCCGCAGGTTTCCAGCTCAAGGGGGAAAGCGCTGACAAGCAGGCAGCTGGCCGCAAGCAAGCGTCACAACAGCCCCTGCAGGGCAATCTATTCGGTAACTTTCTGGGCAAATATTGGCAGCCCCTGTCACTGGCGGGTCTGATGCTGGTCGCCGCCCTGCTGCCGAGCGAGCTCGGTCAGCCGCTATTTACCCTGGCGACCCTGTGGGGCCTATGGCCCATCTCCCGCAAGGCGTGGGCGCTGACCAAAAGCGGTTCCCCTTTCGCCATCGAAACCCTGATGACGGTGGCAGCGCTTGGCGCACTGTTCCTCGGTGAAACCGCCGAAGCGGCCATGGTGCTGCTGCTGTTTATGCTGGGGGAACATCTGGAAGCCTACGCCGCCGGGCGCGCCCGGGCCGGGGTCACCGCCCTGATGGCGCTGGTGCCCGACAAGGCGCTGCGGATCCGTACCACTGCCGAGGGCGAGGTGCGGGAAGAGGTCGGTGCCGACGAGCTGCGTCCCGGCGATATCATCGAAATCGCCCCGGGTGCCCGCCTGCCCGCCGATGCTCGTCTGCTCGATGCCCTCGGTGCGTTTGACGAGAGCGCCCTGACCGGCGAATCCATTCCGGTGGAACGCCGTCAGGGTGACAAGGTGCCTGCCGGCAGTCTGGCGGCCGATCGGGTGCTGCGTCTTGAGGTTGTGTCCGAACCCGGCAACAACGCCATCGACCGCATCCTGCACCTCATCGAGGAAGCCGAGAGCCAGCGCGCCCCCATCGAGCGCTTTATCGACCGCTTCAGCCGCTGGTACACCCCGACCATGATGCTGATCGCCCTGCTGGTCGTCATTGTCCCGCCGCTCGCCTTCGGCCAGAGCTGGGACGAGTGGATCTATCGCGGACTGGCACTGCTGCTGATCGGCTGCCCCTGCGCGCTGGTCATCTCCACCCCGGCAGCGGTCACCTCCGCACTGGCAGCGGCAACCCGTCAGGGAGCGCTGATCAAGGGTGGTGCCGCGCTGGAGCGACTGGCCCATATCGATACCGTCGCCTTTGACAAAACCGGCACCCTGACCCTGGGCAAGCCGCAGCTGACCGAGCTGGTCAGCCTCAATGGCCAGCCGGAGGCCGAGTTGCTGGCACTGGCGGCAACCATCGAGCAGGGTTCCCACCACCCGCTGGCCCGCGCCGTGGTCGCCAAAGCGAGCGAACAGGGGCTGACGCTGGCGGACGCCCGCGACCTGCGCGCCCTGCCGGGCATGGGGGTTGAGGGGCGCATCGACGGCAAGCTGTGGCAACTGCTGGCGCCGAGCCGGGTGGCGACCCTGAATGCGGAACAGCTGACCCGGGTTGGTACGCTGGAGCAGCAGGGCAAGACCGTCGTGGTGCTCTGCCAGAGCAGCGGCGACAAGGCGCTGCCGGTCGCCCTGCTGGCGCTGCGGGATCAGATCCGGCCCGAGGCGGCGGCTGCGCTGCAAGAACTCCATCAGCTCGGGCTCAACAGCATCATGTTAACCGGGGATAACCCCCGTGCCGCCGAGGCGATCGCCACCGAGCTGGGCATGGGCTGGCGCGCCGGTCTGCTGCCGGAGAACAAGGTAGAAGAGATCGCCAAGCTCGCCAGCACCCGGAAGGTTGCCATGATCGGCGATGGCATCAACGATGCCCCCGCCATGAAGCGGGCCAGTATCGGCATCGCCATGGGGGGCGGCACCGATGTGGCGTTGGAGACCGCCGATGCGGCGCTGACCCACAACCAGCTCGGTGGCATCGCCGCGATGATCCGGCTGTCGCGGGCGGCACTGGCCAATATTCACCAGAATATCGCGCTGGCACTGGGGCTGAAGGCCATCTTCCTGGTCACCAGCCTGCTCGGCATCACCGGCCTGTGGATTGCGGTGCTGGCCGATACCGGCGCCACCGCGCTGGTGACCGCCAACGCCTTGCGGCTGCTGCGCAAGCGTTAAGCCAGCCAATGGCATCCCAGCCAAAAGCCGTCCCCCAACCGGGACGGCTTTTCTTTTTCCTCTCATTCCTCTCACGGCACCCGGTAAAAGAAAAAGCGCGCCTGCCGGTCGGCAGTCGCGCTTTGCTTACTCTCTCGGAGTTATCCCACCCTTGGCGAGGTGGAATTCAACCCGGGGGCGCCGAGCCATCCCCCGGACTCAATGGCTTGCTTACTTGACGCTGCACTCCTGAATGACGGCAGTACCTGCCTTGACGCCAGCCGGGTCAACCTTCACCAGCACACTCCACAGCCCCTGCGGCAGGGTGATGCTGTTATTGGCACTGCCCCCCTTGGAGAAGGCGAACGAATAGCCGGTTTCAGCGTTCACCACGCCGCCACCGTTGAGCAGGTACTCCTTGCTCCAGTCCTCGTTGGCCACCTTGAACTCGGTGCTGCCGGCATAGTTGAACGCCGCCTGATAGATGGCGAGATCGCCGTCCATCCCCTTGTAGCTCAGCTGGTACTGAGGTTGGGCATTCCAGCCTGAAAGCTCACCCTTGACGAACAGGTTGTAGCCGAGCGGATTGCCCGCCACCGTATCCAGCACCTTGCAGCTCTGCACCGGCTCGGTGAAGCTGACGCTCAGGGTCGGTTTGTCCTTGTTCATGGCGGTGAAGACAAACTTGTAGCTGCCTGCCTTGGCCAGATCGACACCGATATTGCCGGTTTCTCCCCCCTTGCAAAGGGTCAGCGGAGTGCCGACCACCAGCTTGTCACCGGCGTTGCAGCTGCCGTAGTTGACCGGCCCCCAGCTGGCGTCAGCGATCTTGACGTTGGTGGTACCCAGCTTGTCGGTGCTCACCTCGGTAGTGAACTCGTACATAAAGTTGCCGCTGAAGGTCATCTGGTTGGTGTTGCCCCACTCATTGAGGAACCCCTTCAGATAAACATCGGTGTTGCCAAACGGTGGCAGGGTGCTCAGGTCGGTCTTCTTGCTGACCGGCAGGCCCGCGCCCTGTGCACCAGACTGCGGCTTGACGAACACGGCGGCAGACCAGGCCCCCAGCGTCAGCTGGCCATTATCATAGGCGGCGCCGCTGGCGATGCTGTCGACTGCGCGATGCTTGCTGCTAAGCACCATACCGCTCAGATCGATGGGCTGATCGTTACCGTCACGGAAGTCACCGATGCTCTGGCTCTGGTTGCTGGCGTTGATCATCACCACCAGACCGTCGATGGCCGGATCCAGATCCGCCCCGGCACTGACGCCATCATCCACCGTCATGACGATAAGGCCGGGCACCTGATCCGGGCCGGTATTGCGGAAGTCGACCCGCTTGATCACCTCGGCGCCGCTGCCCAGACGCAGCAGGCGGGAAGAGTTGCGCAGTTCCGCCAGCTCCTGATAGAAGCTCACCATCTGCGCCATCTCGGCCGAGCCCGGCTTGGCATGCTTGCCGAGCACCTGCTCGATCAGCGGATAGTTGTCGCCATCCTTGTCCTTGCGCGGCAACCCCTTGTCGAAGTTGTTGTCGCCCAGGGTGTAGTCGACCTTGTTGTACCAGTCGCCCGAGTCATAGCTGTCCCGCTCCATGGATTTGGAACGCAGCAGCTCGACACCGGCGTGGGTGAAGGGAATGCCCTGACCCAGCATGGCAGTCGCCAGCGAGACCCCCTGCATCCGCACCAGATCGGCTCCGGCAGGCGCCTTGTAGATCAGGTTGTCGAACAGGGTCTGGTTGTCGTGCTTGTCGACATAGTTCTGCACTTCCACCGGATCCTGGGCATAACCGGCGCTCTGACCGTTGTAGTCGATCTCGGCGCCTTTCTTCGGCATGCCATCCTTGTCGGTCAGCACGAACTCCTTGAGGTTGCCCGCCATGCCGAGCCGCACCAGATCGGACTGGTGCAAGGCCGTAGCCAGATCCACCTTGCTCATTTCGTTAGGATCGACGAAGGCACCGTTGCCAAAGCCCTGGGTCTTGCGAATGGTATCGCCGCCATCGAACGGACTGCCGCCGCGCACCGCATCGCGCAAGCGGTCCGAGAAGGATCCGATACCGGTACCGCCCAGATGCTTCTGGGTAGCCTGCACGAAGCGCTTGTCATCCTGCACTTCGCCGAAGTTCCACCCCTCGCCGTAGAAGTACATCTCGGGATTGACCTTCTTCACCGCGGCCAGCGCCTGCACCATCTGATCTTTCGGATGGTGGCCCATCAGGTCGAAGCGGAAGGCATCGATCTTGTAGTCGCGCGCCCAGGTGACCAGAGAGTCATCCATCAGCTTGGCGAACATGGCGTGTTCCGGCGCCGTGTTGGAGCAGCAGGTGGAATTCTCCACCGAGCCGGTCTCCGGATTGAGGCGCTGATAGTACCAGGGCACTATCTTGTCGAGCACCGACTTGGGACCGAGCCCGGATTCGTTGGTGTGGTTGTAGACCACATCCATCACCACGTTCATGCCGATGTTCTGCTTGATGGCCTTGACCATCTCGCGGAACTCCAGAATACGTTTGGTGCCCTCGGCGTTGGTGGCGTAGGAGCCTTCCGGCGTGGTGTAGTGGTAGGGGTCATAACCCCAGTTGAAGGAGTCGACGCCGCGCAGGTAACCGGAAAGCTCCTGCACCTGCGGATTATCCTTGCTGTCGCCCCCTTGCAGGTCGGCCAGCACATCCCCCACGGTCTGACCGCCACCGCAATAGCCGCCAAATCTGGATGTTTTCACATCCGGATTGACCTGACAGAGCTTGCTGAAGTCATCGCCGAGATTGGCAACCTTGGCCGGATCCTCGTTGACGGTGGCGATATCGAACACCGGCAGCAGGTGCAGGTGGCTGACGCCGCTTTTTGCCAGCGCTTTCAGATGGTTGACCGGTACAGAGTCGGGCTGGGTCAGACCGACAAATTTGCCGCGCTTCTCTTCATCGGTGGAGGCATCGTTCCCGGTCAGGTCGCGAATATGGGCCTCATAGATGGTGATGTCGGCGGGGTTCTGCTGGCTGTGGGGCGCCTTGAGGCTGTCCCATCCTTCCGGTTTCAGGGCCGGATCGTCGAGATCCACTACCTGACTGAACTCGGAGTTCATCGCCAGACTCAGGGAGTAGGGATCGGTCACCTCGTAGCGCTCGACCTTGCGGCTCAGCGGATGGTAAACCTCCATGTCGTAGCGGTAGAACTGGCCGAGCAGCTCGCTGCCCCCTTCGTAACTCCAGCTGCCGCTGGCGCTGTCGAAGGTCATGGCCACTTCACCACTCTTCTGGTGGCTGGCGTTGTAGAGGGCCAGCTTGACCGACTTGGCGGTCGGCGCCCAGAGGCGGAAGGTCACCCGGTTTCCTTCCACCACGGCACCATAGCTCAGCTTGGTCGCCTCGGGAGCATAGAGCGCATCGAGGGCGCCGGCGCTCTGCACCAGGGTCGCCCCCTGCAGGATACCATCGGCATCGGTGCCGATAGCCACCAGTTCCCCCTTGAGCAGGGGCTTGAGATCTTTACCGGCCGGCAGGGCAAAGGCGGCGGCATCCTTGAGATGCGGATATTTGGCCTGTTGCTCGGCAGTCAGACTGGTCGCCGTCAGAGTAATATAGGGGAAATCGAACACCCCATCGGCATTGGCCTTGATGGTGCCCGAGTCGGTGTAATAGAGGCGAACGTGGGGCTTGTCCTTGCCCCCTTGCCAAATCAGGGTATTGCCATCGATAAGATGAGCGCTGGCCCCCGCCACGCCAAAGGCGGCGGTAAAGGCTTCGGCACGGCTGCCAAACAGGTCTTTCTTGCCCGCGACGATGGCCACGGTGCGATCCGGGTGCTCACTGAAGCTCACCTTCATATCGCTGCCGGTCAGGTTGGCCAGATCGCCGTTGCGAGCGATAAAGTTGATGCACCCTTCCACATTTTTGAGCGGAACGACCCAGGCCGGACCAAAGCTGTCGACGGTGGCAGGAGTCTTGCTCTTGTCATCCCACCCGGTATTCAGGCCACTATCAGCGGTGGCGTTACAGGCATCGTTGTTCCAAAGGTGCAGGCTGTGGCTGTCAAACGGTACCTTGGCGCCTTTGGCTGCCGACTGGGTATCCACCAGCGCAATGACCACCTGATTCTCCCCGGCAACCAGCAACTCTTTCGGGGGATCCATCTTGGGCAGACGAGCGACAGGCCCATCGGTGACTTCAGGTGTAGGCGGTGTAGGGGGGACGGGGTTCACACCGGAGGCATCAGAGCTGTTGTCATTACAGCCAGACAAAAGCGCGAGCAGTGAGGCTGTTACCAGCGCCACTTTGGTCTTTTTCATATCCATATTTTTATAATTCCCGCTGTAGTTAGTCTCGATAGTCGAGCACCCGGTCATTGCCAGGCGGTGCCATATTAATCAGCGGCAATCGATTCAAATGTGAGCGGAAAGGCAAAAAAACCATCCAGTTTCAACAAGATAACGTTTTCAGACTGAAACTTCGATCCGGCTCACAGACCTCGCGGCCATTTGGCCTCATATCTGGAAAACGGCAGTCACGGGGTCAGAAAAGCAATGTCTGATCAAGTGGATAGACAAGGAGTAAACAATGAAACGGATTGAAGAGCAGGCAAGACGACTCGATCAGGAGTATCAGGCGATCGGGCAGCTGTTCGACCAATTCTGCCAGCAGGCTGGCGCCCTGGCCGAACAGTATTACTTCTTCAACTGGCCCGATTATGAAGACTCGCCCCCGCTGAGCCGCGCCTTCACCCTGCTGGGGGAACCCCGCGAACTGCGGCTGCGCTGTCAGCCCGGTGAGCGCTCCGCCCTCAATGGCCTGATCCAGGTAGTCTCGGAGGATGGCACCATAGATGCCAGCCTCGGATTTCGCGCCGATGGCCAGCTGCTGCTGGAGTCCGGCAATCTGCTGGACAACCCGCCCAGACTGCTGCTCAAGCTGCTGCTCGGCGCTGTGTGGCAACACAAGCCCCAAGATGAAATCACCGGGCAACCGCACTGACATCAGGTGCCAACGGCAATGAAACCAAGGGGGGCAACGGCCCCCGCTATTTATCCTGTTCGCTGGCGATCTCGATGGTCACATGCACCAGCTCTTCATGAATCGCCAGCCGCTCGCGGATCTGCTGCGCCGGTAGCGGATTGACCATCAGCAAAGAGAGCACGCAGGCATACTGCTGCTGCCCTACCCGCCAGACATGCAGATCGCGAATATCAGTGCCCGGCAGTTCGGCGATGACCTCGCGGATCTCCGCCACCAGAGGGGTATCCATCTCGGCATCCAGCAGCACCCGGCCGGAGTCCCGCAACAGACCCCAGGCCCACACCGCGACCAGCCCGGCACCCACTATGCCCATCAGCGGATCCAGCCAGTCGGCCCCCCACAACATACCCCCAGTCAGCGCCAGAATCGCCAGCACGGAAGTGGCCGCATCCGCCAGCACGTGGATATAGGCGGCGCGCAGGTTGAGATCCTGATGGCCGTGGTGATCGTCATGGTCATGATGATGGTCGTGGCCGTGATGCTCATGATGGTGGTCATGCCCATGGTGATGGTGGCCGTGATCATCCTTGAGCAGCCAGGCACAGGCGAGATTCACCAGCAGCCCCACCAGCGCGATAGCGATCGCCTGTTGATAGTGGATCGGGCTGGGATCCAGCAGCCGGAACACCGACTCGAACAGCATCAACACTGCCACTCCCACCAGCAACAGGGCGCTGGTGAAACCACCCAGCACCTCGATCTTCCAGGTGCCGAAGCTGAATCTGTGGTCGCGGGCAAAATGGCGGGCGGCGCGGTAGGCCAGCACCGAGAGACCGAGCGCCAGAGCGTGGGAGCTCATGTGCCAGCCATCGGCCAGCAGCGCCATGGAGTTGTAGAACCAGCCGCCGCCAATCTCCGCCACCATCATGATGACGGTCAACAATACGGCCCAGCGGGTCTTCTGTTCGGCCAGCGGATTGCCCTCGTGGATGACGGGTTGATGGCAGTGTGATTGAGCGAGGGATGACATGGATTTCTCCTGAGAGCGATGATGCAATATACTATACCCCAGTATAGTTTTATCGATCGAGAGGATCCGTCATGTCCCACACCATTCACGACAAAAAGAAGCTGCTGGCACGGGTGCGCCGCATCAAGGGACAGGCTGGAGCGCTGGAGAGTGTGCTGGAGCAGGAGAGCGACTGCAGCGCCATTTTGCAGCAGATTGCAGCCATCCGCGGCGCCGTCAACGGCTTGATGCTGGAGGTTCTGGAGGGACACATGCGCGAGCATCTCGGTGCCCCCGATGCCACCCCTGCCGAGCGGCTGGAGGATCTGGATCAGGTGGTCAGCGTCCTGCGATCCTATTTGAAGTAAGCAGGATGGCGGCGCCATCCCTTCAGGCTCGACCAGCGTCGGGCTTGAGCCACCGCCAGCTTTGCGCCATGATGTCCAGCCCGGCTGACCGCCGGTTTTACTGGACAGTCAATTTCAAGGATCCCCCCATGTTTGAACACGTCGATGCCTATGCTGGCGACCCCATCCTGACGCTAGTCGAGACCTTCCACAAAGACACCCGCGAGCAGAAGGTGAACCTGGGGATCGGCCTCTACTACGACGAGCAGGGGCGCATTCCGCTGCTGCCGTCGGTACAGCAGGCCGAAGCACAGCGTGCCGCCGCCCCGGCCCCGCGCCCCTACCAGCCGATGGAAGGCGCCGCCAACTACCGCACCGCGGTGCAGCACCTGCTGTTCGGTGCCGACCATGAAGCGGTCAAGGCGGGTCGCATCGCCACCATCCAGACCATCGGCGGCTCAGGCGCGCTGAAGATTGGCGCCGATCTGCTCAAGCGCTACTTCCCGACCTCCGAGGTGTGGGTTAGCAATCCGACCTGGGATAACCACAAGGCGATGTTCGAGGGCGCCGGCATCAAGGTGCATGACTACCCCTACTACGATGCGGCCACCGGCGGCGTGCAGTTTGATGCGATGATCGACTGCCTGAGCAGCCTGCCAGCCAAGAGCATCGTGCTGCTGCACCCCTGCTGCCACAACCCGACCGGGGTGGATCTCTCCCGCGCCCAGTGGGACCGGGTGATCACGCTGGTGGTCGAGAAGAACCTGATCCCCTTTATGGATATCGCCTATCAGGGCTTCGGTGACGGACTGGAAGAGGATGCCTACGCCATCCGTGCCATGGTGGCCGCCGGTGTCAGCTTCTTCGTCAGCAACTCGTTTTCCAAGAACCTCTCCTTCTACGGCGAGCGCTGTGGTGGCCTGTCGGTGATCTGCCAGGATGCCGAAGAGGCGAGCCGGGTGCTGGGTCAGATGAAGGCCACCGTGCGTCGCAACTACTCCAGCCCGCCGACCCACGGTGGCCAGATCACCGCGGCGGTGATGAGCCAACCCGAGCTGCACGCCATGTGGGTCGATGAAGTGACCGAGATGCGCACCCGCATCAAGGCGATGCGCCAGAAGCTCTACGAGGTCTTGAGCGCCAAGGTGCCGGGCCGCGATTTCAGCTACTTCATCAACCAGCGCGGCATGTTCAGCTACACCGGCTTCACCCCGGAGCAGGTTGACAGACTGCGCGAAGAGTTCGCCGTCTATCTGGTGCGCTCAGGCCGCATGTGCGTGGCTGGCCTCAACAGCCGCAACGTCGACTATGTGGCTGACGCCATGGCCGCGGTGCTCAAGGGCTAATCCGCATCAGCCCCGCTTTGGCGGGGCTTTTTTGTCTGTTGCGTTCGCAGTCACCTCTTGAGGAGTCTGCTCACCCTCCCCCTGCTGTGAGAGAATGCCAGCAGGTCACGCTGAATCTCCCTGATTCCAAGCCTGTTTATCTTCATCAATTTCAGGAGCCACTATGGATCTGATCGCTCTCTCTAGGCTGGGAGGTCGCCATCTGGTCACCCTGCACCTGCTGCTCGACAACCAGAGCGTCACCCGCACCGCCGAGCGGCTCTGCACCACGCCTTCCACCGTCAGCAAGACCCTCAACCAACTGCGAGATCTGCTGGGGGATCAACTGCTCTACCGTCAGGGCAACCAGCTGTTGCTCACCCCCATGGCCGAGCGACTGGCTCCCACCCTGCATCGACTGCTGGGGGAGCTGAACGGCCTCACTCGCCAGAATGCCTTCAACCCGCAGCAGTGGCAGGGCAGCTTGCGGCTGGGATTGCGCGAGAGCGTGATGACCTGGCCGGTGGGCCCCATTCTGGGTCAGCTGATGCAGGAGGTGCCGGGCATGGTGCCGGAGATCTGGAACAAAGATGAGCAGGGGCTGGAGGCGCTGGCAGCGGGCAAACTCGACTTCGTGATCCTGCCTCATGACCAGAGCCAGCCGTTGCCGCGCCAGCCCGGGCTGGTGTGGGAAACCCTGCGGGAAGAGAAACTGGTCTGCCTGCTGCGCAAAGACCACCCCGCGCTGGCCAAGCCCTGGGATCTCGATGCTTATCTGAGCTGGCGCCATATCGCCATCCGGGATCAGGAGCTGGCCAACCCCTTCTTCGAGCAGAGCCTGGCCCAGCAGCAGGTGCGTCGCCAGATTGGCGCCACCCTGCCCGATTTTGCCAGCGCGGCGGCCCTGCTGCCCCAGACCGATCTGATCCTCACTGCCATCGGTGGCTGGGCGGCCTGCATGGCCAGTCAGCCGGATCTGGTGATGCGTCCGGCACCGTTCGATTACGGCAAGGTGAGTCACAGTCTGGTCTGGTATGGCCCGGCCGGTGATGGCTCGGCCCGTCACTGGTTCCGCCAGCGGATCCTGCAACTGGGTCGCGAATTGATTGAGCCCTGAGCCGGACGACAAGGAGAAGAGATTGATGTTTCACCGCGGCGAAACATCAACGGCAAGTAGGGACTAGGGACGTTTGGTATAGATGGGGCTGGGGAAGGAGGCGACGTTGCTGCCCAGATCCGTGATGCGGGCAGCCCCCTGCTTTTTCACCTGATCGATGCGCAGCACCTGATGCATGGGAATAAGAGTCTGGCGCACATCGGCAAATTCGCTCTTGAGCTTCTCGTGACTGGGATCGACGATAAGCGCCGTGTGGTTATCCCAGACAAAATCGGCGATCTCGATAAAACCAAACAGTTGGCCCTGATTGACTTCGCGCACATACACTTCGTAGCGCTCGCTGTGGCAAATAAACTGAACCCGATATAACGCCTTGCTTTCACTCATGATTATCTGTCATTGAGGGGATAAGAAGATGGCCATTATTCTAGCCGCCGTTCTCGCCCCCTCCAATAGACAGAAATCACAGTTGCGGCCTTTCCATGCCGCACCTCACACCATGACGGTCACCGGATGACGCAACCACTCAGCCCATCAAGGCAGGCAGTGAGACCGGCCCCAATCCCGCTGCACGCAAACGGCTGGCCAGCTGTTCCAGCTCGGTTTGGTGAGCCTCTGGCCATTGCGCCGCCTCTCCCCGTACCCCATGGTGGCGAAAGCCGTTGAGGCGAATGGGCACAGGCCCAAGCTGCTGCAAGAAGGCGGCAAGATCCGCGTCAAGCTCACCACTTGCATCCAGAAAATCGCTCTTGCCCGGCACATGGAGCAGCCGCAGTTCGGTCAGCTTGCCGTGGCGTGCCAGCAGTTGCAGCGATGCCAGCACCCGCTCGCGACCATAGCCGGTCAGGGAGTGATGCACCGAGTCACGCCACCCCTTGAGATCGAGCATGGCGCCGTCGAGCACCGGCAATAGCCGCTGCCAGCCGGTTTCGGCCAGAGAACCGTTGCTGTCGAGCAGGCAAGTGAGATGGGCCAGATCCGGTGTGCCCTTGATGGCAGCAAACAGCGCAACCACAAAGGGGAGCCAGGTGGTCGCCTCACCACCGGAGACGGTAATGCCGGTCAGCAAGGGGCCGTAGCGGCGCAGTAGAGCCAGCACCTCGGCCACCGTCATGGTGGCGGTCTTGGGATTGGCACTACGGGGGCAGGCATCCAGACAAGCGTCGCAATCGGTACAGAGCGCCGCCTGCCATTGTATCTTGCCTTCGCTCAAGGTGAGGGCACCGCTTGGGCAGACCGCAAGGCAGTCACCGCAATCGTCACACAGCCCTATGGTGTGCGGATTGTGGCAGCCGGGGCAACGAAAGTTGCACCCTTGCAGAAACAGCACCAGCCGATTGCCCGGCCCGTCGACACAAGAGAACGGCAGCACCCTGCTCACCAGGGCGCTGCGTGTTGGCAAGGCGTCAGCCATCAGGTTCGAGCTCAATACTCGCCGATGGTCGATTCGTGGGCGACCACCCGCGGTGCCCGCTGACGAATGGCGGTCACTTCACTCGCCTCGGCACCGAGACAGGTGGTCTGCAAGCGCGACCCCTCCTCTGCGAAGCGGGCCACGTCGCTCTTGCGGATCATGTAGCCAGTCACCCGCACCAGATCGCTGTCGGCCACGTTGGCGGTGAACTCGCGCATACCGATAGCGAGCGCCCCTTTGCAGAGCTGCAACAGCGCCTGCGGGTTCTGGCGGATGGTGGGATCCAGCGTCAGGATCTCGCTGATCCCCGAATGGTAATAAGTGTGGTGCGGTGCCAGCGCCAACACATGACTGGCGGGATCCGGCTCATGCCCGTAGGGAATGCGTACCCCGGGGGTGACTGCCACATCGATGCTGAGGCCACCTTGCGAGTGCAGCAGCGCGCGACCACCCCAGGCATGGGTTTGCGGCGTCGCAGTGACATATTCCGAGAGCTGAGCCGAGATGCGATAGCCAAGCTGGTTCGCCTCCTCGCCATGGCCGTAGCGATCCGGCAGATTCTCTTTATCCATCAGGATATTGACCGCTTCCGCCATGCCGTAGATGCCGAACATGGGGACAAAGCGATCCTCATCCAGCAGCTCCTCTTTCACCAGAAAGCTGTCGAAGAAACCGGACTCATCATGGAGGAATGCGGCCCGCGCGTCGATCAGCTGAGAGGCCAAGCGGCAGTAATGGGGCAGCAGGCAACCGAGGAAGTCATCGATCCCCTGACACTGCTCGGCGACCCGCTTGAGGGAGATGCGCACCAGGGTGTTAGCACCACCGGCCTGCGGCAGGGCGTTGTAGCAGCTGACGATGCCAAAACCACGCTGGTCGAAGGTATCGCGGTGGATCGGGTAGTTGGCGATGTGCGGCTTGCTGCACTCGGCGATATTCTTCACCGCCTGCAACAGCAGATCGTCCGGAGTCTGCTCCGGATCGTGGAAGAAGGTGAGGTTCGGCGCCACCTGCTTGAGCTCGTTGTCGATGCGCAGGATCAGGCGGCAGATACGGTTGTCATTCGGCCCGATGTTGACGTGCATGAAGGCGTCCGGCAGCACCCGATCCAGATAGATCCAGAACCCTTTCAGCTTGCGGTAGAGAGTCTCGTCATCCAGTTCGCCGACAAACGGCAACAGCAGATGGTCGAGCCGACCCAGCCAGACCGGCATGCCGGTGACGGAGGGGACATGGTGATAGAGGATGCGCAGGGCATTGAGCGCCTCGTCGAAATCCTGCGGCGCCGTCAGCTCCAGCCAGGCAGAGCCCTGAGTCAGGAATTTTTCATAGTCCGGCAGCACATAACGTGGCTTGTAGGGGGCGTGCCCTTCGAACATGTCGCAGATAAATCCCTGCTCCATCGCCTCGGCGACTGCGGCAGGCAGGTCGGGGTAGGGCAACGCATTCTCGGCGGCCAGCGCCAGTGCGTGGCTCTTCTGGGCGGCGGAGAGATGGGGATCGCGCACGATGCGCTGACAGGTTTCGATCAAAGACATGGGACACTCCTTCACGGATAGACCCCATATCCTCACCATTTGCAGGCTTTTTTTGAAGTGACATTCATGACATGACGGATGTCTAATAATGACATCCATTACACAAGATCACGGCTCGCGCTTCACCAAGGTAAGAGCTCGGCTATGCCTCCCAGCCAGCGCAGCAGAAAGAAGCCCCCCATTCCGCCCACCACCACAACCAGAGTCGGCAGCCGCAACAGGGTCAAGAGCATCACCCACAGGGTGGCAGTCAGGTAGTCAGGATCCCAGTCAAGACCAATCCCCGGCTCGTAGCTAAAGACGATGGGCAACCAGATGGCAGTCAGCACCGACTGGGCCGAGAAGCCGAGAAACGCCCCCATCTCGGCACCCGGCTGATATCGGGTCAACCGAGAAAAGAAGGCGAAGCGGTTGAAAAAGGTGATCAGGGCCAGCAGGCCAATCATCAGCCAGCTCACGCTACCTCCTCATCCGGTGCAGCACATAGCCCACCACCATGCCAGCCAGAGCCGAGACGATGATGTGGATCTCCGCCAGCAGCGGCTTGGTAAGCAACGCTGTGCCGCCGCTCACCAGAGTGGCCGCCACCATGGGCAAGTTTTTCATGGCGGGAATGGTCATGGCGATGAAGGTGGCCGCGATGGCAAAATCCAGCCCCATGCTGTCCAGTCCATCGATGTACTGGCCGGCCGCGATGCCGAGCAGAGTCGCCAGATTCCAGAACAGATAGAAAACGAATCCCGCGATAAGCGCGTAGGCCGGATCAAAGTGGCCGCTGCGCTCACGGTCTTTCAGCGCCACAGCGAACATCTCATCAGTCAGGAAAAAAGCAAGGCTGGCCCGCCAGCGCAGGGAGAGTGGCAATACGTCACGGCGGAAGGTGAAGCCGTAAAGCAGATGCTGGGAAGTGATCACCATGGTGGAGCCCATGATGGGCAGCAGGGGCGTGCCCGCCCCGAACAGGGTCGTGGCCGAGAGCTGGGCGGCTCCGGCGTAGACCAGCAACGACATCAGCTGAGCCTGAAGCGGACTCAGCCCTGCCTGCAACGCCAAAGCGCCACACAGGATCCCCCAGGGGATCACCGAAATGGAGAGCGGGAGCATATCCAGTGTGGCACGCCACCAGAGCATCCCCGTTCGCTCGGGCACGCTCGTTACTGACATCATGTGATCTTCCTTGTCACAGCCAAAGCGAGCCGAAAAAACTAGCACGGGACAACAAGCGCTGTCACGTCATCACTGGCGGGAAATAAAACGCCCGCGGAGTCGCGGGCGTGCACAAGGGGATCAGGGCTCGATGACGATGGGCGTACCCGGGTCAATAGCGTCCCACACCTCATCCAGCTCGTGGTTGAGCATGGCGATGCAGCCATTGGTCCAGTTGGAGGGCTGAACCCTGCGGTTGCCAATGCTGTTGCGCTGGCCGTGGATCATGATCATGCCACCCGGACGAACACCCAGCTCATTGGCGCGCTTGATATCATCCAGGTTCGGATAGTTGATATGGATGGCTTTGTAGTAGCCGGAATTGGTCTTCTTGTAGTCGAGGGTGTAGCGCCCTTCCGGCGTACGCTGATCCCCTTCCTGCTGCTTGTGCCCCTTGGGCGCCGGGCCCAGAGCAATCCAGTAGCGCTTCAGTTCTTTGCCATCCTTCATCAGGGTCAGGCTATAGGTCGACTTCTTGACCACCACCAAATCGGCTTTTTCGGTAAAGGCAAAACTCAATGCGGGCCAAAGCCCCAACAAACACAGTAATACGGCTCTCATTCCATCCCTCGACAAGCCTCTGGTGCGGGCTTTTCTTGTTACCAGATCATCTGAACGATGCCCGCCGAGTGGCGAGCGAGCGCCATGATATTGGATCGCCATCAATACTCAATATGCCCGGCAAAACATATCTTGCCGCAGCCAGGCCATCTTCCTTGAACGCCGTCATTTGATATTGGTAATTAACAGTTAAAACAACAAGATACCAAAAATTATCGCGCTGGCACCCGGGGCAATGATCGGCGAAGATAACACTCCACTCCCCGACAGGATCATGCCATGCGCTCTTCGTGCCGCCTCGCCACCCTGCTGTTCTCGCCACTTCTGCTCTGGCTGCCCGCCAGTGTCGCCGCCGATGCACTCTGGCTGCGCGAGCCCGCCCTCTCCCCCGATGGCAAGCAGCTTGCTTTCACCTGGCAGGGGCGCATTTTTGTCGCCAGTGCCGAGGGTGGCCCCGCTACAGCGCTCACCGGCAGCGACTACCTGAGCCAGCGGCCAATCTGGTCGCCGGATGGCAAACAGCTCGCCTTTGCCGCCAATCTCTACGGCAACGAGGATGTGTTCGTGGTACCCGCCAGCGGCGGCGAGATGGTGCGCCTCACCCGCGATTCGCGCACCGATCTGCCGCAAGCCTTCAGCGCCGATGGCAAACGGCTGCTGCTGAGCAGCCAGCGCCTGGGGGCGCCCGATGCCGACCATTATGTCGCGGAAGGCTACCAATGGGGCGAGCTCTACTGGACCCCGATCAGCGGCGGCACCTTGCAGGCAGATCTGCCGCTGCCTGCGACCCTTGCCCGCCCCCACGGAGAGCGGATCGCCTATCAGATGCCCGCGGCGGATCAACCCTTTCGCAAGCATCAGCACTCGTTCGCGGTGCCCCGTCTCTGGCTGTTTGATGGCAAGCAGCACAAGCAGCTGACCGAAGATCGGGTCGCGGCCACCGATCCGGTCTGGAGCGACAAGGGAGATACCCTCTTTTACCTGAGCGAGCGCAGCGGCGATTTCAACGTCTGGCGCCGGGATCT
Organism: Aeromonas sp. s12; assembly: GCF_040907925.1. Taxonomy (NCBI): domain Bacteria; kingdom Pseudomonadati; phylum Pseudomonadota; class Gammaproteobacteria; order Aeromonadales; family Aeromonadaceae; genus Aeromonas; species Aeromonas sp. s12. Next base: position 37,073 of record NZ_JBFOCT010000035.1, on the reverse strand, counting down.
CGCCAGCGGCAAGGAGCAACAGCTGACCCACTATCAGGGCCATCCGGTACGGGGGCTCAGCGCCTCTCGCAATGGCGATCTGGTCTGGTCATGGCTCGGTGAACTCTATCGCCTCGATGCCGGTAGCAGCGAGCCACGCAAGCTGACCCTCACACCGCAAGTGGCGAGCACGCCGGATGAGGCGAGCGAGGCCCTGACCCTGGCAGACGAAGCGCTGGTCAGCGAAGGGGCGGACGAGCTGATCCTGGTGAGCGAGGGCAACCTGTTTGCCGTTGACCCCGAGCGGGAGCGGGTGCGCCAGCTGACCCGCGACCCGAGCGAGCAATCCAGCCCTCTCTTCGCCGAGCAGGGGCGCGCCCTCATCTATCTGTCGGAGCAGCAGGGGCACGCCGCCCTCTATCGCCTGCGCAAGGGGGACCCTGATCTGCTGTTCAGCGATCCCGGCACTCTGACCGAGAGTCTGCTGCTGGCCATTCCCGACAAGGGGATCAGCCGTCCGGTGCTCTCCCCCGACGGCAAGCAGCTCGTCTTCGTGGTGGATGGCCAGGCCATCCACCTGCTGGATCTGGCGAGCAACAAGCAGCGGGAGCTGGTACCTGCCAGCTTCAACCCCTCGCGCCACGAGGTGCATCTCGCCTTTGCTCCCGACTCCCGCCATCTGGCGCTCACCTTCCGCCCCGATGCGGCAGAGCAGGAGATCGCGGTGATCGACACGGCCAATCCCAAGGCCAAACCGGTCAATGTCAGCCTCAACGGCTATCAGGATGGGCAACCGGGCTGGAGTCAGGATGGCGCCATCCTCTACTGGCAATCGACCCGGTTTGGCGCACTGGGGCCCGATGGCGAGCCCCTCGTCACCAACCTGCTCGGCATTTACAGCAGCCGCGCCGCCAGAGCCGATGCGATTGCCGAACTGGAGCCGCCGAAAGGGGGATACGGCTTTGAGAGCGATCGTCTCAACCATCGAGAAGCGCTGCTGCTGCAACCCACCGGCACCCTGCTCGCCAGCCGCATCATCGGCGACCAGCTGATCTATCTGGTGGAGGAGATGGGGGTCAACAGCGAGAGCGAGATCAAGGGCTACAGCCAGGATCTGCGCAAAGGCAAAACCAGCGAACTGTTTGGCGAGCAGCCCGGCCCAGCGCTGGCAAGCCTCAATCAGCAGGGCACCCTGGCTACCCTGGTGCGAGATGGGGAGATCACCCGGATCCACCTCGACTCCGGCGAGGCCACCAGCGCCCCCTTCGCCTTGCAGCCCACCAGCCGCTGGCAGGAACGCATGACCGCCGCCTTCGATCAGATCGCCCGGCTCACCCGGGACGAGTTCTATCTGGACGATATGAACGGGGTGAACTGGGATAGCTATGTCACCGCTTACCGCCGCCTGCTGCCGGGCATCGGCAACCCGCGGGACTTTGGCAACCTGTTGGCGGAGCTGGCTGGCGAGCTCAATGTCTCCCACACCTGGGGCAGCGGCCCCGCCCCCTTCCCGCGCATGGCGGACGAGACCGCCAGCCTTGGCGGCTACTGGCAGGATGGCGAGCAAGGGGTGATGCTCACCGCCCTGCTCTCTGGCGGCCCGCTGGATCAGGAGAGCGATATCGCCCCGGGCGCCCGCCTGCTCGCCATCAACGGCATCCCGATTGCCAATCTGGCCGAGCTGGATCGGGCCCTCAACCGTCAGGCCGGTGCCCGGCTCGCCCTCACCTTCCAGCAGGAGGGCAACAAGCAAACTGACGAGGTGGTGCTCACCGCCATCGACAAGCAGCAGGAGTACCAGCTGCAACAGGATCGCTGGATTGAGAAACGGCGGGAGCTGGTGGCCAGGCTGAGCGGAGGACGGGTCGGCTACGTCTATCTGCCGGCAATGAATAGCGAGGTCTACGATGCGGTGGTGGCGGATGCCCTCGGCAGACAGCGCAATCGCGATGCGCTGATCGTCGATGTCCGCTTCAACAGCGGTGGCTATCTCGCCAATACCCTGGTGGAGTTTCTGACCGGCAGCGGCAGCGCTAAGGGGATGGCCAGCAGTTGGCCCCGTCAGGGCAAGGGGGAAACCGATGCCGCCACTCGCCAGTGGACCAAGCCTTCGGTGGTGCTGGTCAACGCTGGCAGCTACTCGGAAGGCTCCGCCTTCCCCGAGTACTACCGCACCCTCAAGGTCGGCCCCATCGTCGGCGATCCGGTGCCCGGCACCGGCACCATGGTCTACAGCCACGACTCCAGGCTGATCCCGGGGCTCTCCTACGGCATTCCAACCCTGGGGCTGCGCAAACCGGACGGCACCTTCTACGAGAATCAGGAGCTGATCCCGGATCTGCAAGTGCCTCTCACCCCCGCCGACATGCTGGCCGGGCGTGATCCGCAACTGGAAGCCGCGGTACAGGCCGCCCTCAAGCAGTTGCCCGCCAGCGCCAAATAACGGCGCCCATCGAGCTTAACGAAAGCGAAACAGCTCGCGATGCAGATGCCCGCCCGGCAACAGCCGGGTCAGGGCATCTGCCATCCCCTCCGGCCCGCAAAACCATACCTGCTCGGGTGCATCCTGCGCGATGCGGGCCAGATCCAGCCGCCCGGCCGCCTTGTCCAGATGCAGCTGATAGCACACACCGGTGCGATGACAGAGCTCGGCTAACCGCTGGTGGTAGACGGCGCCCACCAGATCCGGTGCACACTGGATCAGAGTGATCCCCTCGCCGCGCTCGCCACGGGCAGCCATCCCCTCCAGCCAGGCCACAAACGGCGTGATACCGATCCCGGCCCCCAGCCAGAGGGCTCGCCCTCCCCCTTGCGGGGCGATAAAAGCGCCATAGGGGCCGGTCACCACCACCTCATCCCCGATGCGCGCCTCTGCCACCAGCTGGCGGGTATGATCCCCGAGCGCCCGCACCGCGATCACCAGCTGGCGCCGATCCGCTGACACCCGCACCAGGGTAAAGGGGTGCGGCCCCTCCTTGGCGTCAAATTCGAAAAAGGCAAACTGACCCGGGCGGTAATGGGCGAGCGGCCGCTCCAGCTGCATGGTCAGCTCGCAGGTCTGATCCGCCAGCGTCCGCACCGCAATGACCCGGCCCGGATGGCGATCCCGCGCTCCCACTTGTCCCAGCAGGGAGTAGAGGGCCCCGATAGCTCCCAGCCCACCGATCAACCAGATCGATACCCCCACCGGGGTCATGGCCCCAATCTGAGGCAGCAGGCAGAGCCCGTGTCCCCACCCCGCCAGATAGATGAGCGGGGCCATCCGGTGGATCAGCCGAAAACGGCCATAACTCACCAGCGCCAGCAAACTCACCACCACCAGCGCGATTAGCAGATAGAAACTCCACTCGCCCAGGGTATTGCCAAAGGCATGGAGCGAGAAGCCATTACCTGCGCCAGCCCCAGCACCGCTGGCCCCACGCCGCGCGGGACGACTCAGTAAACCTGCCGAGACCGCCCACTTGGGCGCCTCCACCACCAGCCAATGCGCAGTGAGCGCCAATGCGCCGCCGATGGCCGTTTGGCGGTGCCATCGCAACATCCGGTCCAGACCGCCACACCACACCTCCAGCTGCGGCAGACGCAACGCCAGCAACAGCGAAATGGCCATATAGGTCATCCCCAGCAGACCCGTCAGCAGCAACATCTCATGGCGCCAGGACCACACCCCGTTGGCATCCCCCGCATAACCCAGCCACCAGACCCCGACCGCCAGCAGCGGCAACAGCCACCACATCCATTTGTTCGTCATAACATGCTCCCTGGTTCCATTGCTGCAGGGCCTCATCTCCCTGCTGATAGCACCATTACACACCCGTCCGGTCACAAGACTTTGCCAGAGGGGGAAGCTTGTGTGGCAATGTGTGACAAACGGAAACAAAAGAGGGGCCGACTGGCCCCTCGTGATCACCCTTGTTGGCTCGCCCCTCTTCACAGGAGATGGCGCACAATCCACCTCCGCTGTGATTGACGACCTGCCAGAAAAAGGAATCAAATGGGGACTGTATATGTCTGCGGCGAACAACCTGCTGCCCACTCTTCCGGACAAGGAGATCCCCCTTGCTTTCATCCACCGAACAACGCTACTGCCCGAGTTGTCAACGCGAGACCAACCATGTCGTAGTGCTGGTCGACAAATCCTATGGAAAAGAGGTGAAACCAGAGCAAAAGCGCACTGCATTTATCAAAGACTTCATTACCGGCTGGGCCGCCGGCCCCTTTCTGGTCAACATGGATCGCTTTGAACGCCACGCCATCTGTGAAAATTGCGGAAATAAAGTCATTGATGAATCGTGATTAATGAAAAAAGAATGGCAGGAAGGTCGCCCCTCCTGCCAATTGCCTATTCATATCAAGCCTGCCTTCATCACATCACTTACTGCACGCAGCTCAGCTCCTCTCTGACATCTCCAGCAAAGTAGCACCGGGTAATCCACGCCTCGAAATCGGCCAGCATCCGGGTTTCCGACTCGCTGTTGTCGGCGATAAGCTCGGCGCCGTGTACCACGCGGATATGGGCATTGAGCGGGCTTCCCTCGCCAGCCGCGGGGCGCTGCTGGGCGGCGGCCATGCAGGCTTGCGCCTGTTGCCAAGCTTCGGCGGCGCTCAGGTTGCATGCCTCGGCCAGCGGCACGGCACTGAAGCCTTCACCAGTCAGGCTGCGCAAGGTCTCATCATGAGTCATGCCGTTGCCCGGCCCCCAGTAGTGGGCGGCCAGATCCGGCCCGATACGCGGGTTGTCGGTGAGGTAGCCATCACGTTTGAGGAAAAAGGCGCGGGTCTGCTCCACCGCCATCAGCGCCAGCAGGTAGCCGTGATAGGCGCAGGCCGACTCCTGATTAAGGAGGTGCGGAATGGCCAGCAACGGACGCGGGCTCTCGACCCCGAGGATCTTGCGCTCCCACTGGCGGGCCAGCGCCAACACAGCCTCGGGGGTGCGCTCGGCCTCATCCATGGCGTAGAGATCCCACTCGAAGTAGGCCACCAACGCGATCTGGCGCTCGTTAAACGCGCGAAACGGCTGACGCGCTTCAATCATCTCCTTGACGAGGGCATCGGGAACTGACTCTCCCACCGCATTTCTGGCGTAACGTTTCAGCCAGTCGGCATCGTCCAGCAGGCTGTCGCAGAACATCGACTGGGTCTCGGCATAGGCCATGGAGGTGGGCGGAAACTCCTGTGAGAAGCAGGGGGCGTTGCCGGTGACATTGGCAAAATGCGCGGCGTGGCCTCCCTCGTGGAACAGGGTGTTGAGGCCACTCCAGCCGCTGCCCACCTGCGCCGGATCGGCCAGGCTGGTGAAGTTGACCACAGCTGGCACCCACTCCCCCTGTTGGAAGAAGCTCGGTACCGGGCCGTGGCAGAAGCCGTTCTCGTATTTCCCCTCCCGGGTCAGCAAATCCAGCGTCAGGGTCGCCCCGCGATACTGGATGCCGAGCCGGCGGAAGCTCTCGACCCAATCCCGCAGCGCCCGCGAGAAGGGCACGTAAGGATCGAGCTGGCGGGTCACATCGCCGCTCACGCTGTAACGCAGGTTGTGGGGCAGCAGGGCCGCCTCGCCCTTGGCGGCCTTCAGCTCGACCAGACTCTGCTGCAACCGGGCGTCGGTGCGGGCAATAAAGTCGTCGAGGATGGCGAACAGCTGCTCCGGGCTCATCTGCTCGTTCTTGCGCACCTTGTAGTCGAAGTAGTCGCGATAGCCCATGGCGCGGGCAAAGCGGTTGCGGATTGCCACCACCTCGAGAAAACCGTTGCCGACCACCCACTGCTCCAGGGTGTGGAACATGGCGAGCGCGCTCTGGCGCACCGCCTCGTTCGGGCTGGCGGCGAGCGAGGTACTGGCGGCGGACAGGCTGCCTGCGACCTGCTGGCCCTGCTCATCCAGCAGGGTCAGTTTCAGCCCCTTGCGGCGGGCGAACAGCTCCGCCTCGGCGGCTACCAGCTCATCCATCAGGGCGGCAGCGGCGGGATCTTCAATTACATTGCACTCGAAGAAGGCGATCCAGCCTTGCAGACCGCCCTTGAGATCATCCTCGTCGGCCTGCACCAACATCTCCCGCAATGCGGGCAGACGGGCCGGATTGGCACAAAAGGCCTTGTAGGCCTGCTCGGCCGCGGTGAAACCGGCCTGATCGTCGCTGGTGCCCATATAGGTGGACCAGAAGAGATCCTCCTTGCGCCTGTGCACCTGCAGGTAGTCGGCGTTGAGCTGGTTGAAGTAATTCCTGGCAATGGAACTCATAAATTCCCTCTTGTTATGGGGTCACCCGCAGCGGGGCCCACTCCTTTTTTTAGTGAAATGCCAAATGATTCACACTCTTTGGCAAAAATTGCGCAGGGATGCGCATCAACACGCTACCAAAAAGTGGGGGTTGCTGTCTGCTGACTATACTGATGTTAAAACGCTCATTTGAGAAAGGTCGGCAAGAGACTGAAAGTAAATGAGTTGTTAACTCTTACGAACTGGCTGCCGCGGTACAGAGCCACATAAAATCAACAGGGAAATGAGGGTTTAGTCATGTTCAAGCTCGGTGATATTACCGTGAGCCGCAAATTGATTTTGCTGCTCGCACTGGCGTTTGTCGGTTTTGTCTCGCTGCTACTTATCTCGGCCAACGCGCTCCAGCGCAATCTGATGAGCGAGCGAGAGGCGCGGCTCAATGCGGTTCTGGAACAGGCCATGAGCCAGATCCAGTTTCTGGCCAGCACCCTGCCAGCAGAGCAGGCCCAGCAGGAGGCGCGCAAGCTGCTGACCAACACCCGCTTTGATGGCAACAACTATTTATTCGTCATCGACGAGAACCGCACCATGGTGGTTCACCCTATCCGTCCCGAACTGGTCGGCCAGAAGATGGGTGAAGGAAGCGCCGCCACCGCCGGGCAGTTCTGGTATCAGATGGTGGATATCGCCAAAGGGGGCAAACAGGGCACTCTGCAATATGTGTGGGTCGGCCCGTCCGGTGAGACCGCCGACAAGCTCTCCATGGTCTCCGGCTATCAGCCCTGGGGCTGGATCCTCGGTTCCGGCATGCTGCTGCAAGATATTCAGCAGACCATCTGGGCCCAGTACATGAAGATGGGGACCGCCACCGCCATCGTGATCCTGCTGATGGGGCTGCTGGGCTGGCGCATTACGCACTCTATCGTCTCCCCTCTCAGCCAGATCAACCACGCCATGCAGCGGGTCGCCAAGGGGGATCTGGTGGTAAGCATCCCGGTACAGGGCAAGGATGAGCTGGGAGTGGTCGCCCGCTGCACCAACCAGAGTCTCGATGCCATCCGCCACGCCCTACTGGAGGCCAGCCAGGGGGCTCGCAACGTGGCAGATGCCGCCTTGCGCATCGCCGCCTCTGCCGAGCAGACCAATCAGGCGGTCACCAGCCAGCGGGATCAGCTGGCCCAGCTCGCTACCGCCATGAACGAGATGAGCGCCACCATCTCCGATGTGGCCGGACACGCCGAAAATACCGCGCGGGATACCCAGGAAGCGACCGGTGAAGCAGGTCTCGGCAACCGTGACGTTCACGCCAGCGTGCACGGCATCAAGGCGCTGGCCACCGAGGTGGAGCAGGCCACCCAGCAGGTCAACCAGCTCAAAGAGGGGGTAATGCAGATCAGCGAAGTGACCGCCGTCATCAGCGCCATTTCGGAGCAAACCAACCTGCTGGCCCTCAACGCCGCCATCGAGGCAGCCCGTGCCGGTGAGCAGGGCCGCGGTTTTGCCGTGGTGGCCGACGAGGTGCGCCAGCTGGCCAGCCGCACTCGCCAGTCTACCGAAGAGATCCAGAGTACCATTGCCCAGCTGCAGCAACGGGCCGTCACCGCCGCCAACGCCATGGATACCAGCCGCAAACTGGCAGAGAGCAGCGTCAACCAATCCCAGCAGGCGGGGCAAGATCTCACCCTGATCGTCAACCACATCCAGCATGTAAGCGACATGGCGACCCAGATCGCTACCGCCGCCGAGCAGCAGAGCATGGTGGCCGAGGATATGAACCGCAACGTCAGCGGCATCAACGACTCGGCGCTGGAGATGTCCCAGTCCGCCTCGCAACTGGCGCAGGAGAGCGAGCTGCTGGCCGGTCTCTCCCGCAGCCTGGATGAGCGGCTTGCGGTGTTCAAACTGGGCAAGGAGCCCTCCACTGCGCCGATGATGGCGCCCCTGTCTCCCCCCTCCGGAGAACAGCGCCCCCGTCATTGAGGGCGTCAACCCGTGTCGCCTTGTCACCCGACCTGCCAGCCAAGCTGGCAGGTTTTTTTACGCCGCCAACACGCAATCAGCATGCATCTTATCGGCATATTCAACGTTAATCGGCGCCATTCACAGATAAGAGAACAATTTAAAAACAGTCAGTTAGAATAATTTTCGCGCCATGGGATGATGCATTTAAACATTCAACTTCAAATAACGAATCAATGCAGTGCACAATGCTGATGGCCGAACATTTGGCCCATCACTAATCATCTAGTCATTTGGCAAACTGACCGAAAGGTCGGGACGCAAAGCCTCCGGTCTACAGACGTTTTGTCCAGGATAGCGGGGTTGCCACACGCAAGTGTGTATCGGGGAATCCCCGGCCAACTGACTGCCCACATCTGTCGAACAGAGGAATGTATGGCAGCAAAAATCCAACTCAATCACATCGCAGCGGTGCTGGCTCTGCTGGCCAGCGGCAGCGCCCTGGCTCATGGCTACATCAGCCAGCCAGAGAGCCGCAACTATCTGTGCAAAACCGGCGGCAACAGCCAGTGTGGTGGCGTGCAGTGGGAACCCCAGAGCGTGGAAGGCCCTTCCGGCTTCCCGCAGAGCGGCCCGCAGGATGGTCAAATCGCCTCGGCGGGCAGCCCGCGCTGGAGCGAGCTGAACATCCAGACCAGCGACCGCTGGACCAAGCGTGAAGTACAGCCCGGCCCCTTCGCCATCAGCTGGACCTTCACCGCAAACCACGTCACCCGCAACTGGCGCTACTACCTCACCAAGCAGGACTGGAACCCCAACCAGCCGCTCACCCGCGCCTCGTTCGATCTGCCCCCCTTCTGCGTCATCGACGGCAACATGGTGCAGCCGCCCAAGCAGGTAACCCACAACTGCATCCTGCCGGAGCGCACCGGTTATCAGTTGATCCTCGGCGTGTGGGAAGTGGGCGACACCAGCAACAGCTTCTACAACATCATCGACGCCAAGTTCAAAGATGGCAGCCAGCCGCCGCTGGAGTGGAGTCAGGCCGGCACCATCTACCCCTCCATCGACCTCGCGGCAGGTGACAAGGCAATGACCCGGGTATTCGATGCCAACGGCGAGCGCCCCGATCTGCAGACCGTGCTGACCATCACCACTGCCGAGCAGGGCCAGAAGAACAACTGGGCTCATGCCCTCGCCAGCAAGATCAACGCCGAGCAGAGCCTGATCCGCGCCGGCCAGCAAGGAGCCGATGGCCAGTTCAATCCGATTTACGGCATGAACCCCGTCTATCTGAAGCGAAACAGCAAACTGGAGCGAGTCGAGATTGATCTGCAACAGCTGCAGCCGCCGGTAGTGGACAGCATCAGCGTCAGCGGTCTGGCCAGCGACTATGTGCTGGACAACGGCAAGGCAACCCTCGATTTCACCGTCACCGCACAGGGCGATCTGGCCGTCACCAACACCCTCTATGACCACGGCGGCGTCGCCAAGGGTGAAAGCAGTGCCGACATCAGGGACAGCAGCCACTCCTTTACCATGGCGCTGGAAGGGCTCAAGGCAGGTCACCACCAGCTGGTGATCAAGGCCACCCAGAAAGCGGGTGGCGAGACCATCCAGCAGACCATGGACCTGATGTTCAAGGAGCAGAGCAGCGGCGAATACGACTTCGTCTTCCCGAACTCGCTCAAATCCTATGCCGCCGGCACAAAGGTGCAGCAGCCGAAAAATGGCAAGGTCTATCAGTGCAAGCCCTTCCCCTACAGCGGCTACTGCCAGCAGTGGACCACCACCGCCACCCAGTACGAGCCGGGCATCGGCTCCCACTGGCAGATGGCGTGGGATGAAGTGAAGTAACTCGCCACCGGATAGCAAAAGGGGGGCCATTTGCTCCCCTTTTGCTATCTCTTCTCATTCAAATCTGGAAGTCGAGGGCGGGTTCGCTGCCCATGGCGCGGGCCTGAATATCCGCCAGCGCCAGCTCGGGGTTGCAGAGCTGGATAAACTGCCAGGCAAAGTTGTGCTGGAACTGCCCCTGCTTGAGGCCAATCCAGGCGGTGTGGGGGGCAAACAGATGGCTGCCATCAAGCTGTACCAGCCCCTGATCGCGCTGTGCGTCGAACGCCATGTCGGCCAGTATGCCGACCCCCATCTCCAGCTCGACATAGGTCTTGATGACATCGGAGTCCTGCGCCGTCAGCAGGATCTGCGGTTCAATGCCAGCTGCAGCAAAGGCTTCATCCACCCGCACCCGCCCGGTCAACCCGGCTTGATAGGTGACGATGGGCCAGTTGGCCAGCGCCGCCAGCGTCAGATCCCGCTCGCCAGCCAGCGGATGTTGCTCGGGCACCACGATATTGTGGTGCCAGCGGTAGTAGGGGAATGCCACCACCCCTTCGCTCTTGTCGAGCTGCTCGCTGCTGATGCCGATATCCACCTCGCCGGTCTGCACCAGCCGCACTATCTCCTCCGGGCTGCCCTGACGCAGCTCTAGCTGTACCAGCGGGAACTGCTCGCGAAACGCCTTCACCACCCGCGGCAAGGCATAGCGCGCCTGGGTATGGGTGGTCGCCACCAGCAAACGGCCCGAGTCGCGGTTGGCAAAGGTGCTGGCCAGTTTGCGGATGTTGTTGGCGTCATTGAGAATGCGCTCGGCAATCACCAGCAACTCCTTGCCCGGCTCGGTCATACCGAGCAACCGCTTGCCGTAGCGGATAAACAGCTCTATCCCCAGCTCCTCTTCCAGCTCGCGGATATGGCGACTCACCCCGGATTGCGAGGTAAAAAGGGCGTTGGCCACCTCGGTCAGGTTGTAATCTCGCCGCGCTGCCTCCCGGATAATGCGTAACTGCTGAAAATTCACCTTGTCGCCTCCTGCGAAGAGTGGGCGACACAAGCTACTCGCCCCTCTCATTTTTGTTATTTGGCCGGGATCATGCCCGGCTGACAGCCTGAACCGGGCGGCCACACCGCCCGCAACACAGCATCAAATCTGATAGTCGGGATAGAACTGCGCCTGTCTGGCCACCAGCTTAACCCCCTGACCCGGTGCAAACAGTTTGGCCGCCTCCTTGCTCAGCTCCGCCTCATAGTGGGCCCCTTTGGTTTCGCCATCGCCACGCAGCTCCACCCGAATGCGCGGCCCCATGGGCAGCAGGCGGGTAATGGTGGCGCGGATCCCGCCCGGCGCATCGGCTGGCAAGATCTCCAGTTCATGGGGGCGGACATAGGCGATGGCGGCACTGCCGTGGGCCAGATGAGAAGCCGACGGCCCGCCGAGCAGTTGCTCGCCGACACCGAATCCCTGCTCCGCCACCCGACCGCGGAACTGGTTCACACTGCCGAGGAAGCTGTGGACGAAGGAGCTGGCGGGTTGGTCGTAGACCTCGGCCGGGGTGCCGATCTGCTCGACCCGGCCGGCGTTCATCAGCACTACCCGATCCGCTACCTCCAGCGCCTCTTCCTGATCGTGAGTCACGAACAGACTGGTGACGTGCAGCTCGTCGTGCAGCTCGCGCAGCCAGCGACGCAGCTCCTTGCGCACCTGCGCATCGAGGGCGCCGAAGGGCTCGTCCAAGAGCAACACCTTGGGCTGCACCGCCAGCGCGCGGGCCAACGCAACCCGCTGGCGCTGACCGCCGGAGAGCTGGGTCGGATAGCGCTCGGCCACGTGGCTGAGCTGCACCAGATCCAGCAGCTCTTTGACCCGGGCACGGATCGCCGTCTCGGCCGGGCGCTCGCTGCGCGGTTTGACCCGCAGGCCAAACGCCACGTTTTCGAATACCGTCATGTGGCGAAACAGGGCGTAGTGCTGGAACACGAAGCCGACGTTGCGCTCACGCACATGGAGATCCGAGGCGTCCTCACCGCGGATGATGACGCTGCCACTGTCGGCCTGCTCCAGCCCGGCGATGATCCGCAGCAGGGTAGTCTTGCCACAGCCGGAGGGGCCAAGCAGGGCCACCAGCTCACCGTCGTGAAAGTCGAGGTTGATGTCTGCCAGCGCCGCGTACTGATTGAAATGCTTGTTGAGTTGTTGAACCTGAATGCTCATGGCTGCCTCTTTAAAACGGTGATCAGTGAGATTTGGTGGGCTGGGCACGCAGCCGGGCCAACAGGGTTTCCCCCAGCAGGGTGAAGATCCCGAACAGAGCCAAGAGGCTTGCCACTGCAAAGGCGGCGCCGGTCTGGTACTCGTTGTAGAGGATCTCGATATGCAGCGGCAGGGTATTGGTCTGGCCGCGAATATGACCGGAAACCACCGACACCGCGCCAAACTCCCCGACCGCACGGGCGGTACAGAGCAGCAGACCGTACATCAGGCTCCAGCGAATGCCGGGCAGGGTGACGCGCCAAAACATCTGCAGACCGCTCGCCCCCAGCATGATGGCCGCCTCTTCCTCTTCCGGGCCACGCGCCTCCATCTGGGGCAGCAGCTCGCGCACCACGAAGGGCACGGTAATGAAGGTGGTGGCCAGGATGATCCCCGGGGTGGCGAAAATGATCTTGATGTCGTGCTCGCTCAGCCAGTCACCGAACCAGCCGCGGCTGCCGAACATCAACACCAGCATCAGACCGGCGATCACCGGCGACACCGAGAAGGGCAGATCGATGATGGTGATGAGCAGCTGCCGACCGGGGAAGCGGAAGCGGGCGATGGCCCAGGCCGCAGCAATCCCGAACAGCAGATTGAGTGGAACCGCACAGAGGGTCACCAACGCGGTGAGACCGAGGGCGCTCAAGGCATCCGGCTCGCTGATGGCGTGCCAGAAGAAGGCGAGCCCCGGCGTCAGCGCCTGAATAAAGACGGTGGCCAACGGCAGCAGCAACAGGGCGGCAAACCAGCCCAAACCGACCGTGATGAGCAGCAACTTGACCCACTGGGGTTCACGGATCACGACCGGTGCCTTGCGAGCGGGGGTCGCCTCCACAGAGGCCGCCTCAATGGTGATAACAGATGAACTCATATCCGGCTCCCTCCGATGCGAGACCAGCTCCAGGCCTGCAACTTGTTGATTAGCAGTAACAAAATGAACGAAATCAGCAGCATCACCACGGCGATGGCGGAGGCACCTGCGTAGTCATACTCTTCCAGATGGCTCATGATCATCAGCGGCGCGATTTCCGAGACCATCGGCAGGTTGCCAGCGATAAAGATGACCGAACCGTACTCCCCCACCCCGCGGGCAAACGCCAGCGCAAAGCCGGTGAGCAGGGCAGGCACCAGGGTCGGCCAGAGCACCCGCAGAAAGGTCTGCCAGCGATCGGCGCCGAGGCTGGCGGCCGCCTCCTCCTGTTCGGTTTCAGCCTCCCGCAGCACCGGCTGCAGGGTGCGCACCACAAACGGCAATCCGATAAAGGTGAGTGCGATGACCACCCCGATAGGGTTGTAGGCGAGCTGGATGCCGAGCGGCGCCAGCAACTGGCCGATCCAGCCGTTGGGAGCGAAGATGGCGCACAGGGCGATGCCGGATACAGCGGTCGGCATGGCAAATGGCAGGTCGATCAGCGCATCCACCAGACGACGACCGGGGAAGGGGTAGCGCACCAGGATCCAGGCCAAGATCAGGCCAAACAGGCTGTTGAGCAGCGCCGCGACAAAGGCCGCACCGAAGCTCAGGCGAAAAGAGGCGAGCACCCGGGGTGAACCGATCACCTGCCAGAACTCGGCGGCGGTCAGGTTGTTGATCGCAAACAGTACCAGGGCCGAGAGCGGCAACAGCACCAGCAGGCCCAGATAGAGCAGGCTGAACCCCAAAGTGGGGCCAAAACCGGGCAGGACAGAATAAGAACCAAATCGCATAACACATCCATCTGTTATGAAGAATTTTCGATATGGTGATTCTGCGCACTCCCCTCATCGGCAACAAACATCAATTGCGACTTTGCTAATCACTTTTTTGTCTAACCGCAGAGTCACAAGGCTCTTGGAGCACTCCAAATAAAAAAAGTCTTTTATATAAATAAAAGACCTAAGAAATGGGCAATACGGAGCGGAACATTCAAAGAACGGGGGCATGGAGTAGCCAGCGAACAGCGCGCCCGACAACCCTCCAACCACTTCACAGATACCTAGCGAAAGCCCAATACGACCGGCCGGGTCGATGCGGTCTTGACCGGTGCCACTACCAGCTCACCACGGCGGTAGAGTGCCCCCAGCAAATGCAGCCCCTGATGCCAGTCCCCATGACCTGACTGGGCATTGATATGGCCCGCCTCACCGGCATCGAACAGCGGCACCTGCCACTGACGGCTCCAGTACTCAGCCCGTTCAAAGCTCATCCAGGGATCATTGCGGCTGGCCACCAGCTGGACCGATACCTGCAGCGGCCCGGCCAAGGCCTCATCCGCAATGCCAAAACGGGCCGGATCGGCGGGCGCCACCAGAAAGATCGAGGCCACCTTCTCCGGCTGCAAGCGGGCCGCCGCGATGGCGGTCAGGGCGCCGAAGGAGTGAGCCACCAGATGGACCCGGCTGCGGCGACGTTTCAGCTTGCTCGCCAGCTTGGCACTCCAGACCCTGAGGTCCGGCTTGTCCCACGGTAGCCCGGTCATCCGCTGCCATTGGGGAAAATGATCGTGCCAGCGGCTCTGCCAGTGATCCGGCCCACTGTTGTGCAGACCGGGAACCAGGAGGATCTTGTTCATCTTGGTGCTCCTATCGGCTGGCACAGGGGCCAGTTCAGTGATGGATAACGAAGCTATCAACGACCCGGCTGATAGATCTGGTCAAACAGACCGCCCTGGGCGAAGTGTTTCTTCTGGGCTTTCTCCCAATCCCCTTCCAGATCCTTGACGGTAAAGAAGGCAAGCTGTGGGAACTGGGCTGCCGTCTCCTTCAGGATCGCCGGGTTGCTGGGGCGATAGTGATGTTTGGCGACGATATGCTGCCCCTCGTCAGAGTAGAGATAATCGAGATAGGCCTTGGCCACCGCGTCGGTACCGTGCTTCCTGGCCACCTTGTCCACCACCGCGACCGGCGGCTCCGCCAGAATGGAGACCGAAGGCACCACCAGCTCGAACTTGTCGCTGGCCCCCGCCTGACCAAGCACCAGCAGGGCTTCGTTCTCCCACGCCAGCAGCACGTCACCGAGACCGCGCTCGGTAAAGCTGGTGGTGGCACCGCGGGCGCCTGAGTCCAGCACCTTCACGTTCTTGAAGAGATCGCCGACAAACTGCTTGGCCCCCTCTTCACTGCCGCTCTTCTTCAGGGCATAGCCCCAGGCGGCCAGATAGTTCCAGCGTGCCCCGCCGGAGGTCTTGGGGTTGGGAGTCACGATGGCGACATCCTTGCGCACCAGATCATCCCAATCCTTGATCTGCTTGGGATTGCCCTTGCGCACCAGGAAGACAATGGTGGAGGTATAGGGCGAGGCGTTGTTGCCGAGGCGACTCTGCCAGTCGGCAGCGGTCAGCCCCTCCTTGGCGATGGCGTTGACATCGTAGGCCAGCGCCAGCGATACCACGTCGGCCTCCAGTCCATCCACCACAGCGCGGGCCTGCTTGCCGGAGCCACCGTGAGACTGGCTCACCACCACGTCGTCGCCGGTTTTGGCCTTCCACTCCTTGGCAAAGGCGGCGTTGTACTCCTGAAACAGCTCGCGGGTCGGATCGTAAGAGACGTTGAGCAGGCGGATCTCGGCGGCATTGGCCTGACCAAATGCCAGCAGAGAGAGCAGGGTCAGGGCGGTCATTCGCAGTTTCATGGTGATTCTCCATATCTTGTTGGGTTGAGAACAGCATGCCGTGGAGTTGTTATGCCCAGAAGAAAGAAATAACTCTTTGCTTATCTCTTTTGCTCATATCAGGCAGCCACACGCCACAAGGAGCCAGACGCAGACTCTGTGAGCCACGCCCCTCTGTGACCTCAAGCGCTGTGCCATCATGGGAACAAGGCAGGCAGATGACGAAAAGGAAGTCGTTATGTGGATCAATGCAGAACCCGTCAACGGTGCCCTGGTCTCGCTGGCCATCGGCCTGATCATCGGGCTGGAGCGGGGCTGGCAGGTACGCCAGCTGGGGGATAACCAGCGCATCGCCGGGATGCGTACCTACGGCCTCATCGGCCTGCTTGGCGGGGTGTGCGGCTTGCTGCTGCCGATCCTGGGCCCCTGGCTGCCGCTGCTCGGCCTGCTGGCGGTGGTGATCGGCTGCGGCCTCTCGGTCTGGCTGGCCCAGCGCTGGCAAGGGGAGTTTGGCCTCACCAGCTCGGTAGCTATGCTGCTCACCTATCTGCTGGGGCTGATGTCGGTGCTGCTGAGCCCGAGCGAAGCGGTGGCCTGCGCCGTGCTGGCCGCCCTGTTGATGGGTTTGAAGGGACAGATCCAGCAGGGGATGTTGTTTCTCAGCGAAACCGAGTTTCACGCCACCCTGCGTTTTCTGCTCATCTCGCTGGTGCTGCTGCCAGTGCTGCCCAACGAGGAGATGGGGCCCCTCGATGCCTTCAATCCCTTCAAGATCTGGCTGATGGTGGTGGTGATCGCCGGCATCTCGTTTTGTGGCCACTTCGCGGTGCGGCTGCTCGGCACCCGCGCCGGGCTGGTACTCACCAGCATACTGGCGGGGTTGGCCTCCTCCACCGCTCTCACCCTGCAGTTTGCCCGCCTCAACAAGGAACAAGGCGGGCTGGAGCGACTGCTGGCTACCGGCATCCTGCTGGCAGGGGCCACCATGTGGCTGCGGCTGCTGGTGCTGGTGCTGCTCATTCACAGCGAGCTGGCGATGCGCCTCGTCGCCCCGCTCGTATTGCTGGCGGCCACAGTGTACGGCTTTGCCTTCTGGTTCTGGCGTCAGCGCGAGGAGCTGACCGACGGCCCGGTAAAACCGGAAACCAGCAACCCGCTCGATCTGGCCACCGCCATCAAGTTCGGCCTGCTGCTGGCGCTGATCGGCTTTATGGCCACCCTGTTGCAGAGCAAGGTGGGCAACTCGGGGGTCTATCTGCTGTCACTGGTGTCGGGGATCACAGATGTGGACGCCATCACGCTGTCGCTCTCCCAACTCTCCCACAAGGAGCTGGCGCTGGAGGTGGCGGCCCGCGGCATCCTGCTAGCCGGGCTGGTCAACTCGCTGGTGAAGGGGCTGCTGGCCCTGGGGATAGGCGGCCGCCGGCTGGGACTGCGGGTGCTACTCCCCTACTTCGTCTCGGCCCTGCTGATCCTCCCCCTCGTCTGGCCCGCAGGTTGACGGGGATCACCTGCAACAAGTGACAGACTGACGGCGCCCCAGACAGTCACGTATACTGCCCCCTCTTGCAGCATGAGGAGGTAGCAATGGCGAGCGACTGGGACAAGGTACTGGCAGGCGGGGCGCTGGATGGCCAGAGCGAGGAGATAGCGAACGACCGGATCCGCGGTCAGGCGCTGCTGGCCCGGCTCAATAGTTCATCGGCGGGAGATGGCCCTCTGCGCCAGCAGATTTGCCGCGAGCTGTTCGGCCACTGCCCCGACTCCTGCTGGATCAGCACGCCCTTCACCTGCGAGTTTGGCCGCAACATCCATATCGGCGAGAAGACCTTCTTCAACTTCAACGTCACCATTCTCGATCTGGGTGAAGTGCATATCGGCAGCCATGTGCTGCTGGCCCCCAACGTGCAGATCTACACCGCCACCCACACCATGAACTATCTGGAGCGACGCAACTGGACCGCCTACAACAAGCCGGTGCAGATCGGCGATGACTGCTGGATCGGCGGCGGCGCCATCATCTGCCCCGGCGTCACCATAGGGCCGCGCTCCATCATTGGCGCAGGCGCAGTGGTCACCCGCGACATCCCGGCCGACTCGGTGGCGGTGGGAAATCCGGCCAAGGTGATCCGCACCCTCAAGCAGGACGAGGAGCGCTGCTGGGAGCTGGCCCAGTGATGGCGCTGGCGCTGCTGCCACTGGGCGCCGCCCTCTGGCTCGGCCTCGGCGAGCAGCAGTGGTGGCCGCTGGCCGTGTTGCTCTTCATGAGCCTGCTGACGGTAGCCGCCTACGCATGGGACAAGCGGCAAGCGGTGCGGGGCGAGTGGCGCATTCCCGAATCTCGCCTGCACCTGCTGGAGCTGTGCGGCGGCTGGCCGGGGGCACTGGTGGCCCGCCAGTGGCTGCGTCACAAGACCCAGAAGCGCAGCTACCGGCTGGTCTTCTGGTTTATCGTGCTGCTGCACCTCACACTGTGGGCGCTCTGGGTCGGGCGGCCACTCTGGCAGCAATAGCTGTCTGCGTCACAAAGGGACAATAGGCCCCATTGCGGCCGCCCGACGGCTGTGAGAAAACAGAGCAGATCTCATCAGCGTTTTCGCCGTTTATAGACGACAAGGAGTCGTGACATGACCATGTGGACAGGCATAGTCCTGATCGTATTTATCAGCGTATTGTTCGGATATCTCGGCAAGCGGGCTCGCTACCAGATGGGGGATGCACGCATCACCGACCGCCTCGGCAAGCAGGATATGATCATCAGAGAATTGCAGGAGCGGATCGCCAATCTGGAGGCGATCGTCATCGAAGAGGAGAAACGGCGCCCGTTTCGGGAGCTGTGATTTTTCGCCATCAGGCGTCAGATAACCAAAATTCAAATCAAAGAAAGAGGGCGGCATGATGCAGCCCTCTCTTGTTTGAACTGATTCAGATTGCCAACGGCAGCAACTCGGCATAGTCGCGGATCGCCGGAAAAGCGGTAATGCTCTGCTCCGGCTTGCAGCTATCCGGATTCTGGATCGCCAGCTGATAGCCGATGCCATAGTCGGCGGCAGCCCGTAGGATCCGCTCGCTATCATCCACAAACAGGGTACGGGCCGGATCGAACGCCAGCCGCTCGGCCAGTGCCTGCCAGCAGTGCTGGCTCTCCTTCGACCAACCCAGCTCGTGGGTACTCACCATCAAATCCAGATGGTCGCTCAGTCCCAGCTGCGCATCCTTCACCGACAGACTGGCGGGGTGGGCGTTGGTGAAAAGCACCAGCTGCTTGCCCGCGGCACGCAACTCGGCCAGAAAAGGGATGGCATGGGGTCGCCACTGGATCTTCGCCAGCAGCTCCTGCTTGAGGGCACGAATATCGAGCCCCAGGGTCTCGCTCCAGTAATCCACGCAGTACCAGTTGAGGGTGCCGTTGACGGCGTGATAGTGGACATCGATCTGCGCCTTTGCTTCATCCAGCGGCAGCCCGAGCCGCTCGGCGTAACGCTCCGGCACCAGCTGCTGCCAGAGGTGGTTGTCAAAATGCAGATCGATCAGGGTGCCATCCATATCGAGCAAGACGGTGTCTATCTGGTGCCAGGGCAAGGTGGTGGAGCGGGAGTGTGGCATCGGGCCTCTTGATCGCGGATCTCGGAAAACGGGGCGGCAGTATAACGGATTTTTCCTCCCCCTTTGCCATCCCTGGCCCGTGGTGTTCGGTGTGAGAGTCGTTTACTCTTGAAGCACGATTTTTTAACGAGCAGCCAGCGTCCGATGAGCGACCCCCACAAGAGCAAACCCGAGCACATCTCAGCCGACCAACTGGATCACCCCAAGAGCAAGCCGGAGATCCTCAAGGCCGATATCGTCGCCGAGAGCCGACTGTTCAAGGTGGAATCGCTACACCTCAAATTCTCCAACGGCGAAGAGCGGGTCTACGAGCGGATGCGCGGCGGCAATCGTGGCGCCGTCATGGTGGTGCCGCTGTTCGATGCCCACACCCTGCTGCTGGTGCGCGAATATGCCGCTGGCACTCACTCCTACGAGCTGGGCTTCCCTAAAGGGCTGATCGACCCGGGCGAAGATGCCTTCGAGGCGGGCAACCGGGAGCTGATGGAGGAGGCGGGCTTTGGCGCCAACAGCCTCACCCTGCTCAAGCAGGTGTCGCTGGCGCCCGGTTACTTCTCCAGCCGGATGGATATCCTGCTGGCGCGGGACCTCTTCCCCGAGCAGCGGATCGGCGACGAGCCCGAACCGTTGGAAGTGATCCCCTGGCCACTCAACCGGATCGACGAATTGCTGGCGCGACCCGACTTCACCGAGTCGCGCAGCATCAGTGCCCTGCTCTTGGCCCAAAAGTGGCTGGCGGAGCAGGCAGAGTAGCCCGCAGACGGGCAGTTAACAGACAGAGGATAACGAGATGCAGGAGTTGTTGGCCTGGGTGCCGGGGGTCAAGGATATTGCCCGCGAAGCCGGAAGGATCCTTCACGACATCTATCACGGCGGTCAGTTCGAGCGTCAGCTGAAGGAGGATGCGACCCCGGTCACCAGTGCCGATCTTGCTGCCGATGCCTACCTCAAGCAGGCGCTCTCGGCGCTCACTCCCCACGTTCCCGTGCTGACTGAAGAGGCGGCCGACATCCCCTTCAGCCAGCGATCCAACTGGCGGCAGTACTGGCTAGTGGATCCCCTCGACGGCACCGGCGAATTTATCGCGGGCAGCGGCGACTTCGCCACCCTGATCGCCCTGGTGCGGGACAATGTGCCGGTGCTCGGGGTCATCTACGCCCCCGAGTCCAACGTGCTCTACTGGGCGGTGCGCGGCTACGGCGCCTTCAAGGAGGTGAATGGCGAGGTACTGCCCATCAGCGCCATGCATCACGAGCATGACCAGCCCGACTCGCTGGTAGTCGCCATCAGCCGCCGCCAGAAGCTGGAGAACCTCACCAGCCGCCTCAACCCGGCCATCAACTACGAGCTGATCCCGCTTGGTTCCAGCTCCCTCAAATCCTGTCTGGTGGCGGAAGGTGCGGCCGATTGCTACGTGCGGCTCGGCCCCACCGGCGAGTGGGACACCGCCGCCGCCCAGTGCATCGTCGAGGCAGCCGGTGGCCGTATCCTCAGCCTGGCGTTGCAGCCGCTCAGTTACAACGAAACCGAGTCGCTGGAGAACCCTGACTTTATCGTGATGGGGGATCCGGATCTCGCCTGGGGCAGCATTCTGGCCCACTAAACGGATAGCGATATCATCACACCAGACAAGCAGGCGGCCCGATGGCCGCCTGCTTTTTCAGGGAAGTTGCCCCAGGTGATGGCCGGTGTGATCCGCTGGTCAAGTCGCTCTTGAACAGCGTGATACGCTGGCAAAGCGGCATAATGATAGTGAAACATCATAATCGGTCGGTGAGAAATGGTGCGATTTTTTCACGTAATCCTGAAAACACCTGATTAGCCAAAATAAAAAAATGATAGCAGATCAAATTTTGGTTTTATATTTCACAAAAATCACCAATATCAGTTTTGTTCCATTCTGTGAACCAGATTCCATTCCCAATCTCGCTGGCTAAACCCCACAATGGCAGTGATATGTTTCAGTCTCGCTTTTTGAGAATTAAATCCCGATAAACCACAATGAACTCAGATTAAAACACTAACAAAAAGTGAATTAGTAATGAGTTTATCTGTAGAGGCTACCAAGGAGCTATCCGGTTCCTGCTCCACCACGTCCAGCACCACCCGCTGGCGCCGTCACGACACCCACTGGGTCATCAGTCTGTTTGGCACCGCCGTTGGGGCCGGTATCCTGTTCCTGCCTATCAATCTGGGTCTGGGCGGCATCTGGCCTCTCGTCATCGTCGCTGTACTGGCAGGTCCCATGACCTTCCTGGCCCACCGCGGACTGGCGCGCTTCGTGCTCTCATCGTCACGCCCCCACGCCGACTTCACCGAAGTGGCGGAGGAGCACTTCGGCAAGATGGCCGGTCGCCTCATCTCGGCGCTCTACTTCCTCTCCATCTTCCCGATCCTGCTCATTTACGGGGTCGGGCTGACCAACACGGTGGAGAGCTTCATGGTCAACCAGCTCGGCATGGCGACCCCGGATCGGGTGATGCTCTCCGGCGTGCTGGTATTTGCCATGATCGCCGTGATGCTGGCGGGTGAGAAAGCGATGCTGCGCGCCTTCGCCTTTATGGTCTATCCGCTGGCGGCCATTCTGGCGGCCCTCTCCTGCTACCTCATTCCCCAGTGGCAATGGCCGGAAGTGACCGCGTTTGAAGGGGTCAGCTTCCTCAATACCGTCTGGCTGGCACTGCCGGTCACCGTGTTCGCTTTCAGCCACGCCGCCGCCATCTCCGGCTTTGCCAACGTGCAGCGTCGTGAATATGGCGAGCAGGCAGAAGCCAAGAGCGGCCTGATCCTGCGCAACACCACAGTAATGCTGGTGGGCTTCGTGCTGTTCTTCGTCTTCTCCTGCGTGCTGAGCCTCTCGCCAGCCCAGCTGGCTGAAGCCAAGGCCCAGAACGTCTCGGTGCTCTCCTATCTCGCCAACATCACCGACAACCCGGTGATCGTGACTCTGGGGCCGCTCATTGCCTTTATCGCCATCAGCTCCTCCTTCCTCGGCCACTTCCTCGGTGCCCGTGAAAGCCTGAAAAGCCTGATCGCCAAGCCCACCGGCCTGCCGTTGGCCAAGGCGGACAAGCTGGGTATCGCCCTGATGTTCTTCGCCATCTGGGGTGCCGCCGTCATCAACCCGGGCATTCTGGGGCTGATGGAGACCCTCTCCGGCCCGGTCATCGCCATGATCCTGTTTATCATGCCGGTGATTGCCATCTACAAGGTGGAGGCGCTGGCCCGCTTCCGTCACGGCTGGACCAACGGCTTTATCCTGCTGACCGGTTCGCTGGCAGTATCGGCGCTGATCTTCAGCCTGTTGAAGTAATGACTCGCAGCAGATAACAAAAAGAGAGGCGACCCTAGGGTCGCCTCTCTTGTCTCTGTTCGGGTGTGAACTCAGCCCAGCTTGGCGCCGTTCTCTACCACACGTTCGGGGATAGCCATCACTACGGCGCCATCCGGCCGGTAGAAACCGGTCAGCAGAAATTCAGACTGAAACGGCCCTATCTGTTTGGTCGGGAAGTTGACTACGGCGATGATCTGGCGGCCCACCAGCTGCTCTGGCTGGTAGAGCGCGGTGATCTGGGCACTGCTCTTGCGTATCCCCAGTTCGGGGCCAAAATCCGCCCACACCTTGTAGGCCGGTTTGCGCGCCTCGGGGAACGGCTCGACCCGCACCAGGGTGCCCACCCGGAGCTCCACCATCTCGAAATCCTGCCAGCTAATCGTCTCCATTTTGGCTCCTGTTTATCGTGCACCTTGCATGACCCGCAGCATGGCCCAAAGAGAGCATCTCGTCTTCGGCGATCAGCCGTTTCGTTGCGGCAGGTGGCCGTTTTGCTGGCGCCAGAGGGACGGAGTGAGCCCGGTCTCGACCAGGAAGCGCTCGCCGAAGGCCCCCTGATTCTGGTAGCCGCAGCGGCTGGCAATCTCGCCAACGGGCAGTTGCGTACCGGCAAGCAGGGTGCGCGCCAGCGCCATGCGCCGACTGCGAATGTAGTGGGAGACGCTCACCCCCAACTGCTGGCGAAAGGCGAGCTTGAACTGGCTCTGGCCAAGGCAGGCGATGGCGGCGAGTTGCTGATTGGTCAGCGGGGTGGCGAGGTTGGCCTCGATATGGCGTTGCACCTTGAGGATGCGGGCGGCAAGGCGTGGAATGGCTGCGCTCTGCATCCCCTGCCCTTCCGCCAGCAGGGAGAGCCACACCTGCTCCATGCCCGCCACCTGCCGCCCTTCGGCCACCATGCGGTGCAGAAACGCGAGGTAGTGGCGCTGGGGCTCATCCAGCTCGATAAAGGGGCAAGCCGCCAGATCGCCGGGTAGCCAGTCGCTCTCCTGCACCAGAAACGAAAGCGCGGGATCGGCGGCATAGTCGTGTCGCTCACCGGGGGCGATGACGCAGGCAGAACCGGGGGCAAGCCTGAGCCCCCGGCCCTGCACCTCGATCTCGAGGGGGCCGTCGAGGGGGATCACCAGCTGGGCAAAGTCGTGGCTATGGCTGCAGACTTGGTGGTGATAGTGGCGCAGGCTGAAGCGGGACATGGCAGATAGCAATGACGCGGCCAGGGCCGCGTCATTGGGGGTTATTCCTTGTCGAAATCTTCGATCTCTTTGCCCAGCGCTTCCATGATGGCGCGCGCTTCGGCCGGGACACTGTCCGGTTGATCCTTGCGCAAATCTTCGTCGCAAGGGAGCGGCTGGCCGGTGAAAGCGTGCAGGAAGGCTTCACAGAGCAGCTCGCTGTTGGTCGCATGACGCAGGTTGTTCACCTGACGGCGGGTGCGCTCATCGGTCAACACTTTCAACACCTTGAGCGGGATCGAGACGGTAATCTTCTTGACCTGTTCGCTCTTCTTACCGTGTTCCGCGTAGGGGCTGACGTAGTCGCCGTTCCACTCTGTTCCCATGACTCACCTGTTCTCATTTAGCCGTGAGCGCGGATTTTAACCCTTAAGGAAATTAATGGCAATCCAACAGCAAAGCCATTTAGACGTCTGGAAGTGTTGACGGCTTTCTTAAGCTGACGTAGTGTGGTTGACCATGAGCCCGCAATGGCGGGATGGCGCGTGGCAGCAAGATGCCGGCGTGTGAAGAGACATCAAGGAGAGTGATATGACCCACAAGGCCACCCTGGCGGTTCGCACCGGGATTGAGACAGACACACAGCACGGTGCCGTGGTGCCCCCCATCTACCTCTCCAGCAACTACACCTTTGCCGACTTTGGCGAGCCCCGTCAATACGATTATGCCCGCTCCGGCAATCCGACCCGCACCAATCTGGCAGACGCGCTGGCGGCGCTGGAAGGGGGCGCTGGCGCCGTGGTCACCGGCACCGGCATGGGGGCCGTCCATCTGGTCACCACCGCCCTGCTCAAGGCGGGGGATCTGCTGCTCGCCCCCCACGACTGCTACGGCGGCACCTGGCGTCTGTTTGAGTATCTGGCGGCCAAGGGCCACTACCGGGTGCAGTTTGTCGATCAGGGTGACGAGGCCGCACTGGCCGCCGCACTGGCGCAAAAGCCAGCGCTGGTATGGGTCGAGACACCCTCCAACCCGCTGCTGCGGGTGGTGGATATCAGCGCCATCGCCAGCGCCGCCCACGAGGCAGGTGCGCAGGTGGTGGTGGACAACACCTTCCTCTCCCCCCTGCTGCAACAACCCCTGGCACTCGGTGCCGATGTGGTGGTGCACTCCACCACCAAGTACATTAACGGTCACTCAGACGTGGTGGGCGGAGTGGCGATTGCCAAGGAGGCGGCACTGGCCGACTCCCTGGTGTGGTGGGCTAACTGTCTGGGGCTCACCTCCGGGGCGTTCGACTCCTACCTCACCCTGCGCGGCCTGCGCACTCTGGCCCCCAGATTGCGTACCCATCAGGAGAATACCGATCGCATCCTCGCCTTCCTGCAACATGAGCCGCTGGTGAAACGCATCTATCACCCCAGCCTGCCGAGCCATCCGGGCCACGATATTGCGCGCCGTCAACAGTCCGGCTTCGGCGCCATGCTAAGTTTTGAACTCGATTGCAGCGAGGCGGGCATTCGCGCCTTCCTCGCAGCCCTCACCCTCTTCTCGGTGGCCGAATCTCTCGGCGGGGTGGAGAGTCTGGTGGCCCATCCGGCCAGCATGACCCACAGGGCCATGACCCCGGCGGCGCAGCAGGCAGCAGGCATCAGCGCCCAGCTGCTGCGGTTGTCGGTCGGTATTGAACACGGTGAAGACCTGGTGGCCGATCTGGCTCAGGCTTTTGAACAGGCGCAGCAGGCAGAACAGGTAGCGAAGTAATGGAACAGCAGCAACAAGGAGAGATCGCGGTGGCAGCAGAAGCAGGATTGAAGCGACGTCACGTCCACAAGTTTGGTGGCAGCAGTCTGGCGGATCCGGTCTGTTATCGCCGGGTCGCCAGTATCGTTGAACAGCAGGTGGGCGGGGATGAACTGATCGTGGTCTCCGCCGCTGGCAAGACCACCAACCGGCTGATCCAGCTGGTGGAGCTGGCCGAAGCGGGGGACGAAGCCGCCGGTGAAGCCATCTCCGCCCTGCAGGCCTATCAGCAGAGCCTGATCGACGGCCTGCTGGAGGGTGAACTGCAGCTCGATCTGAGCAAGCAGCTGGCCGACGACATGCAACTGATCGCCAAGACGCTTGAGGGGCAGTTTGATCGCTTCGCCCGCAACGGCCTGCTCGCTTTTGGCGAAGTGTGGTCGGCGCGCCTGCTGGCGGCCCTGCTCACCAGCCGAGGCGACAAGGCTATCTGGCTCGATGCCCGCAGTTTCCTGCGCGCCGAGGATGGCGCTCTGGTCAAGGTGGATACTGCGCTCTCCAGCGAACTGCTCAAGGCGCGACTGGCCGAGCATGCCGGTCGCATCGTGGTAACCGGCTTTATCGCCGCCGACATGGAGGGGCGCTCCCTGCTGCTCGGTCGCAACGGCTCCGACTACAGCGCCAGCCTGCTGGCGCTACTGGCGGACGGCGAATCCACCACCATCTGGAGCGACGTGGCCGGGGTCTACAGCGCTGACCCGCGCCGGGTGAAGGAGGCGCGTCTGCTGGAGCGCCTGAGCCTCGCGGAAGCGAACGAGCTGGCCCGCCTTGGCTCCTCGGTGCTGCACTCGCGCACCCTGCAACCGGTAGCCGACAGCCGCCAGCGCCTCACCCTGCGCTGCAGCTACAACCCGGATGAGGGCTGCACCCACATCCTGCGCCGCGCTCCCCGCTCCGGCGGAGCTCGCATCGTCTCCTCGGTGGATCAGATCGCCCTCATTGAGCTGAAGGTGCTGCCGCAGACCAACTATGAACAGACGGTGGCCACCATCGAGGCCCATCTGGCCCGTCACCGTCTCAACCCGCTCACCCTGCAGCGCCAGCCGGATCGCCGGATCCTGCGCCTCGCCTACACCCTCGAGGTGGCACAAGGCGCCTTCGAGCTGCTGCGCGACTTCCAGCTGCAAGGGAGCTTCACCGGCCTCATCCAGAAGGAGGGGTACAGTCTGGTTGCGCTGGTCGGTGCCGGGGTCACCGACAACGCAGAACAGTGTCACCGCTTCTATCAGCTGCTGGCAGATCAACCGCTGGAGTTCGTCCAGGTGGCCCGAGATGGCCTGAGTCTGGTGGCCGTGCTGCGTCAGGTAGTGCTGGAGCCGCTGCTCATTGCCCTGCACAGCGCCCTCTTCAGCCGCCCGACCCGGGTCGGACTGGTGGTGTTCGGCAAGGGCAATATCGGCGGCCACTGGCTGAGCCTCTACGCCCGCGAAAAGGCACGGCTCGAACATGAGCTCAATCTGGCGCTCACCCTCTACGGGGTGTTCAGCTCGGAAGGGGGCCTGCTCGATGAAGAGGGGCTCAACCCCCTCAAGGTACAGGACAACTTCAATCCCAAGCCGCTGATCTGGCCGGAGTTGCTCTCCCAGCTTGAACAGCACGGCTTCGATGCGCTGGTTGCGCTGGACATGACCGCCAGCGAAACGGTGAGCCGCTACTATCCGGATTTTGCCCAGCTCGGCATTCATATCATCGCCGCCAACAAGTTTGCCGGTGCTGCCGACAGCGAGTTCTACCAGCGCATCAAACAGACCTGTCGCGACCACCAGGTGCAGTGGCGCTACAACGCCACCGTGGGCGCCGGGCTGCCAATCCAGTCCAGCATCCAGATGCTGCGTCAGAGCGGCGACCGCATTCAGGGGGTCTCCGGCATCTTCTCCGGCACCCTCTCCTGGCTGTTCCAGCAGTATGACGGCACTCGCCCCTTCTCCGAGCTGGTGGACGAAGCATGGCAGCACGGTCTGACTGAACCGGATCCCCGCGAAGATCTCTCCGGTCAAGATGTGCGTCGCAAGCTGCTTATTCTGGCACGGGAAGCGGGCTTCGAGCTCGACTCCGCCGATATCGAACTGGAGAATCTGGTGCCCGTCACGCTGCGCAAGGTGACTGCCGATCAGTTCATGGACAGACTGAAAGAGCTGGATGGCCCGATCCAGACCGCCTTCGAAGGGGCCAAGCGCCTCGGCAAGGTGCTGCGCTACGTCGCCCGCTTTGAGCATGACGGCAAGGCACGAGTCGGACTGGAGGCGCTGGAGCCCCACCACCCGTTTGCGAACCTCTTGCCGTGCGACAACATCTTCGCCATCGAGAGCGACAGCTACCGCACCAACCCGTTGGTGATCCAGGGGCCGGGGGCGGGTCGGGAAGTGACCGCCGCCGCTATCCAGTACGATCTGTGGCAGATCTGCGCCAGCCTCTAAGGCTGATATGCAAAGGGGGCAGCACCTCCGCTCCCTCGCACAATAAAAAAAGCCCGAGTCGATGACTCGGGCTTTTTGCTGAATGCCGCTTCGATTAGGAGAAGCAGGCCTGCAGCACGTAGAAGATCGCGATAGCCAGAATAGCACCGGCAGGCAGGGTGATGATCCAGGAGACCACGATGTTGCGCAGTACCCCCAGGTTCAGCGCCGCAATGCCGCGCGCCAGACCGACACCCATCACAGCACCGACCAGAGTCTGGGTGGTGGAGATGGGCAGACCGGTACCGGAGGCAATCACTACGGTCGCGGCAGTGGCCAGCTGGGCAGCAAAACCACGGCTCGGGGTCAGGTGAGTGATGCCGGTACCGACCGTCGCCATCACCTTCTCGCCCATGGTCGCCAGACCGATTACGATACCGATACCGCCAAGGGGCAGGATCCACCAGGCAATGGCAGCCTGACTGGAAATCTCGCCACCGGACGCCACGATAGAGGCCACCGCAGAGAGCGGGCCGATGGCGTTGGCCACATCGTTGGAGCCGTGGGCAAAGGCCATGGCACAGGCGGTGATCACCATCAGGATGCCGAACACCTTCTCCACGTTGGCGAAGTGCATCTTGCTGTCATCCTGCGGGTTGTACTTCTGGCCACGAATGTAGATCCAGCCGGCAAACGCCACTGCGATGGAGATGGCGATGGATAGCAGAATGCCCTCGCCATCGCTCAGGTGCAGACCGACGTGGGTCAGCCCCTTCTTGATGGTCACCAGACAGATCACCAGCGCAGTCAGGAACATGTAGAACGGCACATAGCGCTTGGCGTTGTTCAGGGGATCATCGGTGTTGAAGATAAGCTTCTGCACGCTGATGAACATGAAGTAGGCGATGACACCTGAGATGGCCGGGGTGATGACCCAGGAGCCGACGATGCCACCAAACTTGCTCCACTGCACCGCTTCCGGGCCAATGCTCACCACAGCGAAACCGACGATGGCGCCGATGATGGAGTGAGTGGTAGAGACGGGCCAGCCGAAGTAGGAGGCGAGGATCAACCAGGCGCCCGCCGCCAGCAGAGAGGCGATCATGCCGAGCACCAGCAGGTCCGGGCTGTCGACAAACGCATTGCTGTCGATGATGCCGTTACGGATGGTGGCCGTCACTTCGCCACCGGCCAGATAGGCACCGGCAAATTCGAAGATCATGGCAATGATGATCGCCTGACGGATGGTCAGGGATTTGGTGCCGACCGATGTTCCCATGGCGTTGGCCACGTCATTCGCGCCAATGCCCCAAGCCATCAAAAAGCCGAACAAGGCCGCCACGAGCACCAGAGTGGTGCCGTAATTCGCGATAATGTCCATTAGTAGTGTTTACCCAGTCAGTCGATTACGAACGAGCCAGCATCAGTTCCAGACGGGCGCCTACGCGCTCGGCCTGATCTGCCAGGTCACCTACCCATTCGAGGATCTTGTAAAGGAACATCACATCGATCGGATTGTAATTGTGCTCAACCGCTTGCAGCTGTTGGCGCAGTCCGATCTGCATGGTGTCTGTATCGTCCTCGATCAGATCCAGCTGGTGGATCATCTCGGCAACCATTTCCACTTCCCGTCCTTTGAAGCCGGTCTCGAGCAGCTCGTCGAGCTCCCCGATCGCTTTCTCGGCCTGAGCGGTCGCATCAATACAACGTTTGAGGTAAGCCATGAAATCCGTCCGCATTTCGGCGGGGAACTCCATGCGACGGCCAAGCATGCGGCCGGAAATATCCTTGGCACGGTTGGCAATCTTGTCTTGCTGGGTCAACAGCTCCAGCAGGTCGGTACGTGCAACCGGCAGGAACAGGCCGCGAGGCAGTTTCAGACGGATTTCACGCTTGAGGGTATCTGCCTCTTTTTCCAGCTGGGCGATCTGCTGCCGGATCTTCTCGGCATCTTCCCAACGGTCTTCGGCAACGGCGTCAAAGAAGGGAACCAACTGCTGGGAGCACTGGTGAACCTTGACGATATGCTTCTGCAGCGGCTTGATGGGGGACTTGGCAAAAAGCCCCAAAATAGTATTTACTGGCATGGCCAAACCTGTGTCGGTGAAAAAACACTCGATACGATTTTATGAGGCGCGCATGGTAACCGAACTGCGCCCTCAATTAAACCGCGAATTAATCTAGTCGTCTCGCGGGCATTATATCCCCGCGACCCGAATCCTGCCCCCCAAAGTTGCCTGCCAGCCCGGAATGACTATGCAAACTGAGATCGAGATAAAGTTTTTTGTCGCCCGCGACATTCAACCCGAGTTATCCAACCTGCTGAATTCTCTTGAGATTAAAGAATCATCACAACAGCAGCTCGGCAACGTCTATTTCGATACGCCGACCTTGGCTCTGCGCCAGCTGGAGATGGGACTGCGGATCCGCCGCTGCGATGCCTTCACCGAACAGACCATCAAATGCCGCGGCCAGGTGGTGGGCGGCCTGCACGCCAGACCCGAGTACAACACCCCCGTGAGCGGCGATCTGCCGACCCTCTCGGCCTTTCCCGATGAGATTTGGCCGACTCTGACCGAGCGCGACCACATTCAGCAACAGCTGGTCGCCCAGTTTCGCACCGACTTCCTGCGCCGCCATTGGCTGATCGCCTTCGAGGGGGCCGAGATTGAGCTGGCCTGGGATCAGGGAGAGATAGTCGGCAGTCAGGGCAGCACCACCATCAACGAGCTGGAACTGGAGCTCAAATCAGGCGCTACCGCGGCGCTGTTTGCACTGGCCCAACGCCTCGCCAAGCTCGGCGGGTTGCGCCTTGGCGCCCAATCCAAGGCACAACGTGGCTATCGACTGGCTGGTCTTGGCAAACCGCTGGCCCTGCAGGCACTGGTCGCGAGTGAAGATATTGAAAGCATGACAGGGATCAGCGAGGGGCTGCGTCACTGGCAGCATCACGAGCAGCTTTGGCTGGAGCATCCTCAGGATAAAGGCATTCAACAGCAGGCACTCGCGGCCCTGTGCCAAGGGATCGATCTGGTCGCCCACAATGCGGCCGCACTGCCACAACCAGTGCTCTGGCTGCCCGCCCTGACCAACCTGCAAGCCCATCTGCAAGCCCAATCGGGCGAGCATGACGAGTGGCCTGCCGAGCTTGCCGATCTCTTCCTCTATCCGGCGTATGTCGAGTTGCAACTGGCCATCGCTGCCTGGCTACATCACGCGGCCTGAGTGGGGGGATGTCGTAAATAAAGGCCAGAAACAAAAGCCAAAAACAAAACGGGTGAGCCTTGGCTCACCCGTTTTGCACTACAGCAGGTTGAGCTGCTGCATGGCGCTGCGAATGCGCTCGCGGGTCGCTTCCGACAGTGGCATCACCGGCAGGCGACACTCTTCGCTGCAGAAACCGAGCAGGGAAGCGGCATATTTGGCACCGGCCGGGCTCGGCTCGGCAAACATCGCCTGATGGAGCGGAATCAGCTTGTCTTGCAGCTCACGCGCTTCTTGCCACTTGCCCGCCAGCGTGAGGTTCTGCACCTCGGCTACCAGCTTGGGGGCCACGTTGGCGGTCACAGAGATACAGCCCTGACCGCCGCCGATGTTATAGGCCACAGCCGTGGCATCTTCACCAGAGAGCCAGGCGAAGGGCTTTTTGATCAGCTGGCGCTCGGTCCAGGGGCGCGCCAGATCGCCGGTGGCATCTTTCACCCCGGCAATGCGCGGCAGCTCGGCCAGACGGGCCAGGGTCGCGGGTTGCACGTCGACGATGGCGCGCGGCGGAATGTTGTAGACGATGATCGGCTTGGCGGTGGCATCGTGTACCGCCTTGAAGTGGTGGTAGAGCCCCTCCTGATTGGGACGGTTGTAGTAACCGGCCACATGCAGGGTGGCATCGGCCCCCACCCGCTCGGCATGGAGGGTGTACTCGATGGCTTCGACCGGATTGTTGGAGCCCGCTCCGGCAATCACCGGAATACGGCCAGCGACCTGTTTGACCACCAGCTCCACCACCCGGCAGTGCTCGTCGTGGGTCAGGGTCGGACTTTCGCCCGTGGTACCTACCGGCACAATGCCGTGAGTACCCTGCTCGATATGCCACTCCACCAGACGCAGCAGCGCCTCTTCATCCAGCTTTCCCTGTCGAAACGGGGTGATCAACGCAACGATTGAACCTTGAAACATGGGATCTCCTTCTCCTAAATGACGCGCATATGGCAATAAAAAACCCCGGTACGATGTGCGCAACCGGGGTTTGAAGCTTCTCAGGGATGAGAGGTTACGCGCGAACGTCGGCAGGCCCGAATTTCAGGCTTTTTTTGTGCTTTCGTTTCAACCCGTTGAACCGCATTTCGTCATCTCTGGTCAAAAAATGGTGTCTGGGCATATTTCGGGAACACGGCATAAATGTCAAGGCGAAAGGGGCTATGTATAATGGCCGCCCAAAATTGCGTGGAGAGACCCGATGAGCAGCCCAATCAGTGCCGTCAGCCAGATGCTGGAACGAAACCAAGCCCTCTTTGTCGGCAAGCGGCTACTTGTCTGCGGCGCGCTGGAGGATGACTACCCCCGCCAGCTGGCGAGCCTGGCCCAGACCCTGACCGTCTTTACCACCGATTACTGCTACTACCGCAGCCAGCAGGCCGCCCTCGGCGAGGCTATCCTGTTCGACCACCAGCTCGGCGGCGCCCCCCGCTTCGATGCCCTGTTGCTGCTGATGCCCAAAGCCAAGGCCGAGGCACAATACCTGCTGGCCATGATGACCCCCTTGCTGGAAGCGGGTGCCGACCTGTTTCTCGCCGGTGAAAACCGCGGCGGCATCAATGGCGCCGACAAGCTGCTGGCCCCCTATGGCGAAAAGCCGGTCAAACGTGACTCGGCCCGCCGCTGCTCCCTCTATCATGGTGAGCTGAGCAAACCGGTCGCCCCGTTCGATCTGGATAGCTGGTTTGGCCGCTATCAGTGCAAGGCCGGTGATACCGAGCTGACCGTACTGGCGCTGCCAGGCGTCTTCAGCGCCGCCGAGCTGGATCTCGGCACCCAGATGCTGCTGGCCGCCGTGCCGCCGATGACGGGCGAATTGCTCGATTTCGGTTGTGGCGCCGGGGTGATTGGGTCTGTGCTGGCCAAGCGCAATCCGGCTCTGCGGGTCAACATGGTGGATATCAGCGCACTGGCACTCGAATCAAGCCGCCGCACCCTGGCGATCAACGGTCTGCAGGGCAAGGTCACCGCTTCCGATGTCTATTCGGATGTCTCCACCCGTTTCCAGCACATCGTCTCCAACCCGCCATTCCATGCGGGTCTCAAAACCTTCTATGCGGCAACCGAGCAGTTCCTGGCCAAGGCGCCGGAATTTTTGCTGCCAAATGGTTCGCTGACCATTGTTGCCAACGCCTTCTTGCGCTACCAGCCTATACTGGAGACACACTTCAAACGGACTGAAGTGATCAGCAGTGATGCCAAATTCAAGGTCTATCTGAGCAAAATGTAAATAAGTGTAAGCAGCACAATAAAACAGCTAGAGAGCGCCATCCGGCATCTGATAAGGTATTAAGCACACGATAAAAACCACCCCTTTAGGGGTGTTTTTATACCGAACATTGAAAACCTTTTCATGTTGTTAATTCAGGGAGAGAAATACGATGGCAGGCATTTTGACCATGATCCTGGCTGGTGGCGAAGGTACTCGCCTGCAGCCTCTGACCACCACCCGCAGCAAGCCTTCCGTCCCCTTCGGTGGCAGCTACCGGCTGATCGACTTTGTCCTCAACAACTTCGTCAACGCCGACTTTCTGCGCATCTATGTACTGACCCAATTCAAATCTCAGTCCCTCTACCTGCACATGAAGAAGGGCTGGAATATTGTCGGCATCACCGACCGCTTTATCGATCCCATCCCGGCCCAGATGCGGATGGGCAAACGCTGGTATGACGGCACCGCCGATGCCATCTACCAGAACCTCGGCTTTATCGAGCGGGCCGAACCGGATCATGTCTGCATCTTCGGCTCCGACCACATCTACAAGATGGATGTGAGCCAGATGGTCACCTTCCACAAGCAGAAGAACGCCGCTATGACGGTCGCCGCCCTGCGCATGCCCATCGAAGAGGCGAGCGCCTTCGGGGTGATAGAGGTAGATACCGAAGGGCGGATGATCGGCTTTCAGGAAAAGCCGAAGCAGCCCAAGCACATTCCCGGCGATCCGACCCAGGCGCTGGTCTCCATGGGCAACTACATCTTCGAGACCGATGCCCTCTGCCGCGAGTTGAAGCGGGATGCCGCGGAGGAGAACTCCAGCCACGACTTTGGCAAGGATGTGATCCCGAGCCTCTACCCGCGCGCCCCCGTCTATGTCTATGACTACAGCACCAACGTCATCCCCGGCGAGAAACCGCACGTCTACTGGCGGGATGTGGGCACCCTCGACTCGTATTGGCAAGCGCACATGGACCTGGTGGCCGACAATCCCCCCTTCTCCCTCTATAACCGCAAGTGGCCCCTGCACACCCACTATCCGGCGCTGCCGCCTGCTACCTTCATCGACAGCGACGAGTGCAAGGTGAAGATCGCCAACTCGCTGATCTCCGCCGGTTGCTTCATTCAGGGCAGCCAGATCCAGCGCTCCATCCTCGGTTTCCGCTGCAATATCGGCCCCTGCAGCCACATCAGTGAATCCGTGCTGCTGGGGGATGTGAAGATTGGTGAAGGGTGCTCCATCCGGCGCGCCATCATTGATAAAAACGTTGAAATTGCGCCCGGCACCGTTATCGGTGAAAATCTGGACCACGATAGAGAGCGATTTACCGTATCCGAAGGCGGTATCGTGGTGGTACCTAAGGGAGCAAGAGTTGGCTATTAACCCACTGAAAATCCTGTTTGTTGCCTCGGAAGTTGAGGGGCTGGTCAAGACCGGGGGCCTGGCCGATGTCGCCAGAGCCCTGCCGATGTACCTGGCCCAGAAGGGACATGATGTCAGGATCATGCTGCCCTTCTACAAGACGATAAAGCGACGGGATGAGGCCAGACTGGTGGCGTCACGCTGGCTGCCAACCCACCCCGGGCTGCCGGATATCGGTTATCGCATCTACCAGATGGAGCTGGATGGCGTCTGCGTCTATCTGCTCGACTGCCCGCAATATTTCGATCGTCCCCAGCTCTACGCCGAGAACAATCAGGCCTATCCGGATAATGGCGAGCGCTTTGCCTTCTTCTCGGCCGCGGCCCTCCATGCCTGCGAGCAGCTTGGCTTTGCCCCGGATATCGCCCACTGCAATGACTGGCACACCGGCCTGCTGCCACTGCTGCTGAAAACCCGTCACGCTCACAACCCCTTCTTCCAGCAGACCCGCAGCGTGATCAGCATTCACAATGCGGCGTTTCAGGGGGTGTTTGGCCGCGAGCAGTTCTGGGCCATGCCCGAGATCGCCGACTACGAACGCCGCATCAACTACGACTACGGCCACGTCAATCTGCTCAAATGCGGGGTGCTCTACGCCGACAAGATCAATGCGGTCAGCCCCAACTATGCCCAGGAGCTGCTGACTCACCTCGGCGCCCACGGCATGGCGCATATCTTCCAGCAACGGGCGGCCGATCTCTGCGGCATCCTCAACGGCTGCGACTACAAAGACTGGGATCCGGAGTTCGACGAATTCCTGCCTGCGACCTACAGCATCGACAACATGGCTGGCAAACAGATCTGCAAACAGAGCCTGCAGCAGGAAGCGGGGCTGGCCGTGGCGGACTTGCCCATCTACGGCATGGTTTGCCGCCTGACCGAGCAAAAGGGCGTTCCCCTGCTGCTCCCTGCGCTGGAGAAATTCCTCCACCATCAGGTACAAGTGGTGATCGTCGGCTCTGGCGATCCTGCGCTCGCCACGCAACTGCAAACCATGGCCCGGGATTATCCGGGCAAGCTCGCCTTCATCAACACCTATGACGATCGGCTGGCCCATCTGGTCGAAGCCGGTGCCGACTTCTTCCTGATGCCCTCTCTGTTCGAGCCTTGCGGCCTCAACCAGATGTACAGTCTCGCCTATGGCACCCTGCCACTGGTGCGCGCCGTGGGTGGTCTGAAAGATACCGTGGTGGATTGGGATGCCGATCCCGAGCATGCCACCGGCTTCTGTTTTAACGATCCGACTGCCGCCATCCTGCTCGATACCATGCGCCGCAGCCTGCTCTATTTCCTGCAGGACAAAGAGCGTTTTACCAAGGTACAGCGCAATGCCATGAGCACCCGCTTCAACTGGCCTGACTCGGTCACCCAGTATGAACGGATGTATCAGAGCGCATTGGGCCGTTACTGAATGCCAAACGTCAGCTAATTGCTGAAGTTTTGTACCCTTGGCTTCACTTTGAGCGTCAACAGCGAAAAAAGTCCCCTTTGGCTGTTGACGCTCCCCCAAAACTCTATAGAATCCCCCTCCGCAGTGATGCGAAGGTGGCGGAATTGGTAGACGCGCTAGCTTCAGGTGTTAGTGTCCCACGGATGTGAGGGTTCGAGTCCCTCTCTTCGCACCAATACTGCCATGCTGATTCAGCAGCATGTAAATCCAACTAGAAAACCCGAATGTGCGAAGGTGGCGGAATTGGTAGACGCGCTAGCTTCAGGTGTTAGTGCCCCCCGGGTGTGAGGGTTCGAGTCCCTCTCTTCGCACCATGCTTCTCCAGACAGCATGTAAATCAAAACTGGTAACACAATGTGCGAAGGTGGCGGAATTGGTAGACGCGCTAGCTTCAGGTGTTAGTGTCCCACGGATGTGAGGGTTCGAGTCCCTCTCTTCGCACCATGCTTTATCCAGACAGCATGTAAATCCAGACTGGAAACCCGAATGTGCGAAGGTGGCGGAATTGGTAGACGCGCTAGCTTCAGGTGTTAGTGCCCCCCGGGTGTGAGGGTTCGAGTCCCTCTCTTCGCA
>NZ_JBFOCT010000034.1:0-235568 GCF_040907925.1 Aeromonas sp. s12 | reverse complement strand
AGTGAAACGCGGTAGCGCCGATGGTAGTGTGGCATTCGCCATGCGAGAGTAGGACACTGCCAGGCACCCAATTAAACAGCGATGTGAAGAATCACATCACTGGCTGCGAGGATGACACCTCACAAGAAGCAGCAGAAGATTTAGCGCAAGCTAACCGAATGCGGAGCGGTAGTTCAGTCGGTTAGAATACCGGCCTGTCACGCCGGGGGTCGCGGGTTCGAGTCCCGTCCGCTCCGCCACTAATTTGAAGGCCTTCCCAGATGGGAAGGCCTTTTTGCTATGGGCGGTTTTGTCCATAAAACCCACAGGTTTGCATACCAGAACGAACGTCAAAGCCCAGTCTCACGACCGGGTTTTGATGTTTTTAGCCTGCTGGTGAGCTGCCGACGTCCCACCACGATGACAATACCTTCCCCTGTTGGTGTTCTCGCTACTGTTTCCACCTCTGTATCGCAACACATCCCATCTTGGCCATATTATTCTGCTGCGAGCTGATAGAGCTTGAGGATTAAATCAGGCCATCTTGTAACGGTACGTCATCGCTTCCACTTGTTTGTGTA
Organism: Aeromonas sp. s12; assembly: GCF_040907925.1. Lineage (NCBI taxonomy): Bacteria > Pseudomonadati > Pseudomonadota > Gammaproteobacteria > Aeromonadales > Aeromonadaceae > Aeromonas > Aeromonas sp. s12. Next base: position 235,008 of record NZ_JBFOCT010000034.1, on the reverse strand, counting down.
ATCCCCTTTTTTGCTTATGGATTTATTCCATTAAAACAGTCTCTTATCAAGAATTAGCGATTCTGCGGCAGGAATACCACACGAATCAAATGATAATGATTATTGTTTGAATGATCGAGGCGGGGTCGTTACAATGCGGGCTGATTAATAAAGTGCTTTTCAAATGAGCCTTTTCTAATACTGCGTCTGGCCGGATGCTAGGGCGTTGTAACGAATGAAGTAAGGGAATACGCCACCTTCCTACTAAAAACGTTCAGGCTAAAACATGACAACAGTGAAACCGAACAAGCTTGCCTTGTTGATCTGCTCCCTTCTTGCGACCCAGGTCTATGCTGCCGAACAAGAGGTGATGGTCGTCACCGCTTCCGGCTTCCAGCAGAAGATTGAAGATTCTGCCGCCTCCATCTCCGTGATTACCCGTGAGCAGCTCGAAAAGCGGGCATATCGCGATGTGACCGATGCTCTGAAGGATGTGCCCGGTGTTGTGGTGACCGGCGGTGGCAGCAGCAGTGATATCAGCATTCGCGGTATGGGGTCGAAATACACCCTGATGCTGGTTGATGGCAAGAAGGTGGATAGCCGTGGCACTCGCCCGAACAGCGATGGTCCGGGTATCGAGCAGGGCTGGCTGCCGCCACTGCAGGCGATTGAGCGCATTGAGGTCGTCCGTGGCCCTATGTCATCCCGTTATGGTTCCGATGCCATGGGGGGCGTGATTAACGTCATTACCCGCAAGACCACCGGTCTGGCCTGGCAGGGCTCGGTTCATGCTGATTCTACCTTCCAGGAGAACAAGGATGCTGGCAACAGTTTCCAGACCGATGCCTATACCGCAGGTTCACTGATCGATGGCGTGTTGGGGCTGCGTTTCAATGGTCAGCTCGCCCATCGTGGTGAAGACAAATTTATCCAGGGTTTTGCCGAGCAGGAGACTCGCAGTGGCACGGCGGTGCTCAGCTTCAAGCCTGATGACCATAACCGCTTCGATCTGGAAGCCAGTCGCAGTCTGCAGGATCGGGATCGCACGGCCGGCAATTCGCTGGCTGCCAAGGCGAAAGATAGCCTTAACCGATACGAGCGCACCAACTATGCGCTGACCCATGATGGTCAGTATGATTTCGGCTCCTCCAGCAGCTATCTGCAGCAGGAAACCAACACCAACCCGGGCCGCAAGATGGAGCTCACCAACACCATCGCCGATACCCATACCCAGTTTATTCTGGGGGATCACTACTTGAGCGTCGGTGGTCAGTATCGCTATGAGGATCTGCACGATCAGGGCAATACCCTGAAAGTGGCCAACCCTGCCGAGCAGCTGACCCGCTGGAGCTGGGCGATGTTTGTCGAAGATGAGTGGTCACTCACTGACAGCTTTGCCCTGACCGGTGGCGCACGCATGGATCGGGATCAGAACTACGGTTCTCACTGGAGCCCTCGCCTCTACGGAGTTTGGCATCTGGATGACAGTTGGACCTTGAAAGGAGGCGTCTCGACCGGTTACCGCTCTCCTGACTTGCGGATGTCAGCGGCCAACTGGGGTCAGGTCACCGGTGGTGGTAGCCTGGATGGCATGCTGGTCGGTAATCCTGATCTCAAACCCGAGACCAGCGTGAGTGAAGAGATCGGCCTGCTGTGGAATGGTCATCAGGGCTTCAACGCCGGAGTGACCCTGTTCAACACCGACTTCAAGAACAAGATCTCCGAAGTGCGTCGTTGCACCAGCAAGAGCGATCCAGCCTGTACCCTCAATGGTCACAGCTATGACTTCATCAGTGATCGGGTCAACGTCGACAAGGCGAATATGCGCGGTGTCGAGGGGATGATGGATTGGGCCATCAATGAGGATTGGTCGGTCAGCTCCAGCTACACCTTTACCCAGTCCGAGCAGAAGAGTGGTCCACTGGCGGGTCATGCCCTCAACCAGATGCCCCGTCACATGTTCAACGGCAGTGTTGACTGGCAAACCACCGAGGATCTCAGCCTCTGGTCACGGGTAAACTTCCGTGGCGAGACCTCCGAGTACCTGAGTCGGGTCAAGATGGCGGAAGGGACCCCTTCCTATACCTTCTTTGACATGGGCCTGGTCTACAAGGCCAACAAGCATCTGGATCTGACCGCCGGGGTCTACAACCTGTTCGACAAAACAGTGGATTACAGCAGCTATGGCACTGTGCTGGATGGTCGCCGCTACAACCTGGGCGTGACTTACAACTTCTGATAGGAAACCTCTCATGCGGCCGCCATCTTCCGATGGCGGCCGTTTTTATTGCACGTCCGTCAGGGGGCTATGCCTGATAGGGGGCGGCTTGCCAGGTATTGCGCCCCAGTCCCTTGGCCTGATACATGAGGGCGTCAGCCTGCCGTAGTAGCTGGTCGGCATCAGCCTCTCTCTCTGCGGCGACCCAGACTGCCCCGGTGCTGATGGAGAGGGTCACCTCGCCGCTGCTGGTGTGCAGGGTTTGCCGGTTGCTCTCCAGGCAAATACGCTCGGCCCATTGCTCTGTCTCAGCCAATGTGGCCAGCGGCAGCAGCAGGCAAAACTCCTCGCCGCCGATGCGGGCCAGCAGAGCCTCTTCGGGCAACAGGTTCGTCACAGTCGTGGCCAGCTTTTCCAGCAACAGATCCCCGATGCCATGACCAAAGCGGTCATTGGTCTCCTTGAAGTGATCCACATCGAACAGCAACAGGGCACAGGGCATGCCGCTTGCCAGCCGCTGCTCCATGGCAGGCATGAATGCCCGTCGGTTGAGCAGGCCGGTCAGGGGATCTGTACTGGCTTGTTGCTCCAGTCTGGCGTTGGCGCGGCTCAACTCGGTGGTGCGGCTGGCAACAGCGCGGCGCAGTTGCACTATGTAGGCCACCATGATCAGCACTCCGGCCAACAGCAACCAGGGACCGAGATGGATGGGGTAGACGGTTTCGACATGCATCCACTTGCGGATGATCCGCTCCCGATCGCTCTCTTTGAGCTTGGCGAAGCCCTCTTCCAGTCGGTTTAACAGGGCAAGGTCACCTTTTTTCACCGCAAAGCGGATCTGGTCGGTATAGAGGTGGCGAACCGGAATAAAGCGGGTGGGATCGTCCGAGGTATAGATGTAGAAGTTGGCGACCTGCAGATCGGCGATAAAGGCTTTTATGTCGCCCCGAAAGGCCGCCGCCAGCAGGGTGTCATTGTCATTGAAGGTCTGCAGTTGGGTGCCGGGGAAGTAGCGTCTGGCGTAATACTCCTCGTAGCCACCGGCTACCACACCGACCGTTTCATGGAGCAGGTAGTAATGTACATCGGTGCCGCGCAATTCGCTCGAGAAGAAGAGTTGGGAGTCGAGCTGGGCGAGAGGGCGGCCATAGTCGAACAGTTTGTCCCGCTCCGGTGACCAGAGCAATCCGGCGTGAACGTCCGCTTTCCCCTCATGGAGCAGGTCGAGGGAGCCTTGCCAGTCGACCAGCCTGAACTCGATCTTCTGGCCGGTGACCCTGGCATATTCACGCCACAAATCGATCAGCAGGCCATCCGGCTGGCCCGACTCATTGATATAGGAGAAGGGCTGCCAGGCTTTGGAGTTGGTAATGATGAGCGGCTCTTCCGGGGCTTTGGCCCAGGCAGGCAGGGCAAGGGCGAGTAGCAGGAGCCCCCATCCGATACTGACTATGACTCCTGTCCTGGAAGAGGCCATCCTTGCTCCAATCCGTTGCCGTATACCGTCCCGTGGTCACCGATTATCACCGTCTTTCTGATCGAAGAACAAGCGCTCAAATGATGAAGTTTGCATGATGCAAATGGCGCCATGACAAGGCTGGCGGATAGAGTAACTACTTACAGCGGCAGGCTGATCCGCGCCTCCAGTCCCCCCTGTGGCCGATTGAGCAGGGTCAGCTCGCCGCCGTGCTGATGGACCAGGGTGCGGGCGATGGAGAGGCCCAACCCGACACTGCCGGACTCGGTGTTGCGCGCTTCATCGAGCCGCACGAAGGGTTTGAACACATCCTCGAGCCGCGCCGGATCGATCCCCGGCCCGTTATCGCAGACCCGGATCAACAGCTCTTCCTTGCGCCGCTCCAGCGACACTTCGGCGCTGCCGGCATATTTGATGGCGTTGCCGATCAGATTCTGCAGCACCCGGCGCAGGGTGTTGGCCCGACAGGCGTAGACCTCTTTTCCCTCCGCCAGACAGGTGACCGGCTGGCCGGTATCGGCGTAGTCATCGCACAGGCTGACCAGCAGGCTGACCAGATCCAGCTCGCGGGTGGCCTCCTGCTGCCCCTCCTCGCGAGCAAAGCTGAGGGTGGCCGCCAGCATCTGCTCCATCTGTTGCAGGGTCTGCTGGATCCGCTCCTTGTCCTCGCCATCGGCCAGAAACTCGGTGCGCAGCCGCAGGCTGGTGATGGGGGTACGCAGATCGTGGGAGATGGCCGCCAGCATCCGGGTTCTGTCCTGCACGAAGCGGTCTAGCCGAGTATGCATCCGGTTGAAGGCCTGAATCGATTCGCGGATCTCGGTCGGTCCCTCCTCTTTCAAGGGTTCGATATCCTCGCCCCGCCCGAGTCGCTCCGCATTGCCTGCCAGCTGCTTGAGCGGGCGGGTGGCACGGCGAAACAGCAGCACCATCAGTCCGATCACCAGACTGGCGACCAGCATCAGGTTGAGGGTGGTCTGCCACGACCAGCTGCCCGCCTCCTTGTCGACCAGCGAACTGAACTGCAGCCAGCCCCCCTGCGGCAGTTCGATGGAGCCGTAGAGCCGCATATCCCGCGGCGGTGGAGGGCCCTTGCGATCCCGCATCATGCGGGCGTGATGCTCCCACGCTTTGCTGCGCTGGTTATCCTCTTTCAGCTCGGCGCTGATCTCGACAGTGAGGCCGGAGGGGTAGTTGAGGCGCGAGCGCACCAGCTGCTCGAAGCGGGGGCTGCGGTTATCCGGTTGCAGCGGCTCGTCGGAGAGGCGCAGCAGCAGGGTCTCACTGCGGCTCGCTTTGAGGATCTCGTCATAGAGGGACGGAGGAGAGAGGGAGAGCAGCCTGACCACAGAGATGATCCGCTGCATGGCGTTGCGGCTGTTGACGAAGCCGAGCGCCTCCTCCCGATCCGTGCGGTAGATCTGGATACTGAGCAGCTGGATCAGGATCAGCCCCGCCAGCGCCACCAGAATGATCTGGCCGGTCAGCCCCTTGGGCCACATCCGTGCCCACAGTCGTCGCAAGGTGCCCACTGCTTAAACCTGCGTCACGTCGGCGGAGAACATATAGCCGCCACCCCAGATGGTCTTGATCAGCTCCGGGTTCTTGGGATCCCGCTCCAGCTTGCGGCGCAGGCGGCTCACCAGGGTATCGATGGCGCGATCGAAGGCCACCGCCTCGCGGCCACGGGCCAGATCCAGCAGTTGATCCCGGCTCAGCACCCGTTGCGGGCGTTCGAGAAACACCTTGAGCAGATCGAATTCGGCGGTGGAGAGGCTCAGGCCCACCCCATCCTCATCGACCAGCTCCCGGCGATTGACGTCGAGCAGCCAGCGATCGAAGCGCAGATCCCGGGTCAGGGTTTCGGCGGCGGGCTGGGTGTCGGCCTGGGTGCGGCGCATCACCGCCTTGATGCGCGCCAGCAGCTCGCGCGGATTGAAAGGCTTGGCCACATAGTCGTCGGCCCCCATCTCCAATCCGATGATGCGGTCGGTCTCTTCTCCCATGGCAGTCAGCATGATGATAGGTAGGTTCGATTTGACCCGCAGCTCGCGGCAGAGGGTCAGGCCATCTTCACCCGGCATCATCAGATCCAGCACCAGCAGGTCGAACTCCCGCTCCTCCAGCAGCCGCTTCATCTCCTTGCCATCCCGGGCACAGCTGACTCGCAGGCCGTGCTGTTCCAGAAAGCGCTTCAACAGATCGCGGATCTCGCTGTGATCGTCGACCACCAGAATGTGGGTGTTGCCCTGGTTCATGAATACCTCCCCTGCTTGGCGTTGGCACGAGTATACGAAAATCCGCCCGGCGGTTTGTGTCAAAGTGTGCCAGATCCGCACGATGCCACACTCTGCTACAAAAAAGGGCGATGCTGGCAAAGTTCAGACACCGATAGGGTGTTTACTTGAGGGCAAGGCAAGAGCGCCGAACCAGAATCATCCCTACAGGAGATAGACCATGAAAAAGCTGACCAAAACCCTGCTGACCGCCACCCTGATCCTTGGTCTGCCGCTGGGCGCCTATGCAGCCAGTGAAGCAGCCCCCACCGGCCAGCCCGGTGCCATGGTGGATTGCCCGATGGACGGCGGTGGCATGATGGGTGGCAAACACCACGGTGGCCGCCACGACAAGATGGCCCGCATGCAGAACATGACCCCGGAGCAGATCCAGGCCAACTTGCAGCAACGTTATGATCGCATTGAAGATCCGGCCAAGAAGGCGGAGTTCATCAAGAAGCTCAACGAGCGTGCCGCCGGTATGACCAAGCACGCCGAAGCGATGAAGCAGTTCGCCGAAGCGAACCAGTAACAACGCCAGCTGTTATCAACCCAAGGGTGGCCGAGGCCACCCTTTTTGCGCTTAATGCGTTGAGCAGCAGAGCTTGGTTGAACGCTGGTGATTGCCAATAAAAGAGGGGAGCCCAGTGCTCCCCCTCTTGCTATCTGTGCCGATGCGGGTGTTCAGCCCACTTCACCGGACGAGCGAACTTAGCCCTGAGCCTTGTCGGTCAGCTCTACTTTCTTGACGGTTTCGCCTTCGAACTTGATGACCACGTTTTTCTTGGCGGCGTCGGTATCTTTCAGCAGGGTTGTGGTTGTCTCTGCCAGCAGCGGAGAAGCCTTCTTCAGGGCATCCAGATCATAGGTCCACACTTCCAGACCGGATTCAGTCTTGGTGGTGGCAGGAGCGCCCAGCTTCTCTTTGATAGCCTGCTTGTTGGAGCCGCCTTCCTTGATATCCAATGCCTTCTTGATGGCTTCGTTGGATGCGCTGTCCATGGCACCGGATACGGCAGTGCTGGCCGCATCCTTGACGCTGCTGGTGACGCTGTCGGTCAGCGAATCCATCAGGCCGGCATTGGCAAACAGGGGTAGGGTGGTGAGGACAACCAGCAAACTCTTTTTCATTTTCTACAGCTTCCATGGGTTCAATGAGGCGGCTATGAAATCAGCAAAGATATTGGGCGTCAAGTGAGGCATGCAATTAACATTTCTGTTAACTGGGTCTCATTTCTCACCAGCTGCAAACAGTTTTGGGATCTCCCGCACCAGCCAGCTTTTGGCCTTGCCCATGGTGTCTCGCCGCCAGGCCAGCACGACCTGGATCTGATGGCGATATTCGGGGCTGATCACCTTGAGCCGTCCGGCCCGGATGTCCTCCTCAATCCAGCTCTGTGGCATGGTGCCGACCCCGATCCCTGCCAGCAGGGCATCCCGTTTCTCCGTCATGGTGCTGACAGTGAGGCGCGGCTGCTTGTCGAGCAGGCGGTAGGTAAGTACCGGTTTGCGCAGGGCTGTATCAGCGACCGCGATGGCGCGGTAGCGGCGCAGGGTCTCGTCGGCCAAGGGTTCGGGCTCCTGATGCAGCGGGTGATCGGGATGGGCGACGTAGAGCATCACCTCCTCTTTCAGCACCTGATGCTTGATGCCGGTCATCATGATGTCCGGATTGATGGAGGAGATAAGCAGGTCGGCGCGGCCATCTTCCAGACACTCCCAGCTACCCGCCAGCACCTCGGCCCGCAGCCGCAGTCGGGTATCGGTCTGCTCGGCCAGCTTCTCCACCAAGGGGTAGAGGGCCTGCACCGGGACCAGCGCATCGACGGCGATGGTGATGTCGGTTTCCCAGCCGCGGGCCAGCGCCCGGGTCTCGCCCACCAGATGCTCGGCTGCCTCCAGCAGCACCCGCCCGCGTTCCAGCAGCATGCGCCCCGCCGGGGTGAACTTGGTGCGGTGGCCGCTGCGGTCGAACAGCATGGCATCCAGTTCATCTTCCAGCTTTTGTACCGTGTAGCTCAATGCCGAAGGTACCTTGCCCAGCTCGTCGGCCGCCGCCGCAAAGCTGCCGCGGCGGTCGATGGCGTCCAGCACCCGGATTGCTTCCAGGGTCAGCGCCCGCTCCTTGTTCGATTCCTTGGCCATTCCTCACCTTCAATTTTTTTGAATATGTTTGCCAGTTTATCTCGCTAACAAGTTAGGTCATGTCACTTTAATATTCAATCAACGCTTAGGCAGGAACGTCGAGCGGCCAAATATGCGGGTAGTTCCGCACTGTGACACACCAAATCGGTCTGTCTGATGTCGGTGAAAGAACAACACACTATTTGAATAACCTCTTGCATGGATGCATTGATTCTGGCCGAAAAGGCCTTGGCAATGACATATAAAACAAGAGAGTGAATGAACATGAAAAACGTAATCAAGATGCTGGCCGTTGCAGGCCTGATGACCACTGGTTTCGCCCAAGCTTCCGTACCGGCTGACTTCAATGCCATGCCCGGCGTGCTGTTTGTGAACTGGAACGCCACTGCCGCAATGGATGGCAAAACCAATCCGATGCTGGAAGTGCGTGACGAGTCTGGCGATCTGCTGGCATCAGTCCACGCCAACCTGACTGGCACCCAGCAGGTGCGGATCCCGAGCCGCACCCAGGGCAACCTGACCGTCAGCCTGGCTGACCAGAGCAGCGAATACCGTATTCCGTTCGGCATCGGTAGCGGCAAACAGCGTTAATCAACCGTCCCGGTAGGTGAGGAGCAGACCATGATGCAATTGAGAGCCGCAGAAGCGCGGGGCAAGGCCAACTTTGGCTGGCTGGACGCGCGCCACAGTTTCTCCTTCGGTCACTACTATGACCCGGAGTGGATGGGGCACTCGGTACTGCGGGTGATCAATCAGGATCTGGTTGCGCCGGGTGGCGGATTCGCCACCCACCCTCACGCCAATATGGAGATCCTCACCTGCGTGCTGCAAGGCACCATAGAGCACAAGGACAGCCTCGGCCATGCCGAGCAGATCCCGGCAGGGGATTTCCAGCTGATGAGCGCAGGCAGCGGGATCCGCCACAGCGAGTACAACCCCTCGCAGACGGATCCTCTCTCCCTGTTGCAGATCTGGATCGAGCCGAACGAGTTCGGCACGCCACCCGGATATCAGCAGAAGAAGATCGAGTCCAGACCGGGCATGACGCTGGTGGCGTCACCGGATGGCGAGGATGGATCGCTGCGGATCCGCCAACAGGCCCGCGTATGGCGGCTGGAACTGGCCCCGGGCGAGACGCTCGAATGGGCACTGGCTGGCCGACACGGTTACCTGCAGATGATTTCAGGGGAGTTGACCGCCAACGGTCTGGCTGCCCGACCCGGCGACGGGGTACTCAGTCGTGATGAATATCGGTGGGAGCTGGTTGCGACCAGTGCCAGCCAAGCTCTGTTATTTGACCTACCCTGAAGCAGTCAGCGGTGATGTGACACAAACGAGGAATATGAAATGGACAAGATGAAAGATGTAGCGCTGCTGGCGGGTCGTGTACTGCTGGCGCTGATGTTCGTAATGGCGGGCTGGAGCAAGATCGGCGGCTATGCCGGAACCCAGGGCTATATGGAAGCGATGGGCGTGCCGGGCTTTATGTTGCCGCTGGTGATCCTGCTTGAGCTGGGTGGTGGCCTTGCCGTCGTGCTCGGTCTCTTTACCCGCAGCCTCTCCGTGCTGCTGGCCGGTTTCACCCTGATGGCTGCCTTTATTTTCCACTATCAGCCTGCCGAACAGATGCAGATGCTGATGTTTATGAAGAACGTCTCAGTGGCCGGTGGTTTCCTGGCGCTGGCGGCGGCCGGAGCAGGGGCTTTCAGTGTGGATGCCCGTCTCGGCAAAAATTGGTAATGCCCTGAAGAGTCAAGTTTTCCAATGCCTTTTGGCCGGTGCAACTGCACCGGCTTTTTTCTGTCTGCGTTTTCCGGGTAGGTGAGGTGACGGCACAAATCTGCGGCGCCCCTCATGATTCAGCGGTTTACCCGCCTGCTGGCCACAAGAGCCTTTTGCATCTTCCCCCTCGATCCCCGACAATTCTCACTCTTGTGAAGTGACGGAAATGGCTCGCCTTTTCCCTCGCCCCCTCTCATCCACAGGCGGGAATTGCTCATGTTTACCCTCTACCACTCCAATCAGCTGGATCTGCTCAAAGAACTGCTGGTGAGCCGCATCCGGCAGGCCCCTCTCTCTCACCCCTTCGATCGGGAGCAGATCCTGGTGCAGAGTCCGGGCATGGCCCAATGGCTCAAGCTGGAGCTGGCCAAGGCCTTCGGCATCGCCGCCAATATCGACTTTCCGCTGCCCGCCAGCTTTATCTGGGAGATGTTCACCCGGGTGCTGGCGGATGTACCGCGCCAGAGTCCCTACAACAAGGGCTCCATGAGCTGGCAGCTGATGACCATTCTGCCCGCCTTGCTGGATCGCCCCGCCTTTGCCCCGCTCGCCGCCTATCTGGGCGGGGGAGATGAGGAGGATCCTGCCAAGGATCCCGAGCAGGTGCGGTTGTGGCAGCTCTGCCAGAAGGTGGCGGATCTCTTTGACCAGTATCTGGTCTATCGACCGGACTGGATCGCCCGTTGGGAAGAGGGGGAAGGATTGAGTCAGGAGCTGGCCGGGGTGAGCGGTCAGGATTGGCAGCCGGAGCTGTGGCGCGAGCTGGTGGCTCGCACTCTGGCACTCTCTCCGAGCGGTTACCACCGTGCCAACCTCTACGAGGAGTTTATCCACGAGCTGGCGCGTACCGCCGATCTGCCGGGCAAGCTGCCGCAGCGGGTCTTTGTGTTCGGCATCTCGGCGCTGCCGCCGCGCTATGTGGAGGCGCTGTTGGCCCTCGGCAGCCGGCCGGAGGTGGAGGTACACCTGTTCGTCACCAACCCCTGTCGCTACTACTGGGGGGATCTGCTGGATCGCAAGACCCTGGCGCGCCTCGAAAACAAGCTCAAACCCGGTACCGATATCGAGACGTTGCAAGGCCCCGCCAACCCGCTGCTCGCCTCCATGGGCAAGTTGGGGCGCGACTACCTGCATCAGCTGATGGAGCTGGAGGTGCCGCAAATCGAGGCCTTCGTCGATATCGACGAGATGGATGGCAAGGGCAATATCAAGCTGCTGCATGCCATCCAGAAGGATGTGCTGGAGCTGGCCGAGCGAGGCGCCGGTCAGTTCGATCTCGACAGCAGCCATCACAAGAGCCCCATCGATCCGGCGGATGGATCCCTGCAGATCCACGCCTGCCACGGCCCGATGCGCGAACTCGAGGTGCTGCATGACCGGCTGCTGGCGCTGTTCGAGCAGGACCCGTCCCTCACCCCGAAAGATGTGGTGGTGATGATGCCGGATGTGAACAGCTACGGCCCCTACATTCAGGCGGTGTTTGGCGCGCGCGGCCAGATCCCGTTTGCGGTCTCGGATCGGGCGGCGAGTCAGGAAAGCCCGCTGCTGCAGAGCTTCCTCGCCCTGCTCAGGCTGCCCAATGCCCGCTTCGGGGCTGGCGAGCTGCTCGCCATTCTCGAGGTGCCCGCCGTGCTGCGCCGTTTCGAACTGGATGACGACGAGTTCAACCAGCTGCGGGTCTGGGTGCAGGAGACCGGCATTCGCTGGGGGCTGGACGACGGCTATCCCGTCCGTTTCGATCTGCCGCCCATGTCCGGCAACAGCTGGCTGTTCGGTCTGCGCCGCATGTTGCTCGGCTTTGCCATGGGGGATGGCGAGCCGGTGGCGGGCATTCTGCCCTACGCCGATATCGAGGGTCAGCAGGGGCTGGCACTCGGCAAGCTCGCCTGGTTTGTCGACTCGCTGGCCGAATTCCTGCCCCGCCTGCAACAGGCACAGCCGCTGACCGAGTGGAACGCCTGCCTGCTGGCACTGCTGGAGCGCTTCTATCTGGCCGACGAAGATGAGGAGCGTCAGCTTCAGCTTATTCGCAGCCAGCTGGCCGAGTGGCAGACCCGGCTCGGCGAGGCTCGCTTCGAGCAGCCCATCACCGCCGATCTGTTGCAGGATTACCTCGGCAGCGTGCTGGGGGAGTCCCGCTCCAGCCAGCGTTTTCTCGCCGGTCAGGTCAACTTCTGTACCCTGATGCCGATGCGCTCCATCCCCTTCAAGCAGGTCTGCCTGCTCGGTATGAACGACGGCGTCTACCCGCGCACCCTGGCCCCCATGGGGTTCGACTTGATGGCGGTGGCGTCGCGGCGGGGGGATCGCTCCCGTCGTGATGATGACCGCTACCTCTTCCTCGAGGCGCTGCTCAGCGCCCAGCAGGGGCTCTATATCAGCTATCAGGGTTTCAGCGCCCAGGACAACAGCGACAAGGTGCCATCGGTGCTGCTGGCGGAGCTGATCGACTATGTGCGGCAGGGCTTTGTGCTGGCGGGGGATGAGGATCTGGACGACGAAACCTCCGGCAAGCGGCTGCTCAACCACCTGATGGTGGCGCATCAGCTCACCCCCTACAGCCGCAACTACTTCTACCCGGAGCCGGGTTCGCGCCTCTTTACCTATGCCGCCGACTGGTTGCCCGCCCTCAATCCGGTGCGCGGCGCGGCCAACTTCCAGAGCGGCGAGCTGCCTTTACCTCCCGAATGGGGCAAGGAGCAGGGTCTGGAGCTGGCGGAGCTGCTGCGCTTCTATCGCCAGCCCACCAAATATTTCCTCAATCGCCGCCTCAAGGTGTGGTTTGAGCTGAACGAGGCCAACATCGAGGACAGCGAGCCGTTCGAGCTGGATGGCCTGCAACATTATCAGCTGAAAGATCTGCTGCTCGATGCCCATCTGGCGGAAGGTGAAAGCACCGAGCGTCGCGAGCGGTTGCAGCTTACCGGCCTCTTGCCGCAAGGGTGGTTCGGCAGCCTGCTGCTGGACGATCTGGATGCCGAGATGGGCAAGCTGGCGGATCGGCTGCGGCCATGGGTTGCGGCCAATGAGTCAGAAAAGCAGGCGGTGGAGATCGATATCTCCCTCACTCAGGGTCAGCTGCAAGGGTGGATCGACACCCAGAAGGGGCGTTTGCTGGTGGTCAAACCCGGCAGCTTCAACGGCAAGGATCTGCTGCTGGGCTGGATCCAGCACCTCTGCCTCTCATTGAGCGGCGCCCCCGGCGACACCCTGCTGTTCGATGCCAAACAGAGTCTGCGGTTAGCCAAGCTCGCTGCCGACGAGGCGCGGCCCAAGCTGGCGGCGCTGGTGGCGTGCTGGGCGCAGGGGATGAAGCGGCCGCTGCCCTTCTTCCCCAACACCGCCTGGGATTGGCTCAAGGCGATCGAGAAGGATCCCGACAAGCCGGAGGCGGCCGACAAGGCGGCTCTCACCCGTTTCAACGGCGGCTGGATGATCAATGGGGAGGGGCAAGACGTTTACGTCGCCCGCTGCTTCCCCGAACTCGATGACGAGGTGCTGGGGCAGTTGCAGGCGCTGGCCCGCGAACACCTGACCCCGCTGCTCAAGACCCTGGAGGAGCTGAAATAATGGCTAACCCGCTCAATACCCTGCGTTTTCCCCTCCATGGTGAACGACTGATCGAAGCCTCCGCCGGTACCGGCAAGACCTACACCATCGCCGGTCTCTACCTGCGCCTGCTGCTGGGCCACGGCCCGCTCATTGAGGAGGGGGCCGATGCCGGTCAGCCGAGTGCCCACGAGCGGCCGCTCTCGGTGACCGAAATTCTGGTGGTGACCTTTACCGAAGCGGCCACTGCCGAGCTGCGCGGGCGGATCCGCGGGCGCATCCACGAGGCGCGGCTCGCCTTTATGCGCGGTGAGAGCAAGGACGCCCTGCTGAGCCAGCTGCTGGCCGAGGTGGAGGATCACGAATTGGCGGCCCGTCGCCTGCTGGCCGCCGAGCGGCAGATGGACGAGGCGGCGGTCTTTACCATCCACGGCTTCTGCCAGCGGATGCTGAAACAGAACGCCTTCGAGTCGGGCGCCCTCTTTGAAACCGAATTTCTTACCGATGACAGCCAGCTCAGGCTGCAGGCGGTGAGCGACTACTGGCGCGCCGAGTTCTATCCGGTGGATAAAGCCCTCGCCAGCGCCGTGCGCGCGCTCTGGCCAAGCCCCGCCGCCCTGCTGCGGGAGATGGGCAGCTGGCTCGACAACAGCGAGCTGGAGATCCACCCCGCGCTGGGGGATGAGACCCTCGCCGCCCGCCATCAGGCGGCCATGAGCCGCATCGCGGCGGTGAAGAGCGAATGGCTGGCGCAGATGGACGAGATCCGCCGCCAGACGGATGGGCAAGTAAGCCGCTACACCGGCAAGAACTACGAAGGGTGGCTTGCCAAGATAGCCGACTGGGCGCAGGACGAGAGCAGTGGCTACGCCATTCCCAAGGAGCTGGAGCGCTTCGGCCAGACAGTGCTGGAGGAGAACCTCAAGAAGGGGGGCGCGGTGCCGACCCTGCCGCTGTTCAGTCAGATAGACGAGCTTCTGGCCAGCCGCCCCGGTATTCGCGATCTCATCCTGCAACGGGCCGCCAAGGTGGTGCGCAGCCGGATGCAGGCGAGCAAGCGGCAGGCTCATCAGCTCTCGTTCGATGACCTGCTCAAAGATCTCGACGGAGCGCTTGGCTCCAGCTTGGGCGAGCGGCTGTGCGAGCGGATTCGCGCCACCTACCGGGTGGCGATGATCGATGAATTTCAGGATACCGATCCCCAGCAGTACCGCATCTTCCATCGGCTTTACGGTGGCCACACAGACACGGCGCTGTTGATGATCGGTGACCCCAAGCAGGCCATCTACGGCTTTCGCGGCGCCGACATCTTTACCTACATTCAGGCGCGGCGAAATGTGAGCGCCCACTACACCCTCGGGCGCAACTGGCGCTCCAGCAGTGCGCTGGTGGGGGCGGTCAACGGCCTGTTCGAGCGGGCCAAGGATCCCTTTATCTACGAGGCGGATATCCCCTTCCTGCCGGTGGAGGCGCAGGGCAAGAGCAAGGCGCTGCTGCTCGATGGTGCCACCGCGCCGGTGCTCCACTGCTGGCAGTTGACCGGCCAGCCCACCTTCAATCGGGGGGATTACCAGAGCAAGATGGCTCGTGCCACCGCCGCCGAGATCCACCGCCTGCTGACCCTGGCCCGCGAGGGCAAGGCGCAGATCGGTGACAAAGCGGTGAAGGCCGGGGATATCGCCGTGCTGGTGCGCACCGGCGCCGAGGGCAAGCTGGTGCAGCAGGAGCTGGCACGGCTTGCCATCGCCTCCGTCTACCTGTCGAACCGCGAGAGTGTGCTGGAGCAGGTGGAGGCGCGGGAGATTTTGCTGATTTTGCACGCCTGCCAGAACCCGAGCGAAGAGCGCAGCCTGCGGGCGGCGCTGGCCACCGGCCTGTTTGATCTCGACGCCAAGGCGCTCGATGGGCTGGCCAGCGACGAGCGGGCGTGGGAGAGCGCGGTGCAGGAGTTTATGGAGTACCGCAAGATCTGGCACCGCCGCGGCGTGCTGGCGATGCTGCGGGCCCTGCTGCACCGGCGCAATCTCGCCTCTTCGCTTTTGGCGAGCCCCTACGGCGAGCGGCGGCTGACCAACTTCCTCCATCTTGGCGAGCTGCTGCAACAGGTGAGCAGCGAGCTGGACGGGGAGTACGCCCTGCTGCGCTGGCTGGGGGAGGCGGTGAGCCGCCCCAACGGGCAAGATGCGGAGCAGGTACTGCGCCTCGAATCCGAGCGGAAATTGGTGCAGATCGTCACCATCCACAAATCCAAGGGGCTGGAGTACCCGCTGGTATTCCTGCCCTTTATCTGCAGCCACAGAACCGCCGAGACCCCGCTCTATCACGAGGCGGACGAGGCGGGCAATCGCACCATTCTCGATCTGACCGGCGCCGACTCGTCGCTCGCCGAAGCGGACAGGGAGCGCCTTGCCGAAGACCTGCGGCTGCTCTATGTGGCGCTGACCCGGGGCGTCTACGCCACCTGGCTGGGGCTGGCGCCGGTGCGGGCGGGAGCGGGCAAGTCGGAGAAGACCGACCTGCACCACACCGCCATCGGCTACCTGCTGCAAAAGGGCGAGGAGGGGGATGCCGAAACCTTGGCGACCGCCCTGACCGAGCTGGCACAGGCGCTGCCCGGGGTGGCCGTCGGTGAGCCCTCGCTCACCCGTCCGGCCCCGCTGCCGCCAGAGGAGGAGCAGCTGGGCGAGCCGCAGGTGCGCCACTTTACAGGTTCCCTTGAGCGGGACTGGTGGATCAGCTCCTACTCCGGGCTGGCGGCGCAGGGCCACGGTCACAGCAAGGGCGTACTCGCCAATCCTGGTTTCGATGACGAGGTAGTGACCGAGGCGGCTGCATTGGCTGCCGAGCAACCGGACGAGGCGCCCCAGCCCTCCATCTTCACCTTCCCGAAAGGGGCGCGCCCCGGCACCCTGCTGCACAGCCTGTTCGAGACCATCGACTTTCAAAGCGCCGCGGGCGAGCCGCTGGCGGAGCATATCGCCGCGCTGTTGGCGCAGGATGGTTTTGACGAGAGTTGGGCCCCAGTGCTGCAACAGCAGGTGGAGGCGGTGCTGGATACCCAGCTCGATACAGGCTTTGGCGAGCCGGTGCGGCTGCGGGATCTGGCCCCCGAGCGCAAGCAGGTGGAGCTGGAGTTCTTCCTGCCCATGGGGCGGGTGACGGCCCCGGCGCTGACCGCCCTCTGCCAGCAGCATGACCCGCTGTCGCGGGGCAACAAGCCGCTCAGCTTTGCCACTGTGCAGGGGATGCTCAAGGGCTTTATCGATCTGGTGTTCGAGTGGCAGGGGCGCTGGTATCTGCTCGACTACAAATCCAACCACCTCGGCATGAGCCCCGCCGATTACAGCCGTCCGGCGCTGGAGCGGGCGATGGCGGAGCATCGCTACGACCTGCAATACCAGCTCTACTCGGTGGCGCTGCACCGGCTGCTCACTTTGCGCCTGCCGGGCTACGACTTCGAGCAGCACTTTGGCGGCGTTTTCTATCTGTTCCTGCGCGGCATGCCGCAGGGGGGCATTTTCCATACCCGCCCGAGCCGTGAACTGGTGCTGGGGCTGGATAAGTTGTTTAGCGAAGGTTGTGAGACACCCACAGCAGGATCTCATCCATTGAACGAGGTAGAGACATGATCGGCACCATGATCAGCACCGCAGCCAGCACCGCAGCCAGCACAATGATGGTTGAACGGCTCAAAACACTGGCGCTGGCTGGCCGCATCCGCCAGCTGGATCTGCAATTTGCCAGGCTGGTGGCCGACCTTGGCGGCAGCCCCGAGCTGGTGCTGGGGGCGGCGCTCACCTGCTTCGAGCTGGGGCGCGGCCATGTCTGTTTGCCGCTTGAAATGTTGACTGCCGGATCCCTGCGCCCGTTCGGGCTGGATCCCCAGCAGAGCCGGGATCTGCTGGGGGATCTGGCGGATCCTGCCCGCTGGCCCGCCCTGTTTGCAGAGAGTCCCCTGGTTGGTACCGAACAGGATGAGGGGCCTGCCCCGCGCTGGCTGCTGCGGCTGTGGCGCGGGCGGCTCTACCTCACTCGCTACCACGATCATGAGCAGGGGGTGGCCCGCCATCTGCGCGCTTTGAGTGAACGTGCCGAATGGCCGGAGATAGCCCCGGCTCTGTCGCGGCTGTTTGCCCGCGACTACGGGCTGGTGTTCGCGGCGCTGCTCAAGGCCCGCCTCGCCCCCGACTTCTCGGCCCGCCACTTTATCGAGAAGTATCTCGATCTGGTGTTTCCCAATGAAGTGGATTGGCCCGCCATCGAGGCGCTGCTCGCCAGCGCCCAGGCGGCGAGCGACTTGAGCAAGCTGGATACGCTGGTGCCCGAGGCGCTCTGCTGCAACGGTCAGAAGCTGGCGGCGGCCACCGCGGCGGCGCGCCCCTTTGCGGTGATCTCCGGCGGCCCCGGCACCGGCAAGACCACGACTGTGGCCAAACTGCTCGCCATTCTGGTGGAGACCGGCCTGCAAGCGGGCAAGGCGCCAGCGATCCGGCTGGTGGCCCCCACCGGCAAGGCGGCGGCGCGCCTCACCGAGAGTATCGGTTCTGCCCTGCAGGCCCTCGATCTGCCCCCCGAGTGGGTGGAGGCGATCCCCACCGAAGCGGGCACCCTGCACCGGCTGCTCGGGGTCATTCCGGGGCGCAGCCAGTTCCGCCACCACGCGGGCAACCCGCTGCACCTCGACTTGCTGGTGGTGGATGAGGCCTCCATGGTCGATTTGCCGATGATGGCACGGCTGCTCGATGCACTGCCGAGCCACGCCCGCCTGATCCTGCTCGGCGACAAGGATCAGCTCGCCTCGGTGGAGGCGGGGGCCGTGCTCGGCGATATCTGCAGCTTTATCGAACAGGGCATCAGCCCGGCGCAGGCGGAGTGGCTCTCCCGCCAGACCGGCTACCGCCTGCAGGGCACGCCCGCAGGGGCTCCGGTGCGTGACAGCCTCTGCTTGCTGGCCAAGAGCTGGCGCTTTGATCAGCACTCCGGCATCGGCCAGCTGGCGCGCGCCTGCAACAGCGGCGATGCCACGGCGGTGGAATCAGTCTGGGGTATGGGCTTTGCCGATATCAGCCTGCATCCCTGGGCCGGGGAGGCCTACGACGCCCTGATTGCCCAGGGGGTGGCCGGCTACGGTGCCTATCTGAAGGCGGCCCGCGCGGGGGAAGCGCCCGCCGCCGTGTTCAAGGCATTCAACAGCTTCCAGATCCTCTGCGCCCTGCGCGATGGCCCGTTTGGCGTGTTGGGGCTAAACGAGCGGCTGGAACTGGCCCTGTCACGGGCAGGCCTCATTGCCCGCGATGGCGACTGGTATGCCGGTCGCCCGGTGATGGTGGTGCGCAATGACCACGGCGTTGGCCTCTATAACGGCGATATGGGGCTCTGCCTGCCCGACGAAACTGGCCGGTTAAAGGTATGGTTTGAGCAGCCGGATGGCTCTCTGCGCGCCCTGCTGCCAAGCCGATTGCCGCCCCACGAGACGGTCTACGCCATGACCATCCACAAATCCCAGGGTTCGGAGTTTGCCCATACCGTGCTGGTGTTGCCCGACAGCCCCAGCCCGCTGCTGACCCGCGAGCTGGTCTATACCGGCATCACCCGCGCCAAGGCCCGGCTCGATCTCTACGGCGATCGCGCCCTGCTGGCCCAAGCGGTGCGGAAAAAGACTGAGCGTTATTCCGGATTGGCGGAGAGGTTGGGGGAGTAAGCGATTGGATGGCGGTAAAGGGAGTTGCCGCCGTTTTAATGTCATTCACTAATTGAAAATTCAGAGGGAGGATTTATTTGCTCAAAAACCCACTCCGAAAAAACTTTTTCAACATCCCATCTATTATAATTTTCGTCAGGGTAACGCTTTCTCATTAAATCTGACTTACAGGAATTAAACTCATGATATTTTTCCATGAATTTCTTGGACAGTTCATTTAGTTCACTGTCACTGTTAATTATAAAAAATGGCAATTTTATTATGGGTGGTTTCAGTTGGGTTGTGATTGGTGTAGACAGTGTTTGATATGTATCACAATGCACTTCACTTTTTCTTATGTGTTGAAATAAACTATATTCAATAGTTCCTTTTTTATAATAGTAAATCTCACAGTAAAATTCGGCATTTAACCCATCTTGAGCTTCTGGATAGGTAATAAACTCAATGCTTGGGAATGGTATAGTCAAACCCTCATTGTAGTAATTAACAACAGGCAAGGTCTTAATAATTCTGTTCTTATATTTTAAGTGGTAGTCAAACTGTCTTGTATTCTCAAAATATTGGTTTTGCCACCAATAATTACCCCCCTCATGTTCTACATTTCCAATCTCAATAGTGAAATCAGGATCATTAGAATAGAAGGCTTGGCTAATACCGTCATAGTCCCAACATTTGGCATCTTCTAAAAGAATGGAGAATCTATCAGGGGCTTTTAGGTTGAGGCCGAATCTTTCACGCCACATCGTTCTGACGTCAATTGGATTGGCACATGAATCTAATGGCGTATTAGCATCATTTGTCCGTGAATAAACAACACCAGCTCGTATGGATTTACCTTGATAACTGTATTCTTTTGTCAGGTAATATGGTTTTAAAGGCTCATTAAATATTGTTAGGATTGCTAACTTGGCTTCATTAAATTGTAAAAATTCAAGCTGAATGTTTGGGATGTTATCTTCACTAAAACTTAGTCTTCTAAGCGCAGTGATAATATCTGCTTGAGTATATTTTTTATCACTGTCATTTAATCCAACTACTTCTAATGAATCAGATATTCCGAAAGCTATGTATCTATTCCCATTGTGAATTACATTAGCCATACATAGAATATCATGGACCATTGCAGCCATATTGTTGTGGAATTTTTGTTTGAAGTCCCACCAGAGACCTTCTTTACCTTTTGAGAGTAAGTCATTAATAATGCTGTTCATTTAATAAAACCATGAAGTAATGTAAATTGTATTTTGCAATTGTCGTCAGTTTACCTTCAAATATGACCGCAATGGAACTATTTACATGCTTATAAGCTGAACTCGCATGTTGGGCTTCGCAGGCTCAGCACCAACCTACCGATTGTGTAGGTTGTGGCTGAGCGTAATGAAGCCCAACGTTTACCGCGTAATCTCTTTTTCCTTCCCCTCATCCCCGACCCTTCTCCCGCAAGGGGAGAAGGGAGATTCGGCTTCGTGGATATACACGCGATTGCCAACCTCATATCCCCGATGCTGATTTATTCCCTCTCCCTCCGGGAGAGGGCGGGGTGAGGGGTAGGGTGCAAAGAACGAAGTGAATTGCACCGCTGCTATTTATCTGCCAAAAGGTGTAATGCGCTGCGCTTATTACACCCTACATCCAACCCACACATGACAGGATGTCATTGCTTGAAACTTGAATTTAACACCATCGATCTGGAGCGGGATTACGAGCTCTGTGTGCAGGCGCGCAGGGATGCCTATTTTTGCAGCTTTCATACCCATGATGGTTTTGCCGACTTTATCGACGGCTATCGGGAGCGGATCCGCGAAAGGCTGGGGCAAGCGCAATGGCACTACCTTCATGTCTGGGCGGGTGAACAACGGGTGGGCCAGCTGGAGTTTCGCAGCTTTTCCGATGAGCCCGAGACCGGTTATGTGCAGCTGATTTATCTGTTCCCCGAATATCGTGGCACCGGTTTGGCTGCCGTGTTGCAGGCCTATATTCGCCAGCAGTTGCTGGGGGCGGGTTGTAAATGGGCGATGCTCTCCGTGAGTCGCACCAATGTGCGGGCCTTGAATCATTACCGGCGCTGTGGCTGGGTATTTCTGCGCCCCAATCCGAAACATCAGGAGACGGATTTTTATCGACTGACTCTGGCCGAGTGACCTCTGTGGTTGCTCCAGCGTATCCCCTCATTTATTCCCATCCCCCAAATGACTGAATCGTGAGTTAAATCCGGTAAATGGGGCGCGCTTGAGCCACACTTATGGCCACCCTGATTCAGCCTGCGCCGTGAGTGGCCGATAACCGGGGAAACGGTGGTGCGGTGGGGTTCTGGCTGACAGTTCTGTTGCAATATGCCAAGGTAGCGCCTCACGACAACAGCACGATTCCCCGTGGTGGCGCGGGGCGGAAGAACAAGGATAACTGCTATGGTGCAGGACAGTGACACGATCAGGATCTCGGATGTCAGCGAGGCCGTGGTGCATGGCATTCTGGAGGTGACCAGCGATGGCATCTGGGATTGGCATGCCAATACCGGTTTTGTCTATCGCAACCCCGGCTGGTACCGGATGCTGGGTTACGAGCCTCACTCCCTCGGCAATACCGTCTTCACCTGGGAGAACGTGATCCACCCCGACGATCTGGCGGCAGTGATGGCGAAGTTCGATCTCTGTCTGAGCGGCAGCGCCCATGAGTATCGTGCCGAGTACCGTTGCCGCTGCCGGGATGGCAGTTACCTCTGGATTGAGGATTGCGGCCGCATCATTGAGCGCAATCCCGACGGGTCTGTAGCGCGGATGATCGGCGCCCATCGCGATATCCACGCCAGCAAGTTGTTGCTGGAACAGCTGGAGCGGCGCAATCAGTCGCTGGAGCAACAGGTTGCCGAGCGCACCGCCGAGCTGGTGCGACTCAACGAGGCACTGCAACAGAAAGCCGAGGAGAACCGTCTGCTGGCAGAGACCGATGCCCTGACTGGCGCCGCCAGCCGCTATCGGCTGGAGCGGGCGTTGCAGCTGGAGTGCGAGCGGGCGCGCCGCTTCCATCAGCCGTTTACGGTGATCGCCATGGATGTGGACAACTTCAAGCAGATCAACGACAGCTATGGCCACAACGCCGGGGATCAGACTCTGATCAACATAGTGGCGCTGGTGCGCCGCCATATCCGCGAGATCGATCTGCTGGCCCGCTGGGGCGGTGACGAGTTTATGGTGTTGCTGCCCAACACCGGCCGCGAGGATGCGCTGGTGGTGGCGAGCAAATTTCAGGCATTGATGGCGAGCGAGCCCATCAGCCCCCATGCGCCCGCTACCATGAGCTTCGGGCTGGCGGAGTATCAGCAGGATGAGCAGAAGGAGAGCCTGATGGTACGTGCCGATCGGGCGCTCTATCAGGCCAAGCAGCTGGGTAAAGACCAGATCTGCTAACGCGGGGTACGGAAAAAGAGCAGTAAAAAGGGCCGCAGGTTTGAAACCTGCGGCCCTTTTGTATTGTTACTGACTCGGCGCGACTTAGAAGTGGTAGCGCAGACCCAGCTTGAAGGTATCCAGAGAGTAGTGCTCGTCACCCAGGCTCAGGGCGTCGAACTGGCGCTCGTAACCGATACCGGCAGAGAAGTGGTCGTTGAAGGCGTAGTCCAGACCTACTTCCAGATTGGGGTGTACCTTGCTCTTGGTTGCGCTCTTGCTTCCCTGACCGCTGAAACCGAGGAGAGTGGCGTTGCCGACAACTTCCACTTCGGTGCGGGTGTAGGCGATACCCGGTTTGGCATAGGCGCTGAAGCCCCAGGCCAGCGGCTGGCTCAGCTTGGCGGCCAGGCTGATGCTGCGGGTTTCGATGGTGGTGTCGGCAAAGCCGGTTGCAATCGGGGAGGTCACCCAGACCAGCTGATCCATCTGTTGGGCGTGCAGGCCACCTTCAACGGCTAGCCAGGGTTTGAAGCTGTAACCCACGATCAGGCTGCCGCCGTCGAGTTGGTCATCGATGAGCTTGGCGTCATAGACGTCTTTGGCAGCACCATCGAGATCCATCTTGGAGGTGGTCAGATCCAGACCTGCATACCAGCCTTCGGCATGGGCGCCGCCATTCATGGCCAGAGCAAGCAGGGAGAAAGCGGCAATTTTATTAAACTTGTTCATGGATAAATAACCTTGTGTTGCGTGAACTGCGTGTGATTTATATTGCTCAATCCATGAAGCTTTTTATATTTCCGTCATCGCTCTGCTTTCACAGAGGGGCCGCAGTATAGTCAGCGAATTTCTGAATAACAAGAGAGTGATTTCCCCATTCTTCTAAATATGACTGGCTGCAAGCAGGGGCATTTTGTTTAATAAATGGTGTTATTAGAGTTTTAGCTTTATTGAGGTTTAAATAATTAACTGGTGAGGCAAATGACAGGCTGTGAGTTCGATTTTGATTCTATATGATTGATTTATATCGGCATTTAATTTTTATTCGAGAGTGACCATGATGAGCTGTCTAAAAATTGGCATCTCAGATGTCACTCACAGGCGTCAGGCTCTTTTCGATGATTTTTTGAACGCCTCACAAGGTGAAACCGTGAGAAAAAAATCTATCTTTTTGCCTGTTTTTTGCTCTTTTTGAGGTTTGGGATTGTTCCCATTGAGGGTTTTGGTGGTCTTTTGAGGCTGTTTTTACGTGGACCATGTTGCCCATCAGATACGCGAATGGGCGCTTGTGGGTGGCTTTTCTCTTCACCCGGCCGCAGTTGTTGGGGTGGGCATGAGGCGCGATAAGCAGATATGGGTCGTGCGGCCTGATTAATTTTGTTTGCTTATATACACAAGCCATTTAAAAGATAGGTTTTTGGAGTTTTAAATAACTTTATTATATTCGTTTTTATATTTAATGAAGCTTTCCAATCAAGCCATTTAAATATATTGAATGGCAATAACACGGTATTGATGGCCGTTTAGGATACCTTGCCAGAACGGTCGTGGTGACTGGCGCATCAGTGGGCGGCGGGTGGCCTGTGACACTTCCCCTTGCCGAGGCCCTTGACCTGACCTGCGAATTCAGGGAAAAGAAAAGGGCGGTGCTATCAGCGCCGCCCAATGCCAGGAAAGAGAAAAAACCTTACGGTTTAAAAGATAAAAATTTGGAAGCAAACAATCGATTTCTCAACCAGGAAGGGTCTTGAATTCGATACGTTTCGATTATGCGCGATGTTCTATGCAGCACTAGCAAAATGTTTGCGGGTTGAAAGATATGCACTGTCTGGTGTCAGATTTTGAGACCTCATCGTTCAACTGGTCTGTCCTGATGGGCGTTGTAGGCGATTTTTTCTCTAGGCTGTTTTTTCGGTGTCAATATCTGAGCCTTGAAGGTAAAAACAGGTCAGAAGCTGACTCGGCATAACCATGCAATGAAAGTGCGATAACAAGGAAGAGTGGCATGACCTACAGCCAGACCCTGGCCAACAATATTCTCGACACCCTGAAGAAGACCCTGACCGACAAGGGGATCCGCTATCAGACCCTGGCAGAAGCCATGGGTGTCTCCATCGCGACCGTGAAACGGATGATGAACAAGCCCTCGCTGCCGTTCGATACTCTGCTGGAGATCTGCCATTTGGTGGGGCTCTCGTTCGAGGAGTTGCTGGATCGCACTCAGGACGCCCAGAGCCGCCGCGCCGTCTTCACTCAGGAGCAGGACGAGGCGTTTCACAACGAGCCGGGGCTTTACGCCTTTCTCGCTAATATCTTCTGGCGCGACAAGACGCTGATCGATCTCAAGCGGGAGTACGGCCTGACCGATGCCTCCTGCTATCTCTATCTGCGCAAGCTGGAGAAGCTTGGCATTTTGCAGCTCGGTATCGACAACAGTTACCACTTCCTCATCAGCGAGCGGATCAGCTTCGAGCAGCACAGCCGTTTCGCCCGTCAGCAGGCGCGGCAGGCAATGTCGGTGCTGGGGGAGTATCTGGTGGAGAACATGCACAAGTCGAACAACTATATGGCGCTCTGCCAGCTGCACCTCAACGAGGGAGAGGCGATGGCGCTGATCGACCGGATGAAGGAGTACTGGCATCAGGAGATCAAGCTCAACCGCCCCGCCATCGGCCAGCAGGAGCACGCCAAGACCTACACCATGTCGCTGCAACTGGCCGACTGCGGCTACCAGAGCTTCGATGACATGATCCCCAATATCGACAACTGATCCCGGCGGATCCTGCGGGATCCGCTCTGTTGGCTGGAGTCTAATCGGCGACCCGGGTTTGTTGCAGCTTGCCTGCGAGCGGCTGCAATGCTCGCGTATCCAGACAGATGCGGATCGCATCCGGCCGCCAGTGCTCGATATCGCAATCCACCAGACCGCCTCGCTCGTCGTAATTGACCCGCACCAGCCGCAGTACCGCGCTCCCCTCCGCCAGATTGAGGGCGCGGGCGATGGCGCCCCGCGCCGCCGAGGGGGTGATCTCGAGACTCGCCCCGCCCTGGCCTATGCCATAGCGCTGCTGATAGAGCTCGGTGAGGGAGCTGGCCAGCGGCGCGCTGGCGATATCGGGAAAGCGGCTCGCCAGCAGGTGGTGGCTGACATGAAGCACCGGGCGGCCGTCGATCAGCCGCTGGCGGCGGATCTCATAAAGTGGAGTGAAGGGTTCCAGCCCCATCCAGCGGCACAGTTCGCTGCTGGCAAGTTCGCTGCCGTGGGCCAGCACCCGGGTTTCGGCGGTGCGCTGCTGCTCGCCGATCCACTGGTGAAAGTGGGTGTGGATGGCGGGATCGTAGGTGAGGCGGGGTGGCGCCACAAACCAGCCGCGCCGTTCGGCACGGTAGATAAGGCCGTCTGCTTCGAGGCTGGAGAGCGCCTCCTTGATGGTGATGCGGGTGGTGGCGAAGCGTTCGCTCAGAGCCCGTTCGGCGGGCAGCTGCTGCCCGGCCCCCAATTGGCCGCTGCCGATATAGCGGCGCAGGGTCTGGCAAATCTGTTCGCACTTGGAGGAGACGCGGCCATCGGCCATGCTCTGTTCGTTCACTCTCTGCTCGCTCAATCTCGGCTCGGTCACACTCTTGTCCCTGTTGCTTATTCAGAAGGCGGGTGGCTGGCCAATCCCTTACTGGAATAGTCCAGCCTCACTCGGGTTCAGAGTTGTAACCGCTGTGGATGACAGCGCCATGACAGGGTGATTGTCATCAAACTGCCATTAAAGCGCCCCGCCACCGTCACAATTCCCCTCTAGCATCCCTCTCGAACCTTAACTGACCTAGTCCAGAGGGATGGGATGATGAAAAGCGTGATCGCAAGTGCACTGGCCATGGTGGCCATCAGCCAACCGTTGTTTGCCACAAATAGCTATGCAGCCGAAAATATCGCGGATCTCGAAAAGGCCGCCCGTGGCGAAGGCCAGCTCCACAGCATCGGTATGCCCGACAGCTGGGCCAACTGGAAGGATACCTGGCAGCAGCTGGGCAGCATCTACGGCATCAAGCATCAGGATACCGACATGAGCTCGGCGCAGGAGATCGCCAAGTTCGCCGCCGAGAAGGCCAATGCCACCGCCGATATCGGCGACGTGGGTGGTGCCTTCGGCCCGGTTGCGGTCAAGCAGGGTGTTACCCAGCCCTACAAACCTTCCACCTGGGCTGATATTCCCAACTGGGCCAAGGATGCGGACGGTCACTGGATGCTGGCCTATACCGGCACCATCGCCTTCCTGATCAACAAGGATCTGGTCAAGGCAGCCCCCACCAGCTGGCAATCCCTGCTGGGTGGTGACTACAAGGTGACGCTGGGTGATGTGGGCGTTGCCTCCCAGGCCAACAACGGCGTGCTGGCGGCGGCCTATGCCACCGGTGGTAGCGAGAAGAATCTCAAGCCCGCGCTGGAGTTGTTCGGCCAGCTGGCCAAGCAGGGTCGTCTCTCCCTGAACGATCCCACCATCGCCAACATCGAGAAGGGTGAGGTGGAAGTGGGTGTGCTGTGGGACTTCAACGCCCTCAACTACCGCGACCAGATCGACCCCAAGAAGTTTGATGTGGTGATCCCGAGCGACGGCTCCGTCATCGCCGGTTACACCACCATCATCAACAAGTGGGCCAAGAACCCCAACGCCGCCAAACTGGCCCGTGAATACATCCTCTCCGATGCCGGTCAAATCAACCTGGCCCGCGGCTACGCCCGCCCGATCCGCAGCAACGTGACTCTGCCGGATGATGTGAAGGCCAAGCTGCTGCCAGCCGAGCAGTACGCCAATGCCAAGCCGGTGCAGGATCACGCCGCCTGGGAGCAGAGCTCCAAGGCCCTGCCGCGCCAATGGCAAGAAACCGTCATGATCAACATGCAGTAAGGGAATCCAGTGCAACACAAGGTGATAGTGGTACTTGTGGATGGTCTGGCAGCCGAGGTAGCTCACACCATGGGCTACCTCGGTGGCATGGTGGAGGCGGGGCGGGGCCTGCATACGACCCTGAATGCTGCCCTGCCGTCTCTCTCCCGACCCCTCTACGAGTGCATCCTGACCGGCGTGCCGCCGGTGGTGAGCGGCATCACCCACAACGGGGTGAGTCGCCTCAGTCTGCATGACTCCATCTTCCATCTGGCCCGCGCTGCGGGCAAACGCACCGCAGCGGCGGCCTACCATTGGGTGAGCGAACTCTACAACCGTAGCCCCTGGCTGGGTGCCCGTGATCGCTTTACTCATGACGAGCAGTTGCCGATCCAGCACGGCTGCTTCTACTGGGATGACAACTATCCCGACAGCCATCTGCTGATGGATGGCGAGTGGCTGCGCAGCCAGTACGATCCCGATTTTCTGCTGATCCATCCGATGGGGGTGGACGATGCAGGCCACAAGTTTGGCCTCGATTCCCGCCAGTACCGCAATCAGGCGTGCCGGATGGACAGCCTGTTGGCCGATCTGCTGCCCCAGTGGCTGGCGGAGGGGTATCAGGTGGTAGTCACCTCGGATCACGGCATGAACAACGACCTGAGCCACGGCGGCACCCTGCCGGAAGAGCGCACCGTGCCACTCTGGCTGTTTGGCGATGCCTTTATCGAGCGCTGGCCGGATGGAGTGGCGATTGCCCAGACCCAGCTCTGCGCCCTGATGGCGGATCTGCTGGGCATCCCCCACGACAAGCCGGCGGCGCCACCGCTGCTCAAGGCCGCTTTTATGCGCGAGGTGCACTGATGATGCCTGCCACCACCGAGATCCTCGCGGATCAACCCGTGGCCACCAAGCTCCGGGTGCGCCGCCACTGGCTGCCCGCACTGGTATTGCTGCCGTTTATCCTCTTGATGATCCTGTTCCAGCTTGCCCCCATGGTGTGGGTGCTGGTGGGCAGCTTTCAGACCCCCGATGGCTGGGGCCTCGACTACTACCGGGAGATTTTGAGCTCCCCCTTCTACCTGCAATCGTTCGGCAACTCGTTGCGCATTGCCGGTATCGCCAGTCTGGCGGGGCTTGCCATCGGCACCCTCGGGGCGGCGGCGCTGCGTCACAGCTGCGAGCGGGTCAAGCGGGTACTGTTGGCCTTCGTCACCATGACCGGCAACTTCAGTGGGGTGCCGCTGGCATTCGCCTTTATCATCATTCTCGGCATCAATGGTGCGGTGACCCTGCTGCTGAAATCATGGGGATTGATCGACGGCTTCAACCTCTACTCGGGTAGCGGCCTTATCCTCATCTACACCTACTTCCAGATCCCGCTCGCCCTGCTGCTGCTCTACCCGGCGTTCGATGCGCTGCAGGATGAGTGGCCACAGGCTGCCGCGCTGCTCGGCGCGAGCAAGCGCCAATATGTGTGGCACGTGGCGCTGCCTGTGCTGACGCCTGCGCTGCTCGGCACCCTGATCATCCTGTTTGCCAACGCGGTGGGGGCCTATGCCTCCGCCTACGCCCTCACCACCGGCAACTTCAATCTGGTGACCATCCGGGTGGCCAGTCTGGTCTCCGGAGATATCTTCCTCGAGCCCAATATGGCGGCGGCGCTGGCGGTGATCCTGATGGTGCTGCTGGGGGTGGTGACGGCCGCCAACCAGTGGCTGCTGAAAAAGAGCTATGTGAACAGGGGGCAATCCCATGCATGATTTGACGCCGCGCTGGCCCAAGTGGGTGCTGGGTGGGCTGGTCGCCACCCTGCTGCTGCCGCTGCTGGCTACCTTTCTCTACTCCATCTCCACCCGTTGGGGGGCGACCCTGCTGCCGGACGGCTTTACCCTCGACTGGTATCTCAAGCTGTGGGGCGATCCGCGCTTTCTCGCGGCGTTTGGCCGCAGCCTCCTGGTCTGCTTCGCCACCCTGCTGCTGGGGACCCTGGTGCTGGTGCCGACCGTGCTGGTGGTGGCCTACTACTTCCCCAAGCTGGATCCCTGGATGAACCTGCTGATCCTGCTCCCCTTCGCGGTGCCACCTGTGGTCTCGTCAGTGGGGCTGCTGCAGATCTACGCCGATGGTGTCCTGCCCATTATCGGCACACCGTGGATCCTGATCGGCACCTGGTTCACCGTGGTGCTCCCCTTCATGTACCGGGCACTGGCCAACAGCCTGCAAGGGGTACCGCTCAGGGATTTGATGGATGCTGCCCATCTGCTGGGGGCCAGTAGTCGGCGGGCCTTCCTGCTGGTGGTGATCCCTTGTCTGCGCAAGGGGTTGCTGGCTGCCCTGTTTCTCTCCCTCTCCTTCCTGCTCGGCGAGTTCGTGTTTGCCAACATGCTGGTGGGCACCCGTTACGAGACCCTGCAGGTCTATCTCTACAACATGCGCGCCACCTCGGGCCACTTCACCAGTGCGCTGGTGATGAGCTACTTCCTGCTGACCCTGCTGCTCACCTGGGCAGCCAACAGATTTCATCGGTGATCCAAGATGTTTCATTTAGAAGTCAATCAGTTGCACAAATCCTACGGCGATACGCCGGTGTTCGAGGGGATCGAATTCGGCATTCGCAAGGGGGAGCTGGTGACCCTGCTCGGCCCCTCCGGCTGCGGCAAGTCCACCCTGCTGCGGGCGCTGGCGGGGCTCACTCCGGTGGATGGCGGCCAGGTGCGGGTGGCCGGTGAAGAGATCACCTGGCAGGCGCCCCAGAAGCGGGGCATCGGCATGGTGTTCCAGAGTTATGCGCTCTTCCCCAACATGACGGTGTGGGACAACGTTGCCTTCGGCCTCAAGATGAAGCCCCAGCCGGGACGGGATCTCGCCGCCAGCGTGCAGGAGGCGCTGGAACTGGTGGAGCTGACCGGCTTCGAGCGCCGCTATCCGGCCGAGCTCTCCGGCGGTCAGCGCCAGCGGGTGGCACTGGCCCGGGCGCTGGTGGTGCAGCCGCGGATCCTCTTGCTGGATGAGCCGCTCTCGGCGCTGGATGCCCGCATCCGCCGCAGCCTGCGCCAGCAGATCCGCGAGATCCAGCAGCGCCTTGAGCTCACCACCATCTTCGTGACCCACGATCAGGAGGAGGCGCTTACCATATCGGATCGGATCTTCCTGATGAACAAGGGATCCATCGTGCAGAGCGGCACGCCGGAGCAGATCTATACCCGTCCCGCCAGCGAGTTTGTGGCAGGCTTTATCGGCAACTACAACCTGCTTGGCGCCGAGCAGGGCAAGTCGCTGTTCGGCCCCCGTTTTCAGGGCAAGCTGGCGCTGCGGCCTGAGTCCATCACCCTGCTGCCCGCAGGGGCGACCAGCAGCGAACCCAGCCTGCCCGGCATCGTTCGCCAGCAACAGCTGCTCGGCAACGTGATCCGCTATCAGGTGGAGTGCGAGGCGGGGCTGTTGACGGTGGATTGCCTCAACCGTTCGGCTGGCGATCTGCTGGCCACCGGCAGTGCTGTGACCCTGGCGGTGGCCCGGGATCAACTCTGTGAGGTAGCATGACGCCTCGTTTCATTTTTGTTGTTACCGCAAGGAGCCCTCATGGCACTGGCACTGTTTGATCTGGACGAGACCCTGATTGCGGGGGATTCCGCCAGCCTCTGGCTGGAGTACATGGTGGCCGAGGAGCTGGCGCCCGCCAGCATGATCGCTGAGGAGCAGGCCATGATGTCCCTCTACCATCAGGGCAAGATGGACATGCACCAGTATATGGCCTTCACCCTGCAACCGCTGGCGGGCAAGACGCGCCAGTGGCTCGACTCGCTCTGTGCCCGCTTTGCCGAGCAGGTGCTGCGCGAGCGCCTCTACCCCGAGGGGTTGGCGCGTATCGAATGGCATCGGGAGCGGGGCGACGAGCTGGTGCTCATCTCCGCCTCCGGCGAGCATCTGGTGGCCCCCATGGCGAAGATGCTGGGGATGGATCACTGCGTCGCCATTCTGCTCGATGAGGAGGAGTGGATGCTGACCGGCCAGACCCGCGGCACCCTCAGCTTTCGCGAAGGCAAGGTGGCCCGCATCAACCAGCTGTTTGCAGGCAGGGACCACCTCTGGCAGGGGAGCTTTGGCTACAGCGACTCTCACAATGATCTGCCCATGCTGCGGGCGGTGAGCCATCCCCATGCGGTCAATCCGGCCCCCGCGCTGCGCCAGCAAGCCGAGGAGCTGGGCTGGCCTGTGCTGGAGTGGCAGCGCTGAGCCGCGCGCCACACAGGCTTAACGTGCGGCAAGAAGCACGAAAAACAAAGAGAGAGGCTGGAGCCTCTCTCTTTGTTCTTGCTGACGGCGTTGTGGTTGGTGATGGCAGCTGTAGCTACCCCTCGTTGGTTTGTTGTCGGGGCTCGCCAAAGGCGGGAATATCCTCCTCGGCACTCTGGTGAGGGGTGTGGCGCAGCGGGAAGCAGATACGGTTTTTCCCCTCCCGCTTGGCCTGATAGACCCCCTTGTCGGCCAGCTCCACCAGCTCTTTGGCCGAGAGCCCGGAGCGGCTGAAAGCCACCCCGCCGCTGATGGTGATGGTGAGATCGGGTTCGCGCCACTCCAGCTGCTCCACCCCGAGCCGGAACGCTTCCAGCAGGGAGGGGAGCATCGGCTGCTCTTCGCCGTAACGGAAGATCAGCACCAGCTCCTCGCCGCCATAGCGGCAGAACCAGCCCCACTCGTGGAACAGATTCATGCCCAGCTTGCTCACCCGCTTGAGCACCACATCCCCCGCCTGATGGCCGTGGGTATCGTTGACCCGTTTGAAGTCATCCAGATCGAACATCACCACCCCGAAGGGAGCGCCACTGTTGAGCTGCTTCTGCAGGCACTCGTCGAAGAAGCGACGGTTGTAGAGCCCGGTGAGTTTGTCCTGATGGGCTTGCAGGCGGATCTGGGCAAAGTCCTGGCTGGCGGCATCCATCTCTTCATAGACCTTGGCCAGCTCCAGCATACGGCGGCCGTTGTAGGCGATACCGCCGGAGCGGCTGGCGCGGATCAGCAGGGTGATCTCCCCCAGCATGCGGCGGAAGTAGCGGGACCAGAGCAGGGCCAGCAGCAGATAGAGAATGCAGGCGACGGCAATCATCAGCTGGACGTTGATGGAGACGCTGTCGATCACCTGCTGCATGCTGGCAGTCGGCTCGACGCTGAGCAGGATCCAGCGCTGCTCGGGGATGCGGTAGTAGGAGACCATCATGCCGCTGGCATCATCGAGGAAAAAGCCCTGCGGCTGTTGCATCCGGGCCAGCCAGTCGGGGTGGGCGAGGGGTTTGAATACCCGTTCGCGATCCGGATGGGCCAGCACCAGCCCGTCATGGTTGAGCAGGATCTGATAACCATTGCCCAGATGGTGACTCTGATCATGCCGACTGTTTAGCCAGCTGGCGAGGGGGGTGAGCTGGGTATCCAGCGAGAGTACGCCAACCCGCTTGCCGTCAGGATCTTCAATCACCCTGGCCAGCGCCATAGTGAGGGTGCCCAAGGTGTAGTCGTAATAAGGAGCGGTCCAGACAATCTGTCCGGGATGGCTGGCGGCCAGCAGATACCAGGGGCGGGTTCTGGGATCGAACTTCTCGTCGGCCTGCCAGGAGGGGTGGATCAGCATCTTGCGATGCTCGGTGCCCACGTAGACGTAATCGAGCTCCATCACCTTGTGATAGGCCTGCCACTGTTGCAGGTAGCGCTCGCCGTTGCGGATCTCCGGGCCGCTGAAATCCCGATAATTTACCTGCTGATAAATGAGCGTAAACTGGCGTTTGAGGGTCGCCAGATAGGGTTCGATCAGGGTATGGAAATACTGGGTGTTGCGAGCAATCAGATATTGTTGCTGCTCGTGGCGCAGGGTGCGCTCCATATGCAGGTAGTAGATGCTGCCGAGCAGCAACACAGGGATAAAGAGCAAGAGGAGGCCCAGCCGCATGCGGGTGATCAAAGACCAAGTGTTCTTGGGCTTGGCGGGGGACATGAACAGATCCTTTTCGTCTCGGGTGACACCAGCATATATGATGCTGTGCGGCTCGTCTAAAGGCAGAAAATGAGATGTTTCCGATGCTGAACCACACTCTGCTCTCAATGATTCATTATGGCAGCATAGCGGTGCTAATCCTTGCCCTCTGTGTCGAGTATCTGATCTTTCGGCGCGGCCTGAACATGCTGCGAGTGCGCCGTCTGCTGCTGGCAGATGGGGTGGCTGCGCTGGCGCTCTTCTCCATCTTTGCCACCGGGTGTCTGCTGGCCCTCGAGCATGCCAGCTCGGTGGCAGAGATCTTTGCCCATCCTGCTCACGGCCTCAAGATGGGGCTGTTTCTGCTGATTGTTGGCTCCCTCGTTTATCCCAGCCGCCTCTTCTATCGCTGGCGTCGCGCCCTGCGTCTGGGCAAGGCGCCGATGATCTCCATCCAGCAGCACTTCCGGGTGGTGTGGATCCTGCGGGGCAATCTGCTACTGATTGCCCTGTTGGCCGTGTTCACCAAGCCCTCGCTGCTGTAACACTCGCTGTGCTCAAAAGCAGTGCGATGCAGCGCGTGGAGAGCGAAGACAAAGAGTGGAGACAAGAGGATAGGGAGGCGGGTATCTTAGATCGGATAACCCGTCACGCGCCGATTTAAGGAAGAATCGCCATGCGCTCCAATCTGATGTTGCTGATGGCTGCCACCATCTGGGGTATGGGCTTTGTCGCCCAGCGCCTCGGGATGGATCACATGGGGCCCTATACCTTCAATGGCCTGCGCTTTCTGCTCGGTGCCCTCTCCCTGCTGCCGCTGCTCTGGTGGCTCAAATCCCGACAACCTGTTGCCATCGCGAG
Organism: Aeromonas sp. s12; assembly: GCF_040907925.1. Lineage (NCBI taxonomy): Bacteria > Pseudomonadati > Pseudomonadota > Gammaproteobacteria > Aeromonadales > Aeromonadaceae > Aeromonas > Aeromonas sp. s12. Next base: position 200,783 of record NZ_JBFOCT010000034.1, on the reverse strand, counting down.
CGACCATCGCCAACTGCTGATCGGTGGTGTGCTGGCCGGGCTGGTGCTGTTCTGTGCCGCCTCCCTGCAGCAAGTGGGGCTGCTCTATACCACTGCCGCCAAGGCCGGTTTCATCACCGGGCTCTACATCATTCTGGTGCCGGTACTGGGGCTACTGCTGCGCCACAAGAGCGGCCTCAATACCTGGATCGGCGCCATCATCGCGCTGGCCGGTCTCTATGTGTTGAGCGTCACCGACGAGTTCACCATCGGCTTTGGCGATCTGTTGCAGGTAGTTGGTGCCCTGTTCTGGGCTGTGCATCTGCTGCTGGTGGATCACTACTCCAACCGGGTTGCTCCCATCAAGCTCGCCGGGGTGCAGTTCGTAGTCTGCGGCCTGCTCAGCCTCGCCACCGCCTTTGTCATCGAAACCCCGACTGTGGCTGGTGCCGTGGCCGGTTGGCAGGCACTGCTCTATGCCGGGCTGGTATCGGTCGGGGTGGGTTATACCCTGCAGGTGGTGGGGCAGCGGGGTGCTCATCCTGCCCATGCCGCCATCATCCTCAGTCTGGAGACCGTCTTTGCCGCCGTGGGTGGCGTGTTGCTGTTGGGTGAGACGCTGGATGAGCGCGCCATCGCCGGTTGCGCCCTGATGCTGGCGGGGATGCTTATCTCTCAAATCCGGCTGCGCTGGTGGTGGAAGTCGCGCCGGGACAAGGTGCCCGCTACCAAGTAAACCGCGGCCCGCTGCATAACAAAAACGCCCCGACAGTCGGGGCGTTTTGCATGGTGGCTGTTCGGATCAGGGGCGCTGATCCAGCTCGCGCTCCAGCTCTACCGCCTTTTGACGGGCCGGATGGGTATTGAGGCGTTCCCAATAGGCTTGCAGATGCGGGAAGTGGGCAAGCTGGCCGCTTTGCGCCAGCAGATCCACCAGGAAGGAGTTCATGATGTCGGCGCCGGATAGGCGATCCCCCACCAGATAGTGGCGATTCGCCAGTACCTCGTTGAGGTAGCCCAGCACCTTGGCACACTCCGCCTTGGCGTAGTCCGGCAGGAAGCGCATCGGGCTGCCATCCTTGCGCACGAACATGTCGAGCAGCAGCGGCAGAATGCCGGAGCTCTCGGCAAAGTGGAGCCACTGCAGATATTCGGCATACTCCGGGCTGTCTGTGGCCGGCGCCAGCCGATCCGGGGCGTAGCGGGCAATCAGGTACTCGGTGATGGCGCCCGATTCCGCCAGCACCCGGCCGTCGAACTCGATGACCGGCGACTTGCCGAGGGGGTGGATGGCTTTGAGCTCGGGCGGTGCCAGAAAGGTGGTGGCATCGCGCTGATACGCCTTGATCTCATAGGGCTGGCCCAGCTCTTCGAGCAGCCAGATGATGCGTTGGGAGCGGGATTTGTTCAGGTGGTGCAGGACTATCATAACGACCTCGATTCGGTGGCAGGATGGTGTATACGAGCAGGCGAGGGGGGCGGTTCACCGATGGCTAAAAAAGAGCGGGCTGATGCCCGCTCCCTCGTTGACTGACTCAGGCCTCCAGCGCCTGATCCAGATCCGCCAGAATGTCCTCGATCGCCTCGATCCCCACCGACAGCCGGATCATCTCCGGTTTCACGCCTGCCTTGGCCTGCTCCTCCTCGCTCAACTGGCGATGGGTGGTGGAGGCGGGATGGCAGGCCAGCGACTTGGCGTCGCCGATATTGACCAGCCGCTTGAAGATCTTCAGCGCATCGTAGAAGCGCACGCCCGCCTCGTAACCCTCTTTCAGGCCGAACGAGAGAATGGCCGAGGGGCGACCGGCCATGTACTTCTCCGCCAGCAGATAGTGCGGGTGACCCGGCAGACCGGCATAGCTGACCCAGGCAACCTTGGGGTGATGCTTGAGGTGGTTGGCGACCCGCAGGGCGTTGTCGACGTGGCGCTCCATGCGCAGGCTCAGGGTCTCCAGCCCTTGCAGCAGCAGGAAGGCGTTCATCGGCGCCAGCGCCGCGCCGGTATTGCGCAGGGGCACTGTGCGTACCCGCCCGATAAAGGCGGCCGGGCCAAAGGCCTCGGTATAGACCACCCCGTGGTAGGAGGGTTCGGGTTTGGTCAGCTGGGGGAAGCGCTCGGCGTGATCCGCCCAGGGGAACTTGCCCGAGTCGACCACCACGCCACCCAGCGAGTTGCCGTGGCCGCCGACATATTTGGTCAGGCTGTGTACGACTATGTCAGCGCCGTGTTCGATGGGCTTGCAGAGTACCGGGGTGGCGACCGTGTTGTCGACGATGAGCGGCACACCACGGGCGTGGGCGGCCTTGGCCAGCGCGGCCAGATCGACGATGTTGCCTGCTGGGTTGCCGATGCTCTCGCAGTAGACTGCCTTGGTCTTGTCGTCGATAAGGGCGGCGATGGCCTCGGCGCTGTCATCCCTGGCGAAGCGCACCTCGACCCCGAAACTCGGCAGCATGTGGGCGAACAAGGTATAGGTGCCGCCATAGAGCTGAGGGGTGGAGACAATGTTGTCACCGGCGGCGGTCAGCGCCTGAATGGCGTAGGTGATGGCGGCGGAACCTGCCGAGACCACGAGCGCGGCAATCCCCCCTTCCAGCGCGGCCATCCGCTGCTCCAGCACATCGTTGGTGGGGTTCATGATGCGGGTGTAGATGTTGCCCGGCACCGCCAGATTGAACAGATCCGCCCCGTGCTGGGCGCTCTCGAACTCGTAGGCCACCGTCTGGTAGATGGGCACGGCGACCGCTTTGGTGGTGGGGTCGTTGGAAAAGCCGTGGTGCAAGGCCAGGGTCGCATCTTTCATCACACACTCCTTGTTGGATGTTGCTTATGGCAGTTATAGATGGATAGACGTCCAATCTATCAGGCCCGTGGCCGATGTAAACAGCAAGATCCGGCAAAGCAATGTCGCCCACAGGGGATGCGTGTCCCGAGTGGTTGGTATGGCCTGCACTCAGAGACGACGGCGATACTCCTTGTCATCGATCTGGTTCATGTCCCACTGCATCAGGCGGTTGAGCTGCTGCATGGGATCTTCGATAAGTGGCAAGGGGCGCGGCAGGATCCGCTTGAAGTAACGGCGCAAGGTCTGCTGGATCCGGTTCGGTTTGAGGGGGTTGGCGTGGCTCATGATGGTGTTCCTCTGCTGTGGTTCTCACGTTCGCCAGCAGTATTGAGCTAAAATACGGAAGTAAAAACTGATGACTTATAGCAACAGGATTTCCTCTTTTATGCCGACCGGTCGCCTCTACCAGCAATTTCAACGACTCGCCCAGCTGCTTGGCAGCGACGAGCGGGAGATCAGCCTCGCCGAGGTGGCGGATCTGCTCTGCTGCACCCCGCGCAACGCTCGCCTGCTGCTGCGGCGGATGCAGGATCAGGGCTGGCTCAGCTGGTCGGCAGAAGCGGGGCGGGGGCGGCGCTCCCGACTCACCCTGCTCGATAGTCAGGAGAGCCTGACCCGGCGCTGCTTGCGGGAGCTGCTCAGTCAGGGCCAGCTGGCACAGGCGGTGCGGCTGGCCGAAGATCGCCTCGATCTGCTCACTCCGTTGCTGATAGAGCAGCTCGGTCAGGCCACCCGCGAGGGGCGCCAGATCCTGCGGGTGCCCTACTACCGGCCGCTGCCGCAGTTGCTGCCCACCGGCCCGATGCGCCGCTCCGAAATTCACCTGAGCCGCCAGATCTTCAACGGCCTCACCCGGCGAAATGAGGAAAATGGGGAAATCGAAGGGGATCTGGCCCACCACTGGGAGTGTCTAGGCCCCTGTCACTGGCGCTTCTATCTGCGCCCGGCGGTGCGTTTTCACCACGGTCGCGAGCTGGTGGTGGAAGATGTGATGGAGAGTCTGCTGGCCCTGCGGGATCGCCCGCTGTTCGCCCATCTGGATCGGCTGGAGAGCCCCTGGCCGCGTACCCTGGATCTCTATCTCGACAGCCCGGATCCCTGGCTGCCCCACCTGCTGGCGGAGCCGGTGGCGACCATTTTGCCGCGAGAGCTCAAGGGGGAGGCGGGCTTTGCCCTGCGACCTGTGGGCACCGGCCCTTACCGGGTGGCTGTGAACGATCCCCTGCATCTTTGCCTTGCGGCGTTTGACGACTACTTCGGCCTGCGCGCCCTGCTCGACGAGATCGACATCTGGATGCTACCGGAATTGGCGGAGCGGCTGGAGACCCACCTGCAGCTGGGGCGCGACAGCCCTGAGCTCGGTACCATGCGCGGCGAATCGGAGCTGGAGTCGGGCTGCTACTTCCTGCTGCAGGACGATCGTTCCGGATCCTTGCAGGATCCCGCCCTGCGCCAGTGGCTCGGCCAACTGCTCAATCCGGTGGCCCTGATGGGGCGGGTCGCCCCCGAGTTGCAACGGGGCTGGACCAGCGCCCTCGGCCTGTTGCCCCACTGGCGCGAAGCGCTGCCCGCGCCCTTGCCTACGCCTGCGCAGTTGCCGACGACCTTGGTGCTGGCCTGTTTCAACCAGCATCTGGAGTTCAACGAGTGCGCCAACGCCATGAGTAGCCTGCTGACCGAACAGGGGATCAGGCTGGAGGTGCGCACCCTGGATTACGGTCGCTGGGTGAGTGGCGAGGATGAGGATGTGGATCTCTGGCTCGGCACCCTCAACCTCGAACATGCCGGCCCCTTTGCCCCCTACGCCTGGTTGCAGGGGACCCCGTTACTGCGCAAGGTGTGGAGCAGTCAGCATGAGTTGTGGCAAGGATTGATGCAGTGGCGCGCCAGCGGTGAGGAGCCAGGCCCCCGCGCCCTGCTGGCAAGGGTGCAGCAGCAGAGCTGGTTTGTGCCGCTGTTTCACCACTGGCTGGAGCTGGAGAGCCGGATCGGCGTGCACGGGGTGCGGATGACAGCGCTCGGCTGGTTCGATTTTCGCAGTGCCTGGCTGCGGCCAGAGCCGCCCCATCAGCCCGCAGAGGCGCCATAGTTCGTCCAATTTCTGTCGCGGCTGACGGGCGCTCCGTGGCCGCTTGCGTGAAAGATCCGTAAATCGGCCGCTGCTGCACAGTTTGTGTCACGCCTCTGTGCCATGCTGTTTCAGGTTATGGACAGCAGAGCAAATGAGGAAAACGATGAGCAACAATTCAGACAGTTCCGCAGGAAAATGCCCGGTCATGCACGGGGGAACCACCTCCGTCGAGACGTCCAGAATGGAGTGGTGGCCGAAGAGCCTCAACCTCGACATTCTTCACCAACACGATACCAAGACCAATCCGCTGGGGGCCGGTTTCAACTATCGGGAAGCCTTGAAGGGGCTCGATATGGCGGCCCTCAAGCAGGATGTGACCGCCCTGATGACCGACAGTCAGGAGTGGTGGCCCGCCGACTGGGGCCACTACGGCGGCCTGATGATCCGCATGGCTTGGCACTCGGCCGGGACTTACCGCATCGCCGATGGCCGTGGTGGTGGCGGCAGCGGTAACCAGCGCTTTGCCCCCCTCAACTCCTGGCCGGATAACGCCAACCTCGACAAGGCCCGTCGCCTGCTGTGGCCCATCAAGAAGAAGTACGGCAACAAGATCAGCTGGGCCGATTTGATTATTCTGGCGGGCACCGTGGCTTATGAGTCCATGGGGCTCAAGACCTTCGGCTTCGCCTTTGGCCGCGAGGATATCTGGCATCCGGAGAAGGATATCTACTGGGGATCGGAGAAGGAGTGGCTGGCGCCCAGCGGCAAGCCGGGCGGTCGTTACTCCGGCGAGCGGGATCTGGAAAATCCGCTGGCGGCGGTGATGATGGGGCTTATCTACGTCAACCCGGAAGGGGTGGATGGCCAGCCCGATCCGCTGAAAACTGCGCAGGATATGCGGGTCACCTTCGCCCGCATGGCGATGGATGATGAAGAGACGGTAGCGTTGACCGCCGGTGGCCACACAGTCGGCAAGGCTCACGGCAACGGCGATGCCAAACAGCTTGGCCCCGAGCCGGAAGGGGCCAGCCTCGAGGAGCAGGGGCTCGGCTGGATCAATCACCACAGCCGCGGCATCGGCCGCAACACAGTGACCAGCGGCATAGAGGGGGCCTGGACCACCCACCCGACCCAATGGGACAACGGCTATTTCGATCTGCTGTTCAAGTACGACTGGTGGTTGCAAAAATCTCCGGCAGGGGCCCATCAGTGGGAACCGATCAATATCGCCGAAGAGGATATGCCGGTGGATGTGGAGGACCCGTCGATCCGCTGCAAACCCATGATGACGGATGCCGATATGGCGCTCAAATTCGACCCCGAGTATCGCAAGATTGCCGAGCGCTTCCGCGATGATCCGGCGGCCTTCTCCGACGCCTTCGCCCGCGCCTGGTTCAAGCTGACCCACAGGGATATGGGGCCGAAGAGCCGCTATGTCGGCCCCTATGTGCCGACAGAAGATCTGATCTGGCAGGATCCGGTGCCTGCCGGACGCGCCGATTATGACGTGGCGGCGGTGAAGACCAGGATTGCCGCCAGCGGCCTCTCCATCAGCGAGCGGGTGAGTACCGCCTGGGATAGTGCCCGTACCTTCCGAGGCTCCGACAAGCGGGGCGGTGCCAACGGCGCCCGCATCCGGCTGGCGCCCCAGAAGGATTGGCCGGGCAACGAACCGGCGAAGTTGGCGAAGGTGCTGGCGGTCTATGACAAGCTGGCGGCCGAGTGTGGCGTCAGCGTCGCGGATCTCATCGTGCTGGGGGGCAACCTCGCCATCGAGCAGGCTGCGCTGGCCGCCGGGGTGACGGTGAGCGTGCCGTTTGCGCCGGGCCGGGGGGACGCCACTCAGGCCCAGACCGATGTGGCCTCGTTCGAGGTGCTGGAGCCGCTGGCCGACGGCTTCCGCAACTGGCTGAAGCAGGACTATGTGGTGACGGCGGAGGAGCTGCTGCTGGATCGCGCCCAGCTGATGGGACTCACCGCCTGCGAGATGACGGCGCTGGTCGGCGGGATGCGGGTGCTCGGCACCAACCACGGCGGTACCGGGCACGGGGTCTTTACCGACCGAGTCGGGGTGCTCAGCAACGACTTCTTCGTCAACCTGACCGACATGGGCTACCAGTGGCTGCCGAAAGCGAGCAATCTCTACGAGATCCGAGATCGCCGCAGCGGCGCCCTGAAATGGACGGCCACCCGGGTGGATCTGGTGTTCGGCTCCAACTCGGTGTTGCGCGCCTATGCCGAGGTCTATGCCCAGGATGACAACAAGGAGAAGTTTGTCTGTGACTTCATCACCGCCTGGAACAAGGTGATGAATGCGGATCGCTTCGATCTGTTGGGCTAGTCCCCGAGCCGTTTGGTTATCTGCACCAGCCCCGCACACCCAAGATGTGCGGGGCTTTTTACTGCCCGCTTTTCTGTGCAGCCCTACAATCCGCCGCACTGCGACACCTGCTGGCCGGTCGCGCAGGGGCGCTGGCATCCCTGTGCTTGGGCCAGCAGTATCATGTAACATGCTGATCCGCTGGTGATGCCCGGCGGCCACCCATTGGCCACTGATGTCCAATCAACAGGACAAGGACAGAACAAAGAGACAAGGAGTCAACTCATGCTGGAAATGCAGATCCAACCCCGCTTTCAGGAGACGGATGCCCTCGGTCATATCAACAATACGGTGCCGGCGGTCTGGTTCGAATCGGCGCGGGATCCCCTGTTCCGGATCTTCTCCCCCGATCTGGATGTGCATAACTGGCATCTGATCATCGCGGGCTATACGGTGCAGTTCAAACGGGAGCTGTTCTACGGCCAGCCGGTCACCATCAAGACTGGCGTGCGCCGCATCGGCACCAGTTCCTTTACGGTCTGGCAGGAGGCCTGGCAGGGCGGCGAACTGGCCGTCACCGCCGAAACGACCCTGATCCATTTTGACTACCGGGCCCGCCAATCCCTGCCCCTGAGCGATGCTCACCGGGAAGGTCTGCGGGCCTGGCTGACAGAGAGTTAACCACGGGCCGGATGGCCCATCACAGGAGTGTTATGTACAACTCAATGCGCAACACAGCGATCGCGCTGACCCTGGGATTCTGCTCCCTCCCTTCTCTGGCCGCTTCTCTCGCCGAGCAGTTTACCCTGATGGAGAAGGGGGCCGAGAGCGCTCTCGATACCCGTCAATTCAGCTATGACGGCGTCGATATCAAGGCCTGGATGGATGGCGCCCCGGTCATCATCGCCGTGCCCATTATGAACGAGCTGGGCAAGCTGGAAGGGGAGAGCCGCTACTACTTCAAGGGCGGCAAGCTGTTCGGGGTCAAAGAGCCCGCCGCCCAGTTTGCCTTTGATGACAGCGGCAAGCTGACCCAATGGCTGGACGAGAAGGGGCAGCCCGCCGAGTTCGTCAGCAAGATGAGCATGCAGCAGCGTCAGGAGTGGCTCACCAAGCGGGCCGCCGAGCTGAGCAAGCTGTTTGTGGTGAGCGCGGCCGAGCAGAAGGCGGCCAATGGGGGCGTCAAGCTGAAGGGGGCGGATCTCGCTCACTGGCTCTGCAACGGCAAACTGATGGATCTCGCCCACGGCGACAAGGTGATCTTCGAGCAGGATAAGCTGAAGATTGGTGAGCAGGGGATGGAAGGGGAGGTCTCCCTGCGTCAGGATAAGGGGTGGCAGGAGCTGAGCCTCAAGTGCGAGGTGCAGGGCACTCAGGTAACCCGCCTCACCTGGCAGCCGCTGCCGGGGGCCAACAAGCCGCAATAAGCGCAATAGCAAGGGGGCCCATCACGGGCCCCCTTCTCATTCGGTGTGTGGCTCCCCCAGCTTGAGGCGGGTGAGTGCCTCGACCCGGCGCCACTGTCCGGGCTCGAACCAGCGGGCCAGCAGCTCCTGCTGCTGTTCGGCCCGGGCCTCGTTCGGCAGTTGTCTGAACTCGGCCAGAAAGCCGCTGAGCTGCTCCTCGAACCCTTGCCGGTTCTGCTCCAGCTGGCGCATCCGATCCACCGCTTCCGCCCCCCCCGTCTCCAGCAGCAGAGCCTCCCGTTTGGCCGGGTCCATCTGCGCCAGCTCTTGCAACTCCTCAAGCAGACGGCTGTTGGCCTCCGCCTCGCGAAACCAGTCCGGTTGCTCCGCCAGCCAGAGATCCAGCTCGCTGGCCAGCTGCGACTTGTCGCTGTCTCTCGCCTCCGCCAGCGCCCTGCGGCGCAGGGTCAGCTGCTCCATCAGCCGATCCTCGGCAAACAGCTGGGCCTGCTCCGCCGGGGTAAAGCTCTGCTGGCGCAGCTGCTCCCGCTCGTCAAACAGGATCTGCAAGCTGGCGAGGGAGATCTCGGTGGGCACCGTCAGGCTGCTCTGGGCGGAGACAAAGGTGCGATAGCGCGCCTGCAGGGCATCGGCGGCCTCCTGCTCGGGATCGTGCGGGTGGCTCTGTGCATGCTGGCTGGCTTGAGCGGGGGATGAGTCTGCCGTCGGTGCCGTGGGCCAGAGCAACACCCCGCCAACCAGCAGGGTGATGGCGCAGGGCACGACGAGCAGGGTGGCGATCTTCATAGTCCCAGCTCCTTGAGACGGTTGGCATGCTGGCGATAGAGGGTGACCGGATCGGTCTCGAACAGATGGTGGATGCCGAAGGACTGGTTCACTTCGTCCAGATGGTTCATCCGGTAGCCGGTGCCGATCACCTTGCCGAGGTGACTGCTGCAGACCCCGACCAGTCCGTCATTGGGCTCCTTGAAGAAGGCGCCGGTCAGCGCCAGCGCAGGATCCACCGGATCCAGCAGATTGGTCAGGTTGCCGCGTCCGCTCCAGGAGAAGTAGTAGACGCCGTTGCTGGCCTGCATCGGCCCCTCGCCGCAATAGCGGCTGGGCAGCCCCTCCGGGTAGCGCTGGTTGAACTGGCTGGCCCCCTTGCTGGTGAGGGCATCGAGGGCGGCGACCGGATCTTGCGGTAGCTGGCTCCCGCCCGAGAGCAGTGAAATCATGCCGGAGAGGGCGTGGGCCGCGGCGGCAGCCAGCTTCTCGGCGGCCGAGCCGGGCGCGGCATTGGCCCGCACCAGATCGGCAATCTCTGAGCCGTAGTTGACCCCGCCGACGCTGGTGGCGGAGGCGACCAGCTCGGGGGCGACCGAGGCGACATAGCGGATGGTAGGGCCGCCGTGGGAGTGGCCGATCAGGTTGACCTTCTCGGCGCCGGTGGCCGCCAGCAGCAGCTCAACCTGGGCGAGCAGCTGCTCCCCCCGTTGTTCCGAACTGGCGGTGGCCGACACCTGAGCCACGTAGACTTTGGCACCATCCCGGCTCAGGGCCTGGGGAATGCCGTAGAAGTAATCGACCCCGAGCAGCTTGTCGAAACCGAACAGGCCGTGCACCAGCACTATGGGGTAGCGGGTCTGGGTGTATCCGCTGGCGTGTGCCAGCATGGGCAGGGTGCAGAGCAGCACCAGAAGCCATCTCTTCATCATCAGCATCCTTGTTGATTCGTGAGGAACAGATTGTGTGGCGTACTCCATGTTCGCCGGTGCCAGTATGGTGGCTGCTGACGGGAGAGGCTGTGAGGGGAATCGCAACTCGGGATTCAAAAGGGATTCAGGATGCGGGCGGGGAAGCTGAGCTCCCCGCCCTGCGGCTTATTGCCACGCCACCAGGTGATACTGCTTCTTGCCTCGGCGCAGCAGCAGGTAGCGACCAAACAGCCGATCAGTGGCGCTCAGCTGATCATCTTGCTTGAGCACACCATTGAGGCTGATGGCGCCTGCCGCCAGCAGTTCGCGGGCGATACGCCTGGAGTTAGCCAGACCGCAGCTGACCAGCAGGCTGACCAGATCCGTCTCGCCGCTGACGGTGCTGCTCGGCATGCCATCCTGCGCCAGCTGGGCCAGATCGCTCTCGCCGAGGCGGGCCACATCGCCGCTAAACAGCAGCTCGCTGATGCGCTGCACTGCCGCCAGCGCCGCCTTGCCGTGTACCAGCTCGGTCAGCTCGTTCGCCAACACCTGCTGGGCCTGCTTGCGCCCCTGTCGCTTCGCATCTTCCGCCTCCAGTGCATCAATCTCGCTCAGCGACATAAAGCTGTAGTAGCGCAGGAAGCGGTAGACATCCTCATCCGCGGTGCCGAGCCAGAACTGGTAGAAGGCGTAAGGGGAGGTGAGCGCCGGATCGAGCCAGACCGCGCCCCCTTCGGTCTTGCCGAACTTGGTGCCGTCTGCCTTGGTGATAAGGGGCAGGGTCATGCCGTGTACCTGCGCCTGATGGAGGCGGCGGGTGAGATCCATGCCGCTGGTGATATTGCCCCACTGGTCGTTGCCGCCAATCTGCAGGGTGCAACCGAGCCGCTGGTGCAGCACCGCAAAGTCGTAGGATTGCAGCAGAGCGTAGGAGAACTCGGTGAACGAGATGCCCTGATCCGGGCGAGACAGCCGCTGGCGCACCGATTCCCGCGCCAGCATGGCATTGACCGAAAAGTGCTTGCCGATATCCCGCAGAAAATCGAGGGCGGACATCTGCCCCATCCAGTCGCCATTGTTGACCAGTTGCGGGGCCGACAGGCCATCATCGGCGGGCAGCAGCGCCCTGATTTGGGCCGACAGGCTGGCTACCCAACCCTGCACGGTATCGGCACTGTTGAGGCTGCGCTCGGTCGCCTTGAAGCTGGGATCGCCGATAAGGCCGGTTGCCCCGCCCACCAGTGCCACCGGGGTGTGCCCAGCCAGCTGGAAGCGGCGCAGCATCAAGAGCGGCACCAGATGACCGATATGCAGGCTGCCGGCGGTGGGATCGAACCCGCAATAGACGGTGCGCGGGGTGGAGAGATGATCGGCCAGGGCCGCCGGGTCGGAATTCTGGGCCACAAGGCCGCGCTGGCTCAGTTCATCGAGCAGGTGGGGGTTGATCATGGGTTCTCCAACAGCAGGGGGAAAAGTCGTCATCCTCGCTGTTCTGGCTGGTGGCGGATATGTCCCCTGAGGGACAGTTTTGCCACTCTCGTGCTAGCATTCAGCCATAGCGGGGAATCGCTCCCCGTCACCGGAAACGTGCCACCATGACCCAGCCATTCACCACAGATGCCTTGACCCGCAGCATGACCGAGGTGGTCGATGCCCTGCACAGCAGCGCCTTTGCGGCGGCGCTGGTGCAGCTGATCCAGCAACAGGTGGCGTTTGATTGCGCCCTGCTGCTCGGGGTGGGGCAGCGGCCCGTCTACCTCTACGACAACCTCAATCATCAGCGGGCCCTGCTGTTTGACCGCTACCTCACCAGCCACTTCAGTCAGGATCCCTTTATGCAGGCGCTGGAGCAGGGCTTGCCTGCCGGCGTCTGGACGCTGGCGCAGGTCTCCCAAGGGCGGCTCGATCCCGAATATCGCCACCACTTCTATCAGGCTACCGGCTGGCAGGAGGAGGTGGGGCTGATCCTGCCGGTGCGGGACGGGCTGACGCTGATGCTGTTTCTGGGGCGACTCGACAAGCGCAGTACCCTCAGCCGTGACGAGCTGGCGAGGCTGGAGCAGCTGTTCCCGCTGGTGCATTCGCTCTGTCGTCAGCAGTGGCGGCAGAGCCAGCCGCTGTTGGCCCAGAGCACTGCGCTGCCAGACAGCGCCAGCCTCCGGAGTGCGGTGGAGCAGGCTATGTCGAGTGTCGGGGGGGATTTGCTCACCCGGCGCGAGCGGCAGGTGGCGGAGTTGCTGCTGCAGGGATTGGATACCGAGGCGATTGCCGCAGCGCTCGGGATTGGCAGCGGCACGGTGAAGAATCACCGCAAGCATCTCTATGGCAAGCTGCGGCTCGGCTCGCGGGCCGAGCTGTTCAATCTCTTTCTGAACCACCTCATTACTGCTCCGGTGGCGGCATCGCAGGCGTCATCGGCGGGAGATAGAGAGAGCCCGCCATAGGGTGGGCCGGAGTTACTCGATGCTCGGGATGGTGGGAGTTGTTTCGGGCAGGATACTGAGCAACTGGTAGCGCTTCATCAGCTGCTTGTATTCATCCCCCTGTTTGACCTTGTCCAGCGCCTGTTGCAGGCGGGCAACCTGTTGCTTGTCTGCCCTCAGGTTGAAGGCGAAGCAGTTATCCTGCTCTTCAATGATCGCGACGGTGACAAAATCCTCGCTGGGAAAACCCAGCTCCTTGGCCTGATGGCGCAGCATCACCTCGTTGCCCGCCACCAGATCGGTGCGTGCCATGATGAGCTGGCGCACCACCTGATCCATGCGCTCTACCGACATCATATTGCCAGGGCTGATCCCGCGGTTGAGCAGCAACTGCTCCCCGACATCCGCCTGCATCACACCAATCTGCAGCTTGGCGAGATCCGCTTTGCTGGCCACTTTGGGGGCATCCTGCTTGCGGCCGACCAGCGCGACCCTGGAGTGGCTGATGGGGCAGACCCAGAGGAAGTGGGGATCCCGCTCCTTGGTATGTGCCGTGGTAAAGAGCACGGCCTCTTGCTGCTGGGTCAGCAGATACCAGCCGCGGGCCCAGGGCAGAAAGTGGATGGGTTGCTCCGGCTCCCCCATTTCGCGCCACATCAGGCGCAGCAACTCGACTGCTAACCCCACAGGCTGACCATTTTTATCCTGGCCATTGAGTGGCATGTTCTGCTCCGAATAGTAGATAAGTGCCGGAGCCGGGAGCGCGATAAACAGGGCGAGAGAAGCGAGAGCAGGGAGCAGACGACGCATGATGCACTCCTTGTGCGGGTAGTTACCTAACAGTCTATGTGGCCTTTTCCATAACGTCATGATCCGGTAGCGGGATAAAAAACAGGCCACCTTGCGGTGGCCTGTCGGTTTATTTGAGCAGGGCTTCCATCTCCGCCTCTGCCTTGGCGCGCGCCTTGGCTTCCGCCGCTCTGGCGGCATCGGCGACGCTCTCTCCGGCCGTATGGGATGCGGCACTGACAGCCTGTTTGGCCGGATCGGTAACGGCCTTGGTTGCCTCTTGCGTCACGGTAGCGGCAGCACTGCTGACTGCCTGTTTGGCAGGCGCGGCAAAGGCTTTGGTGGCTTCTTGCGTCGCGGTCGCAGCGGCACTGCTGACGGCCTGTTTGGCAGGAGCGGTAACAGCCTTGGTGGCTTCTTGGGTCACGGTCGCAGCGGCGCTGCTGATGGCCTGTTTGGCCGGAGCGGCAACGGCCTTGGTGGCTTCTTGGGCCGCGGTTGCAGTGGCGCTGCTGACGGCCTGTTTGGCCGGATCGGTAACAGCCTTGGTGGCTTCTTGGGTCGCGGTCGCAGCGGCGCTGTTGACGGCTTGTTTGGCAGGAGCAGCAACGGCCTTGGTAGCTTCTTGCGCCGCGGTCGCAGTGGCGCTGCTGACTACTTGCTTGGCAGGAACGGCAACAGCCTTGGTCGCTTCTTGAGTTGCAGTCGCAGCGGCACTGCTCACCGCTTGCTTAGCTGGCGCAGTGACAGCGGTGGTTGCACTACGGGTCAGATCGGTCGCGCTTTGGCTTACCGCTTGGGTGGCCTGCCCTGTGGCGTTGGCGGCTGCGCCGCTGATAGCCTGACTTGCACTGTTGGTCAGCGAGCCGGTGACGCCGCGGGTCACTGTGCCCAGCGCGTTGCCAAGGGAGAAGGGGGAGGTGCCACTCTGACTGGTTGCCGTACCGGTCAGGGCATTGGCCGCCGGGGTGAGCTGGCTGGTGGGGGTCTGCCAGCCCTGCATGGCGGTTGGCCAGGTCGGTGCCGTACCCGCCAGATTTTCGCCGAAGGTCAGGGTGGTGCCATCCCCTTTTTGCAGCAATACCGATATCTGGTTGGTTTGCGAGTTCCACACCATCCCCGCCTGCTTGGCGATATCCGGCACCGGCGCATACTCGGAGACCACATAGAAAAGCGGCCCCTCCTGCTGTAACTTGTCGGCAGTCTTGAGCAATTGCATGGTGCTGTCGTAGTTGGGGCCAAGGATGGCGGTCATCCGATCCTTGATCAGGGGTTGTTCGAACAGATTGACCTCGTTCGGGTCAAAGCCGACCAGCGGCTTGAGCAGGGCCCACATCAGCTGGCTGGTGGGGCTCATCATCAGCAATGGGGCAACGCAGGCGGACAACATCAGGCTCAGGCAGGCCGCCTGAAGCAACGGCATGATACGCATTGGGATAATATCCAAATAACGATTTGATAAATAAGGTTATATTTTGTCAGGACGTGACAAATTCACCGGAAGTTTGCGCGTGGCAGCGAGAGACTGCCCGCAGGCGCTGGCAGGCTACCATATTGGTTCCACAATGCCAGCAGGCAGTATGATTGTCAGTCAAGTAAACCACGGGGCTGGTCGACTCTTCGAGAGTGCCTCCCATCGCAACAGGATCCCCCTCATGAAAAATGTACTGCTCTGCCTGCTGGCCTCCCTCTGGCTCACCCCCGCTCTGGCTGCGTCCAAAACCACTGTGGTGGGCGAGTCTGCCAGTCCCGAGCTGGTGTTGCCGCTGGGCTCATTGCCCGAGCGGGTCTGCTGGTTTGCGGATCAGAAATATTCCGAAGGGGCCCGCATTCTGCAGGGAGATATCTGGCTGGAGTGCGGCCCGCAGAACGACCTCGAGAGCAATGGCCCGTTGGCCTGGCGCTCTCCTGCGGTGGTGTTGCCTGCCACCCGGGGGGCAAAAGATCAGAAGACGATTTCCGTGGGTCAGTGAGGCTTTTCTTGATCCAGCTAAAGACATGGACGTGATCCCTGTCGCATAATGCAGCTCCTTTCTTCTCTTGGCTGGAACCTAAGAAATGGCTCGTCGCTCTTCCAATGCACAACGTCGTCGCAGTAGCTGGTGGTACAAACGCCTGTTGGCAAGGGAGCGGGAAGAGCGCGAAGCGCGTTCCGTCCGGGATTGATACAGCAGTGAAAACAGAGCCTTGGGCTCTGTTTTTTTATTTATCAAATACCGTCATGACGAGAACGGGGGCCATCAGGCCCCCGTTTTGTTTTTGCAGATGTTGCCTGCTTGCGGCTTAGCGCTGCAAGGCGGCCAGTGCCAGTTCGACTCGTTTGGCGTACTCGGGGTCGGCCTGCTCGAAGTGTTTGAGCTGGGCCGCGACGATGGCGTCATCCTCCACATTGATGAGGGAACGGGCCAGGTTGGCGGCGAGGCGCGAGCGCTGCCCCTCGTCCATGATGCGGAACAGGTTGCCCGGCTGGCTGTAGTAGTCGCTGTCGTAGTCGCGAAAATCGTAGTGCAGGGCAGCCCCTTCCAGACTCAGCGCCGGCTCGTGCTGCTCGCTCGGCTGCTGGGTGCCGAAGCGGTTCGGCTGGTAGTTAGGACTGGCGCCGCCGTTGCTGTCGGCCCGCATGGCACCGTCACGATGGGCACCGTGATGGAACGGGCAGCGCGGGGCGTTGACCGGCAGCAGACCGTGGTTGACGCCGAGGCGATAGCGCTGGGTGTCGCCGTAGGAGAAGAGTCGCCCTTGCAACATGCGATCCGGCGAGAAGCCGATACCGGGCACCACGTTGGCCGGGGTGAACGCCGCCTGCTCCACATGGGCAAAGTAGTTGTCCGGGTTCTGGTTGAGCTCCAGCACGCCGACCGGGATCAACGGGTAGTCGCTGTGCGGCCACACCTTGGTGAGGTCGAACGGGTGGATGTTGTAAGTCTGGGCGTCGGCCTCCGGCATCACCTGCACATAGACCTTCCAGCGCGGGAAGTCGCCCCGCTCGATGGCATTGAACAGATCCGCCTGACTGGTCTCCCGATCCTGCCCGACGGCGGTGGCGGCCTCTTCATCGGTGTAGAAGCTGTGGCCCTGCTCGGTCTTGAAGTGGAACTTGACCCAGAAGCGCTCGTTGGCATCGTTGATAAAGCTGAAGGTGTGGCTGCCGTAGCCGTTCATCTCCCGCAGGCTCTTGGGGATGCCGCGATCGCTGAACAGTATGGTGACCTGATGCAGGGATTCCGGATGGCGTGACCAGAAGTCCCAGGCTGCGGTGGCGCTGCGCAGGTTGGTGCGCGGATCCCGCTTCTGGGTGTGGATGAAGTCAGGGAATTTCAGCGGATCGCGGATGAAAAAGACCGGGGTGTTGTTGCCCACCAGATCCCAGTTGCCCTGCTCGGTATAGAACTTGAGGGCGAAGCCGCGCACATCGCGTTCGGCATCGGCGGCCCCTTTCTCACCGGCCACGGTGGAGAAGCGCAGGAAGACCGGGGTCTGCTTGCCGATGGCGCTGAACAGATCGGCCTTGCTGAACTGGCTGATGTCGTGGGTCACGGTAAAGGTGCCGTAGGCGCCCGAGCCCTTAGCGTGAACCACCCGCTCGGGAATGCGCTCGCGGTCGAAGTGGGCGAGTTTCTCCATCAACCAGATATCTTGCATCAGGATGGGGCCGCGCGGACCGGCGGTGAGGCTGTTGTTGTTGTCGACGACGGGGGCGCCGTTGGCGCTGTGCAGGGTCTTGTCAGTCATGGCTTCTCTCCTTGTTGATATGGGGTCAGCCTACGGATCTGCGCCGTGCTCGGCCAATGGGCCTTTCCTCGTCCTTTGATAGGCAAGACAAATGGGTGTGGGTAGGGGATGTGTAACCGCGCCGGATATTGCATGATGGTGGCTTCGAGAAGGAGCCTCATATGCAGATTACTATCCGTCATGCCGAACCCGCCGATGCCCCCGCCTTGCGGGATCTCTACGCCATGCCCAATGCCCAGGCGGGCACTCTGCACCTGCCCACACCTCCCCTTAGCCAGTGGCAAAAGCGGTTGGAGAACGGTGATGTGGTCGCCTTGGTGGCGGAGGCCGATGGGAGGCTGGTGGGTCAGATCTCATTGCATGTGGAGCCCAATCCCAGACGCAAGCATGTGGCCGGGATTGGCATGGGAGTGCGGGATGACTGGGCCGGCAAGGGGGTTGGCTCTGCCCTGATGGCCGCGGCGCTGGATCTGGCCGATAACTGGCTCAACCTGCACCGGATTGAACTGACGGTTTTTGTCGATAACGAAGCGGCGCTGGCGCTCTATCGCAAGTTTGGCTTTGTGGAGGAGGGGCGGGCTCGCGACTATGCCTTCCGCCAGGGGCGCTATGTGGATGTGTTCTATATGGCCAGAGTCGCGGGGGGCGCCAGTCGCTAACGGCATGGTCGATTATCAGGCCAGATTGCGTCCGGTGATCCGGGCGCTGGAGCAGAATCCCGATCTCTCCATCGAAACGCTGGCAAGCAGTGCCTGCTTGTCTTTCTACCATTTTCACCGGGTGTTTACGGCTGTGGCGGGGGAGACGCCCGGGGAGATGTGTCGTCGTCTGCGCATCCAGCGGGCTGCTTGGCAGCTCTGCTATACCGATGCCAGTGTCACGGCCATTGCGTTGGGGGCGGGGCTCGCCAGCTCCCAGGCGTTTGCCAAGGTATTTCGCCGTTACTATGGTTGCACGCCGGGAGAGTTTCGCCGCGACAAGAGCAAGAATGGACACTTGATGAGCAAGGATGGACACGCATTTGTGAAGCTGAATCCTTATGCTGAGGGTCACTCATCTGCAAGGAGCAATACCATGAAAATCATCGAGATGGACGCCCGTACTCTGGCCTATATGCGTGTCACCGGCCCCTATGGCGAGGGGTATGACCCCGTCTGCAGCCAGCTGCATCAGTGGGCCAGCGCCCGCGGTCTGGAAGGTGGGGAGTGGATCTTCATCTATCACGATAACCCCGAGGTGACTCCGCCAGCCCAGTGTCGCACTGACATCGGGGTGACGGTGCCTGCGGGGACGGTGGGGATGGGAGCGGTCGAGATCCAGCTTATTCCCGCCGGTCGTTACGCCCAGTCCCGTTATCTTATTACCGACCGCAGTCAGTATGGCCCGCGTTGGCAGGAACATATCGGCGACATCGTTGCTGCCGGGCTGGAGTTTGGCAATGGTCCCTGCTTCGAGCTCTATCACAGCATGAGCGATGATCCGGTGCAGGACGATGTCAGCTTTTGCTCCAGTCTGAAGGGGTAGGGCACAACAAGACGTAAGGGATGGTACAGAACGTCGCGCAGAAATTAGAGAGCCGGACAGTGTCCGGCTCTTTTGCATCTGGCGGATAGGGCGGCGGTTAGCGCTGGAACCCCTTCTGGGCGAACTTGGGACGGGCGTTCATGATCTGTTCCACCTGCTCGTCGCTCATCTTGCCGCGCGACAGCCCCAGCACCTTGTAGGTGAGCAGCGGTCGGGCGGGCAGGGCGATCATCAGGGCGCGGATCTGGTTCTCGTCATCCTTCTCCCGGGTCGGCTTGCCGTAGGCGTAGGTGAGGACGCCGGCATCCATCAGGTTTTTGACGGCGGGCTCGGTGATCGGCAAGTTTATGACGCTTTTACGCTGCAGCACGAACTCGCGCAGCACCGCCTTCTCGTTGAAGTCGAGGAAGCCGATCATCTGGGCCAGCTGGTCCTGCTGACGGCGCGCCTGCCACTCTTCGCATGCCCACTCCCAGGCGATCAGGAAGCCCTGACTGCAGAAGTAGGAGATGGCGATCAGCATGCCGACTCCCAGCCAGGCCGCATGATCCGCAGCCCACTGGCTGACGGCCCCCTTCATCAGCCCGGCCGGAAACAGCAGAATGATGCTGCAGCAGAGCAACAACCAGACCATCAGCCAATTGAGGCGGTTCAGTTGATAGAAATGTTGGATCCACCGTTTCATTGTTCATCCTTCCCAAACTGTTGTGGATAGTGAACTACCTAGAGCAATCAGTGTGCCAACAGCGCAATGGCGGTGGGGAGGAGGGGCTGGCGAGGTTACATTCCCTTACAACTTATTGAATGAGTTGTCATTAATTTGCCTTGTGAGACGGCGGTCGAGTTGCTAAAACGTCCCCTCAGTCATTGGGGAGTAGCAACCCGCCCGCATTCCGGGCCGGGCCCATGTCAACACTCTTGGATCCTCGCATCCATGGCATGGGCGGCGATAGGCGCTATCGCTCTGCAAGACCTTTGGCCTCGATATGCACGCCAGCCGGGCGAGCCATGTCGGGTCCATCGGTTATTCTGCTCGCCTGGCGGTATCTATTATGTTGATTATCCTGCTGTTATTTCTCGTCTCTGCGGTCACCATCTACCTTGCCTGCGAATATTTCGTCAATGGCATCGAGTGGACCGGCCACCACTTCAAACTCTCCCAAAGCGCCACCGGTTCCCTGCTGGCGGCACTGGGTACGGCGCTGCCCGAGTGTATCGTCACCCTGACCGCTCTGCTGATGGGCAACACAACCGCCCAGCAGGAGATCGGCATCGGTGCCGCCCTTGGCGGGCCGCTGGTGTTGGCCACCATCGGCTATGCAGCGGTCGGCCTCACCCTGCTGCTTTGCATGAGCCGTACCGAACGGGCCATCGACGGCGAGGTGCAGCGCGAGATTGGCCGGGATCAGCGCTGGTTTATGGGTATCTTTCTGGTGGCCACTGTACTGGGTCTGATCGCCTTTACCGGCAAGAGCTGGCTGGCCCCGCTCTTCCTGCTGGTCTACCTCGTCTATGTAAGGCGTGAGCTGAAACAGAGTGACAGTCACGAAGTCGAGCTGCCGGAGCCCCTCAAATTGGCACCCGATGCGGGGATCCCGCCCCTTGGCAAGGTGTTGCTGCAGACGCTGGCTGCGTTGGTGGTGGTAGCGCTGGCGGCCCAGCTGTTTGTCCATCAGCTGGAGAGCATGGGCGAGCTGTTTGGCCTCTCGCCGGTGCTGGCGGCCCTGCTGCTGAGTCCGGTGGCGACCGAGATGCCGGAGCTGATGAACGTGCTGATCTGGGTGCGACAGGGCAAGAATCGGCTGGCGCTGGCCAATATCTCCGGGGCCATGATGATCCAGGGCACTATCCCCAAGGCCTTCTGCTTGCTCTTCACCCCCTGGTTGCTGGATGGTGCCATGATGGCCTCCTCGCTGGTGACCCTGCTGGCGGTGGGGTTGCTCTGGTGGGGGTTCAGAAAGGGAACCATGACCGCCGGACGGCTGGCGCGGGTTGGTCTGTTCTATCTCGGTTTTTGCGGCTGGTTGCTGATGAGCTGAAGCGGGGAGCGCGGATATGAAAAAGCCCCCTTGGCAGGGGGCTTTGTTGTATCGGTTGAGGCGGTGCTTACAGCGCGGCGATTTCGGCCTGCTGGGCTTCCAGCTTGGTCAGCTGAAGACGGTAATCTTCCAGCTTCTCGCGCTCTTTGGCGATGACCGCTTCCGGCGCCTTGGCGACGAAGGCTTCGTTGCCAAGCTTGCCTTCGATGCGGCCGCACTCGCCCACCAGACGGGCAACCTCTTTGGCCAGACGGGCCAGTTCGGCATCCTTGTCGATGAGACCGGCCATCGGGATCATCAGCTCGGTAGCGCCGATCAGCTTCTTCACTGACAGGGGAGCCACTTCACCTTCGCTAAGTACGCGGATAGACTCCAGACGGGCCAGCGACTTGAGGAAGGCCTCGTTGTCGGCGGCGCGCTGGGCATCCTTGGCATCGCACTGGAGCAGCACGTTCAGGGGCACGCTCGGGGCCACGTTCATCTCGGCACGGATGTTGCGGATGCTGACGATGAACTCCTTCACCCACTCCTGATCCGCCATCGCGGCTTCGTCCACCTTGGCGGCGTCGAACTCCGGGAAAGCCTGAATCATGATGGTGTCGGCGTGTACGCCAGCCAGCGGGGCGACCGATTTCCAGATGGTCTCGGTGATGAACGGGATGATCGGGTGTGCCAGACGCAGCAGGGTTTCCAGCACGGTCACCAGGGTATGGCGGGCAGCGCGCTGCTCGGCCTCGGAACCCTTGGTCAGCACCGGCTTGGTCAGCTCCAGATACCAGTCACAGAACTGGTTCCAGATAAATTCGTACAGCACGCCAGCCGCGATGTCGAAGCGGTAGGTATCGAGGGCGGTACGGAAGTCACGGATGGCCACTTGTAGCTGAGACTGGATCCAGCGGTCCGCCAGACTGAACTGCATCTCGCCGCCATTCCCTTGCGAAGAGAAGCCGCAATCCTGATCTTCGGTGTTCATCAGCACATAGCGGGAGGCGTTCCACAACTTGTTGCAGAAGTTGTTGTAGCCATCCAGGCGCTTCATGTCCCAGTTGATGTCACGACCGGTAGAGGCCAGCGCGGCCAGAGTGAAGCGCAGGGCGTCGGTACCGTGGGCATCGATCCCTTCCGGGAACTGCTTGGCAGTACGCTTGGCGATCTTCTCGGCCATCTGCGGCTGCATCATGTTGCCGGTGCGCTTCTCCAGCAGATCTTCCAGCGAGATACCGTCGATCATGTCGAGGGGGTCCAGCACGTTGCCCTTGGACTTGGACATCTTCTGGCCCTCTTCGTCACGGATAAGGCCAGTGATGTAGACGGTCTTGAACGGGACTTGCGGCTGGCCGTTTTCGTCCTTGATGAAGTGCATGGTCATCATGATCATCCGGGCAATCCAGAAGAAGATGATGTCGAAGCCGCTCATCAGCACGTCGGTCGGGTGGAAGGTCTTGAGTGCCTCGGTGTTGTTCGGCCAGCCCAGGGTGGAGAAGGTCCACAGGGCGGAGCTGAACCAGGTGTCGAGCACGTCTTCGTCCTGACGCAGTACGGTTACGGCCGGGATGCTGTGCTTGGCGCGCACTTCGTCTTCGCTGCGGCCAACGTAGACGTTGCCGGCGTCGTCATACCATGCCGGGATACGGTGACCCCACCACAGTTGACGGGAAACGCACCAGTCCTGAATGTCGCGCATCCAGGAGAAGTACATGTTTTCGTACTGCTTCGGCACGAACTGGATGCGGCCATCTTCCACCGCCTCGATGGCGGTCTTGGCCATCGGAGCCACGCGCACGTACCACTGGTCGGTCAGCATCGGCTCGATGGGCACGCCACCGCGATCGCCGTACGGCTGTTGCAGCACGTGATCCTTGATCTCGTCCAGCAGACCCAGCTCTTCGAGCTTGGCCAGAATCGCCTTGCGGGCGGCGAAGCGCTCCAGACCGGCGAATTCGCTCGGCAGGGCTGCATCGTAGGCGGTGCTCGGGTTGCCGTTGGTGTCGACAACTTCGGCCTCGGCACGCACGTGGGCGTCCAGGGTGAAGATGTTGATCATCGGCAAGCTGTGGCGCTTGCCCACTTCGTTATCGTTGAAGTCGTGGGCAGGGGTGATCTTCACGCAACCTGTGCCCTTCTCCATGTCGGCGTGTTCGTCGGCGACGATGGGGATCAGACGGTTCACCAGCGGCAGCAGGATGTGCTGGCCGATCAGCGCCTTGTAACGCGGGTCTTCCGGGTTCACGGCCACGGCGGTATCGCCCAGCATGGTCTCCGGACGGGTGGTGGCGACGATCAGGTAATCCTTGCCTTCGGCGGTCTTGGCGCCGTTGGCCAGCGGATAGCGCAGGTGCCACATGTGGCCCTTGATCTCGCGGTTTTCCACTTCCAGATCGGAGATGGCGGTGTTGAGTTTCGGATCCCAGTTAACCAGACGCTTGCCGCGGTACATCAGGCCATCTTCGTAAAGACGAACAAACACTTCCTGCACGGCGGCGGAGAGACCCTCATCCATGGTGAAGCGCTCGCGCTCCCAATCCACGGAGTCGCCCAGACGGCGCATCTGGCGGGTGATGGTGCCACCGGACTCTTCCTTCCACTGCCAAATCTTGTCGATGAAGGCATCACGGCCGTAATCGTGGCGAGTCTTGCCCTCTTCTGCGGCGATCTTGCGCTCGACTACCATCTGGGTGGCGATACCGGCGTGGTCGGTACCTGCCTGCCACAGGGTGTTCTTGCCCTGCATGCGGTTGTAGCGGATCAGGGTATCCATCAGGGTTTGCTGGAAGGCGTGACCCATGTGCAGGCTGCCGGTGACGTTCGGCGGCGGGATCATGATGCAGAAGGAGTCTTTGCTGGTGTCGCCGTGGGGCTTGAAGTAACCCTGGGCTTCCCAGTGCTGATAGAGCGCCTGTTCGATGGCGTTGTGATTAAAAGTCTTTTCCATGGTCTCGCCGTAATCTGGATGGATGGAGTCTGGTGTTGATTCTTTATGGATCAATTGGTTGCAGTCAGGGCTGCGCCGGATCCGGTGCGGCAAGGACGGGCTGGTCCCTCATTTCGAGGGTATGGCCTGCCTGGCGATAGTGCTTGTAGCGCTCGCGGGCTTGCTGCTTTTGTGTTTCGTCAGTGGGGACAAAATCTACCACTTGAGCGAAGTGTCCTGCAAACAAAGGTGTCGCAGTGGCCAGATTGATGAGGCGGGCGTAGCGCCGTTTCGGTGGCTGATAGCCGATCTCCACCGGGGCCATGCCGCTTTCGCCTTGCAGCTGGTGCGGCACGAAGCGCTCCGGCGGCAGCTGCCACAACAGCTCGTCGAGGCGCAGGGCCTGCGCTTCATCGTCGCAGAACAGGTAGATATGGCCCGCGCCCCACGACTCGGCCGCAAGAGTGCAGGCCAGTCGCTCGACCGCAGCGGCCTGCGCGTCATCCTGTTCGCTCATCAGGTAAAAGGTCACTTGGCTCATCAGGTTGATCCCGTTTTGCGGTGACGGACTGTTGACCGCCTCATGAGGCTGACGGGGCGTTTCCCGTCCGCAGCTCACTGATTCAAGAATGAAACAAGGAAGAGGCGGGCCTCTTCCTTGTGGTTCAGGGTAGCGCCAACCCTTCCGATGCAGCCATCGGCAGGGGCCGGAGAGTTACTCTTTCTCTTCGATATCCACGCCAGCCCGGTTCAGCAGGAACTGGGTCAGCAGGGGCACCGGACGACCGGTGGAGCCTTTGTCCTTGCCACTCTTCCAGGCGGTCCCGGCGATATCTAGGTGGGCCCAGTTGTACTTCTTGGTGAAGCGTGACAGGAAGGCGGCAGCGGTGATGGTACCAGCAGGACGACCGCCGATGTTGGCCATGTCGGCGAACGGGCTGTCGATCTGCTCCTGATACTCGTCGAACAGCGGCAGACGCCAGGCGCGATCACCCGCCTGCTCGGAGGCGTTGAGCAGCTCGTGGGCCAGCGGGTTGTGGTTGGCCAGCAGACCCGAGGTGTGATGGCCCAGCGCGATGACGCAGGCACCGGTCAGGGTCGCCACGTCGATCACGGTTTCCGGATCGAAGCGGTCCACATAGGTCAGTGCATCACACAGCACCAGTCGACCTTCCGCATCGGTGTTGAGCACTTCGATGGTCTGGCCGGACATGGAGGTGAGGATGTCACCCGGGCGATAGGCGTTGCCACCCGGCATGTTCTCGCAGCCTGCCAGCACGCCGATGACGTTGATCGGCAGTTGCAACTGGGCCAGCGCATGCATGGTACCGAGCACAGAGGCGGCGCCACCCATGTCGTACTTCATCTCGTCCATGCCATCGGCCGGCTTGATGGAGATGCCGCCGGAGTCAAAGGTCAGACCCTTGCCGACCAGCACGATGGGCTTGGCATCCGGATGACCCTTGTATTCGATGATGGCCATCATGGCTTCGTTGTCGGAGCCGCGGGCCACCGCCAGATAGGAGTTCATGCCGAGCTCGGCCATCTCCTGCTCGCCCACCACCTTGGTGGTGATGTTCTCGTAGGCATCGGCCAGACGACGGGCCTGGGAGGCCAGATAGGCCGGGTTGCAGACGTTGGGCGGCATGTTCGCCACGTCGCGGCAGACCCGCACACCCTTGGCCACGGCCAGACCGTGAGCGATGGCTTTTTCACCAATGGTCAGTTCCCGACGCGTCGGCACGTTGAATACCAGCTTGCGCAGTGGGCGACGTGGCTCGGCCTTGTTGGTCTTGAACTGATCGAAGCTGTAGAGGCCCGCCTTGGTGGTTTCTACCGCCTGGCGCACCTTCCAATAGGTATCCCGACCCTTGACGTGCAGCTCGGTGAGGAAGCAAACCGCTTCCATGGAGCCGGTTTCGTTCAGGGTGGTGATGGTCTTGTTGATGATCTGCTTGTACTGGCGTTCGTCGAGTTCCCGCTCCTTGCCGCATCCGACCAGCAGTACGCGCTCGCTGAGTACGCCCGGTACTTGATGCAGCAGCAGCATCTGGCCTGGTTTCCCTTCCAGGTCGCCCCGGCGCAGCAGCGAACTGATATAGCCATCGCTGATCTTGTCCAGTTGTTCGGCAACCGGAGAGAGGCGACGAGGCTCAAATACGCCGACTACGACGCAGGCGCTCCGTTGCTTCTCTGGACTGCCACTCTTTACACTGAACTCCATGGAATCTCCTACATCCTAAAGACAAAAGGCACCTTTTATTGAATAATGCGGTGCTTGTTGGGGTATCAGAGGCGGAGCGAACAGCCACAGGCTCCGCAGTTCAAACTGGTAAAAATCCAATATACGGCCCTATTTTTCAGGCATTCGACTAAAAACACAAGTTTACTTGGGAATGACTGTGATCGTTTTCCGATATTTGTTCAGGGAAACCCTGAAAACCCAGCTGGCAGTGTTATTCGTATTGCTGCTTATCTTTGTCAGCCAACAATTTATCAAGATCATCGGTGACGCCGCCGATGGCGAGGTGCCGACACGTCTGGTCTCCACCCTGCTGCTGCTCAACTTGCCCAATATGGCGTTGTTGATGCTGCCTATCAGTCTCTTTTTAGCCATTTTGTTTGCCCATGGTCGCCTCTACGCCGAAAGCGAGATGACGGTGATGCATGCGGTCGGCTTCAGCCACCGTTTCGTGATGCGCAGCGCCATGTTGCTGGCCTTGCTGACGGCGGTGGTTGCGGCGTTCAACACCGGCTGGATCGCCCCGCAGGCGAAGGAGCGCGAGTATCAGGTGATCGACGAGTTCAAGGCGGACCCGGGTATCTCCTTCCTGCAGGCTGGCCGCTTTATGGAGCTCGACAAGGGGCGTCTGGTTGCCTATATCCAGGATTTGAACGACAACGGCTCAAAACTGCAAAAGATCTTCGTGCTGCAGCGGGCGGAGGGGAACAATCCTCCCTCGGTGGTGGTGGCGACCGAAGGGGTGGTGACGGTCGATGAGAACGGTCTGCAGTGGCTGACCCTGATGGATGGCTCCCGCTACGAAGGGAACTTCTCCGGCAAGCAGTTCCAGATCTCCGATTTTCGCGAATATGGTCTGGTGATCCGTCAGCAGGAGATGGAGCGTTCCAACCGCAAGGCGGCGGCCAAGCCGACTATGGAACTGTTCGGTACCCAGGACAACGCCATGATGGCGGAATTGCAGTGGCGTATCTCGCTGCCCCTCTCCATTCCGGTGCTCACCCTGCTGGTGGTACCGCTGGCGCGGGTCAATCCCCGTCAGGGGCGCTACGCCAAGCTGTTGCCGGCCATCATGCTCTATCTCTCCTACTTCCTGCTGCTCAGCGCCGCCCGTTCGGCCATTGACAGCGGTCGGCTGCCCTACTGGCCGGGGATGTTCCTGGTGCCGCTCGGTTACCTGCTGTTTATCGGCCTGCCCCTCAATCTGCAGGGCACCAGCTGGTGGAACGGGGTGAAAGGGCGCTATTTCAACAGAAAATCAGCATGATGCTGCAACATAGGAACTTCTGCTGATGTTTGGCATTCTCGATAGATATATCGGTAGGGTCATTTTCATGTCGATCCTGCTGTGTGAAATCACGCTGGTTGGCCTGGCGGCGCTCATCAAGTATGTGGAGCAGCTCAAGTCGGTCGGTGACGGCAATTACGACATGATCAACGCCCTCTACTATGTGCTGCTCTCCATGCCCAAGGAGGCGGTGCTCTTCTTCCCGCTGGCCGCGCTGCTAGGTGGCCTGATTGGTCTGGGTCAGCTGGCGACCAGCTCCGAGCTGGTGGTGATGCAGGCAGCGGGTCGCTCCAAGATCAGTATTGTAATGGCGGCGCTCAAGACGGCGATCCCGCTGATGATCATGGTGGGGCTGATGGGGGAATATGTGGCCCCCATCGCCAAGCGGATGGCAGATGACATCAAGGCGGGCGCGCTCTCCGAAGGTCGTTTGACGGTTTCCGCCTACGGGGTGTGGGCTCGCGATGGCAACAACTTCGTCAATATCAACGGGGTGCGTAACGATGGCGCCCTCACCGGCATCACCCTCTATCGCTTCACCCCCGAGCGCAAGCTGATCGACGTGGTGCAGGCGCAGGAGGGGGTGTTTGAGCGTCACCACTGGCTGCTCAAGCAGACCCAGGTTACCCGCTTCGACGATCCCGCGCAGATCCGCAGCGAGCAGCATGACAAGATGGAGTGGAGCTCGGAGCTGACGCCCAAGCAGCTGGGGGTGGTAAGTATCGACCCTGAGAACCTCTCGGTCTCCGGTCTGCTCGACTACATCGGCTATCTCGATGCCAACAAGCAGGATGCAGGTCGCTACAAGCTGGAGATGTGGCGCAAATTACTGTCACCGCTCTCGGTGGTGGCGATGATCCTGCTGGCATCCTCCTTCATCTTCGGCCCGCTACGCTCGGTGAGCATGGGGGCACGGATGCTGATGGGGATCATGACCGGCTTTGCCGTCTATGTGAGTGATCGGGTGTTTGGCCCCATCAGTCTGGTCTATGCGGTACCGCCCATTCTGGCGGCTATTGCGCCCAGCCTGCTGTTTGGCGGCATCTCCTTCTACATCCTCAGCCGCAAGCAGTAACCCGCACGAGGTTATGAGGAAATGCAAAGAGGGCACCTGTTGGTGCCCTCTTTCGTTGCTGCATTGCTTCGGTATTACTTGTTAAGCAATTCCAGATTCTCCTGCTTGCTCAGCACGATCACTTCGCACTCGGCCCAGATATCCTGAAACGCCCGCGGACGCTGGCGGTTGAACAGGCACATCAGGTTGCCCAGACCAAAGGCGGCGGTGGCGAGACGGATCAGCGCCTGGGTAACGCGGATGTGGCTGCCATCCTCGTTCTGAATGCGCAGCCGCCAGGCGCGCATGCCGACGGTCTGGCCAGCACGGGTCCAGAACCAGGTGTAGAAACCGCAGATGACGAAGGCGAGCCACAGGGTGTAGATCAGGCTCAGGTGGTGGCGGGTAAGCAACCAGACGGTATCTTCACCCGCCGGTACGCTGGCCATGCCGGTGACCAGCAACAGCTTGGCGACACCCATGCCGATAAAGCCGGCGATGATCAGCAGCGAAGTCACCACCAGCGCATCATAAATCAGAGCGCCGAGGCGACGCAGCAGACCTGCTGACGGGTATGGCTGAGTGGCGGGAGAGGGGGATTTTTGTTGGACTTTTTTAGGCTTGGCCATCGTTTTTATTCCATTAAGATGATGGCGGCATTCTATGTAACTGGCCCCGCATCGGCAAGGCGTTGAATAAATGAACAAACGGGAGTGTTCAATCGAAAAACACCTTGCATGGCATCGCGCCATTCGTATAATCCCTCGCAGTTGCCCGGGTGGCGAAATCGGTAGACGCAGCGGATTCAAAATCCGCCGGTGAATAACCGTGTCGGTTCGAGTCCGACCCCGGGCACCATCAAATTCATGACAAAAGGCCATCAGCAATGATGGCCTTTTGTTTTTTGGCGTTCCTGCGCATTGGCAGCGTTGCTGCTGAGCAGGCAGTACTTCCCGTTACCTCTTGGTATCCCTTCTCTTTTCCCGCTCTCCGTTATTTCATTTCCTTGATATAGCCGCTGACGGCATCACCGCCAGCGGTCTGTTTCTATTGCGGTTTTTTTCCAAACCTTGCTGCATCAGAACATGGTTGCCGTGCTATCCCAGCAGGGCAAACAGCAGGGTACCGAGGCTGCCAGCGAGTGTCAGCGCGATGATGGCTCTGGGTGTGCCGTGCAGCTTGGTCCACATAAACAGGCTGGTGAGGGCGAGCAGCAGCAGGGCCAGGGCGGCGATATCGCCAAACAGCTGCCAGCCGAGGCCGGTACCCATGCCGCGGTGCAGCCGGTTGAGGCTGGCGGCAAAGTTGGCTTGCTGCAGGTCGGTACGTACCAGCAAGGTACCCTCGACATAGCTGGCGGCCACGCTTTGGCTGAGGGTGACGCCGCGCATTTCCCACTTGGCGGGCAGGGTGAGCGGGCCGTTCGGGGTGGGCAGGGTCTGGGCCGGGGTGATCATGGTTCGCCCGTCGGCAAAGGTTTCGGGATAGCGCTGTTGCAACAGGCTTTTCAGCTGCTCCGGGCTGGCGAGCGGTGCCTCCAGCACTATCTCTTCACTCGATTTATCGGTGTGGGGGCCGGGGATGGGCAACACGGCACGGTGTTGCAGCCAGAGACCGGTGATGCCGTACATCAGCATCAGGGCGAGGGTAAAAAAACCGGCCCAGGCATGGAGGCGGCGTACCCATTTGTTGTTGTGAAGGGGAACTCTTCTGCGTTTCATCTGGGTTATTTCATAAAAGAACTGGCCAGCAAGGGCTGGCCAGTCGGGGTGGTTGTCACAGAGATCAGAAGCGGTAGGTACCGGTCAGACTCAGCTGACGGGGTGTGCCCGGCATGATCTGGTTGGCACTGGTGGCGCTGACGAAGTACTCGTGGTCAGTCAGGTTCTCGGCGCTCAGCTCGGCTTCCCACTGTTGCCAGCGATAACCGGCGCGCGCATCGAAGCGGGCGTAACCGGGCAGTGTGGTGGTGTTGGCGTTGTCGGCGAAGCGATCGCCCACCGCCGTCACGCCGGTTTCACCGAACCAGCCCTGCTCGCCACTCTTGTAGCCGAGATAGAACTGGCCATTCTGGCGGGAAACGTTCATCGGGCGCTTGCCCTGCAGATCCGCATCCGCCTTGACCTGCTCCGCATCCTGAATGGCAAAGCCGCCACGCAGATAGATCTCGTCGGTCAGCTCGGCGCGGGCGCTCAGTTCGACCCCTTCGGTACGCTGCAGGCCGGTGAGGATCACCTTGGTGGGATCCAGCGGATCCTTGGTGCGCTTGTTGTACATCTCCAGTCGATAGAGGGAGAGAGTGGTCGCCAGCTTGCCGTTCAGCCAGTCACTCTTCACCCCACCTTCGTAGAGGCGGGTGTGCTGGGGTTCCAGCCCGTTGTTTTTGTCGCCCGGGGTGATGCCGATCAGCTCGCCGCCCACCGGAGTGAAGGTCTTGCTGTAGGAGGTGTAGAAGGCGTGATCCTCGAGGGGATTCCACACCAGACCGAGGCGCGGGCTCAGGCTGTTGACCGAGACGCTCTCCTCCTTGTTGAGGTCGTAGCGGCGACTGGTGACGGTGAAGTCGTCACGGCGCAGCCCGCCCACCAGATGCCAGTCACCCAGGGTGAGCTGATCCTGCAGATAGAGGCCATTGCCGCGCACCTTGTGTTTGGCGTCGCTGGAGAGCTTCATGGCGCCATTGTAGGTAGGCAGTGAGCCCGGATCGTAGAGATTGCCAGACGGGATGGCGGTGGCGTTCTGGTAGAGCTTGGGTGTGCGCTCCTGCCAGTTCTGCTCGAAGCCAACCAGCAGGCGATGTTCCACCGGGCCGGTCTGGAACAGACCCTCGGCCTCGGTGTTGCTGATCAGGTTCTTCGCTTTCAGATCCTGCTGCCAGCGGGAGCGGGTCACCTGATCCCCTTTGACGCTGGTGACATAGGTGTTGTCAAACTGGCTGTCGAGGGTGGAGTAACCGAGCTGCTGGCGCAACTGCCACTGATCATTGATATCCCAGGAGAGGCGTGAGCGGGTGGATTGTGCCACGTCATCGATGAAGTCGCGGCTGGTATCGCTGTAGACATACTCTCGCGGCACATCGGCCGGACGGCCATTGACCCCGGGAATGCCGCGATCCGGGGTGCGGTCATGTTCGTTGCGCTCGTACTGCACCAGCCAGTTGAGGTTGTCGCTGATCTCCCAGTTGGCGGAGGGGGCCAGCAGGGTGCGCTTGCTCTTCACGCCGTTGCGGAAGCTATCTTTGTCCTCTTGCGCCATGTTGAGGCGCAGTTGCACCTGCTCACTCGCCTCGCCATTGAGGTCGGCGGTTAGCCGCTGGCTGTCAAAGCTGCCGACCCGGGCGGTGACGCTGGACTCCTGCCCTTTTTGCGGTTTTTTGCTGATGCGGTTGATGATGCCGCCGCTGCTACCACGTCCGTAGAGTACTGCTGCCGGGCCCTTTAGCACTTCTACCCGTTCGATATTGCCGAGATCCCGGGTGTACTGCATGTCGTCGCGGAACCCGTCGAGATAGAAGTCGTTGCTGGCGCTGAAGCCGCGGATATTGACCCCGTCGAAGCGGGTATCACCGCTGGCGTTAACACCGGGAATGCCGCTCAGGGCTTCACTCAGCGTTGGTTGGCCGAAGGCGGTCAGCTCGCTGACCTTGACGCTGTCGATGGTCTGGGGAACCAGCTTGGCTGGCGTATTGGTCCGGGTAGCGGTGGCAACTTCCTGATGCTGGGAGCGTTTGCCAACCACAGTCATGGTTTCATCGGTGGCCTGGGCAGTGAAGCCGGTGCCCAGCAGTGCCAGCGAGACCAGCGTTCTGCGAAAGTGAGGGTGCTGCATATTCAATATTGACTCTTTGGATGTCGACCTGACGGCTCGAACATATTGATTTAATTATAATTAGCCTGACCCGCCAAAGCGGGATGCCAATGATATTGATTTTCATTTGTCTGGCAAGGTGAAAATGGATAGGGGCATTGGAGGAGGGTTGTGCGGTCGGGGGAGCTCGGCTGAAAAGCAGAGCCATTGCAGCAAACCGCGCGAACGAAGCAAGGGAAAAAGGGCGTAGCGGAAGAGAAAGGGACAAAACGTGAAGAGGCATCCGGCCCGATGTGTCGGGCCGGATGGAGGGTTCAGTGGGTACGCAGCAGTCGGCGGGCGAGGGGGAGGGCCGCCATCAGGCGATAGGCCAGCAGAGACGCTCCCAGCAGCAGCGGCACCTTGGTGATCTCCCACAGGATGGATGCGCCCTGCGGGCCGAATACGAAGAGCCAGACCACCAGCATCATGTGCAGGCAGTAGATCCCGAGCACTTTGGGGGCCTGGCGCTCAAGCCAGCTGCCCTTGCCCCACTCGGGGTTGGCCAGCAGTAGTCCAAACAGACCGATAGCCCAGGGAAGGGAGCCAAGCAGGAAGTCGTGGCGGGTGAGCGGCACTGCGGCGAAGTGCTGCAGCGCCCAGGCTTCACAGCCATAGAGCGCCACGCCCGCCAGCAACAGTTGCCAGCCGGTGCGGGCATCGGGCTGCCACTGACGCTGGCGCAGCAGGGCCCCGAGCGCCACAAACAGCAGGGAGAAGAAGGGGCCGTTACGGGTGAGTAGTGGCCACTCGGTGCCCAGCAGCGGCTTGGCATAGGAGCCCCCCAGCAGCGCCAGCAGGTAAAGGCCAAGACCCAGCCAGAGGGCGAGCGATGGTCTGCCAAGCCGATAGCAGAGTGCCAGCAGGGCCACCGCCATCACCAGGGCTGGCAGAAACCAGAGGTGGATCATGCCGCCCACCAGCCAGCCATTGAGGGGGTCGCCGAGCTGGAATTGCCACTGCCCGCACAGGGAGGCCAGATAGCCCTGTTGCACGGCATCCAGCGGATTGAACGGCACTAGCAGGTAGACCAGACTCCATACCAGCCAGAGCAGCAGCAAGGGGTGGCAGTAGCTCCAGGCCACGGTCAGCGGCGCTTCGCGGCTCAGTCTCGGCTGCAGAAAGTAACCGGCATAGAGGAAAAACAGCGGCACGGCAAAGCGGCATAACTGGTTGATGGTGCCGCTCAGCCAGAGCCAGGATCCACTTCCCCACAGGGCGGGATTGAACGGATTGGCGAAGGGGGATACGTGAATGGTCATCACGGCCAGAATGGCCAGTACCCGCCCGCACTCGATACTGGAAATACGCATGGTGGCTCGTCGTTACAGGGGTTGTGATAGCACGCTAAAATTCTTGCTGCCAGGTTACAACCAATTGATTCTATTAGTGTGAATCACGCTGTTGAGTAGTTACGTTTTGTAACGGGATGGCGGAAGGTGTTACCTGTAACGGGAGCAAGCTCCCGTTTTTTGGGCGCGCTCATGCAGATAAAAAAAGCGAGGCGGACGCCTCGCTTGGTTGGGGAGCTCGAGCTTACTGGTGAGTCAGCATGCTGCTCTGGTTGGCGGCCAGGGTGGTTCTGCCCGAGCTCTCCAGCCAGGTTTTGATCCGCTTGGCGTCGGCGACCCGATCGTTGGTGGTCTCGGCATTGAGCAGCACCATGATCACCGGCTCACGATTGACCTTGGTGCCCAGCACCAGACAGCGGCCCGCTTCGCGGATATAGCCGGTCTTGGAGAGAGTGAACTCCCATTGCCCTTCGCGGATCAACCGGTTGGAGTTGAGGTAGTGCAGCTGACGCTTGTTGGTGCGCACATAGCTCTGCTCGTCGGTGGAATATTGGCGGATCAGCGGATAGGAGGCCGCTGCGGCGGCGAGTTTGGCGAGATCCTGCGCGGTGGAGACATTGCGTGGGTTAAGCCCGGTGCTGTCGGCGTAGCGGGTATTCCACATCCCCAGCATGCGGGCTTTGGCATTCATCGCCTCGACGAAGGCACGCTGGCCGCCGGGATAGTGGCGGGCCAGCGCCGAGGCGGCACGGTTTTCAGAGGACATCAGGGCGATATGGAGCATTTCGGCGCGACTGAGCCTGGAGCCGATGGCCAGGCGCGAGCCGGTTCCCTTGATGCGGTCGATGTCGGCATTGGTCACCGTGAGCATTTCGTTAAGGCGCAGGTTGGCATCCAGCACCACCAGCGCCGTCATCAGCTTGGTGAGTGAGGCGATGGGCATTACCCGGTTGCCGTTGCGCTCGGAGATCACCTCGCCGGTTCTGTGGTTGGCCACCACGAAGGCAGCCGAGCTGAGGTTGGGCACATCCCGTCGCTCGAGAAAGCCGCTGCTGCTCTTGCTGCTGGCGGAAAAGGGGTTGGCATGGGCACTGTCCATAGTGGCCGGCAGCATTACTGCGCCAAGCAACAGGGGAAGGAGGGAACGCATCATCATGATCAGCTCTACCGGACGAAATACAGGGATATCTCGCTAAGTTATATGTCGTGAACTGGCGCTTCACAATCATTCTCACCTTGATATTGATAATTTACGGCGTTGAGCGTGCTCTGACGGCGAGGAGTTCGTAAAAGAGGTCTCTATGGAGTCTTTTTTTTGCATTGAAACTATGGGCTGGCCGTGATGGCGAGCGGAAGCCGGCGCTAAAAAAAATCGGGACCAGAACGGCCCCGATTGGCATGGAGCATTGCCTACCGTTTAGTGGGCATCTTCCTGCTTGATCTTGAAGCGCATGGCGATCACCACGAACAGCAGTGGGCCAATGATGGTCCAGACGCCGGTGGAGATATCGCCGGAGATAAAGGGGGCGACCACGGTAAAGACGTTGCCGAAGGCGACCAGGATCAGGCTGATGATGGTGGCAAGCAGTACCGAGCCCGCGCTCTTGAAGAAGATCAGGTCCTTGCCCAGCGCCGGGTTGTTGCGATAGCGATACCAGGCGTAGATGAGGAACATGTAGGGCAGGGTCATGCCGACGTTGGTCATGGTGATGATCAGCTCATAGAGGGCGGCGGCCCCTTCCGGGTTGATCAGGGTAAAGATGGACTTGGCGGCAATGAACAGACAGACCACCCAGGCTTGCACCTTGAGGGCTTCAATGCGCACGCCATTCTCGTTCTCGCGCTGGAAACGCTCCGGCCAGAAGTAACTCGGGGTGCCGGTGATGAACTGGCGCAGTGGCGCGTAGGAGAGGGCGATAAAGGCACCCAGATAGCTCAGGAACATGCCCAATCCGGCAAAGCGCATGAGCACCTGTCCAAGCCACTCGCCACCGAGATGGCGCCCCAGCTCCAGCATGATGATGAAGAGGGCGGAGAGAGAGGTGATCCCCTCGGCCGGGAAGTCGCTCCAGCGCATGATTGAGCCGACCGCCAGAAAGCCGATGATGTAGCAGAGTACGATGAAGGCGCCGGAGAGGAAGATGCCGCGCTTGAGGTCACGCTCGGGATCTTCCAGCTCGTCAGCCACTCCGGCCATCGCCTCGACCCCGCCGTAGGCGAAGATGGCGAACACCATAAAGCCGAGGAAGGGGATGATGTCGTTGAAAGCGGCATTGGGAGAGGCAGTCAGCGATGCCTGGGTGAAGGGCTCCTGCAGAGTCATGCCGCTCACCGCGAAGGTGAAGACGCCGCCGACCAGCAGCAACACGTTGAGCGCCACTACGGAGAGGCCGCCGATGGCCGCCACTTTGGCGAAGCGGGCGCTGCCCAGAGTGATGAGCTTGGTGACGGTGGCAACCAGCGCGATGGCGACCACACCCAGAATAAAGGGGCCAAAGTCGATGCCGGTGCCCAGGGTGACCGGGATGACGGTGATGTCGCGGCCAAACAGCATGAAGGAGAGGGGCACCCACATGGAGAGCGCCTTGCCAAACATCCAGATGACGTAAGAGGCGAACCACATGGTCAGACCGATAAAGGCGAATCGGGTCGAGACCGAGTGGCGCATCCAGGTAAAGATGCCGCCCGCCTCTTTGCGAAAGCCGGTGCCGAATTCGATCATCATCAAAATGAACGGGATGAAGAAAAACAGACCGCCGATCACGAACATCGGAATGGCGGCATATCCCATTCGGTAAAAACCGATCCCGATATTAGTGACGCCAAATACCGATGTTAATATCATCAATATAAAGGCGCCCAACTTCAGCTTTTTTGCCGACATATTAAAAACTCCCTGATGGTGCTGGATTTAAAATAATCAAAAATTAAACAGACGAAACTGGCCCCATTAATAACGCGGTAGCGCCATGCCATCCTGCTGTGGCGGGCGCGATCGGGTCATCTCTGACCGGGCTGGCTTACCCGTCAGGCGGTCAATGAATGTATGGGCGGAGCGGCATGGTCTGTGCCATGCGCGGTATTGGTCAGCGTTGCCGAAAATTAACTGTGAACGATTTTATCATTAATGCTGCTGGGCAGGTAAGTTTCCCGAATGAAGCTGAGGTTGAAATAAACAGACCTGCCAGTTAATTGATACGTTACGGATGTAAACATTTACGCCCGGGCCGAGACTTATTTCCATTATTGGTATTCGGCATATTTGGCGGAGTGAATTACGCCATCCTGCCTGATAAATACGCACCAATGGCGACAGCGCTTATCCTCCCAGCCGGGTCAGCAGCACGCCGCCAGTGATAATGGCCGCCGCCGTCAGCCGCATGCGCCCGAGCGGCTCTTTCAGCAGCCAGACCGAGAGCAGCATGGCAAACAGCACACTGCTTTCGCGCAGCGCTGCGACCACGCCAATGGGGGCTTGGGTCATTGCCCAGATAACAATCCCGTAGGCGAGCAGTGACATGGCACCTCCGGTGGCGCCAACCAGTGCATATTGGCGGATCTGGCGCCATGCGTTGCGCTTTTGGTGGACGAGCAACACCAGCAGCATCGCCAGCCCGGTACAGGCAAAGAGCCAGAGGGTGTAGCGTACCGGTTCACCCCCTGCGCGGGCGCCGGCTCCATCCGAGAGGGTATAGGTCGCCGTGAACATGGCCGTGATCAGTGCTGCCCGAACTGCCTTGCTGTCAAGGCGCTGCTGCCCACCTCGCCAGGCCATCAGCAAGACCCCCATGATCAGCACGCAGGCGCCGATGATGCCGCCGTAACCGGGGTAGTCCCGCAGCAGCAGGGCACTTAACGCCATGGCGAGCAGCGGGGCACTGCCACGGGCCAGCGGATAGATCTGGCCAAAATCGCCCTGATTGTAGGCATGGCTGAGAAACAGGCAGTAACCGATATGGAGTAGGACTGAGAGGCCGAGCCAGGGCAGCTCGGCAGCAGAGGGAAGCCCCATGGGCAGCAGCGCCACGGCGGCGATAAGCCCTGAGAAGATCGCCACCAGTGACACGCCCACCAGCCGCTCTTCGCCAATT
The DNA here is from genome assembly GCF_040907925.1 of Aeromonas sp. s12. Taxonomy (NCBI): domain Bacteria; kingdom Pseudomonadati; phylum Pseudomonadota; class Gammaproteobacteria; order Aeromonadales; family Aeromonadaceae; genus Aeromonas; species Aeromonas sp. s12. Next base: position 163,230 of record NZ_JBFOCT010000034.1, on the reverse strand, counting down.
TTGACCAGCGCATTCCAGCTGGCGTGAAGCAGGGCTGCCAGAAGAACGGCAAAAAAGACGGTGGTGCTCATGGGAAAGGGCTCTCGGGCGATGGGGGTCAACAGCATACCCGCCCGGAGCCTGATTGGCCGAGATCTTTATCAAGGCTTCGGCTTTGCGGGGCTCGCCTCCTGCGTGGTGGCGTTACCCAGCTGCCCCAGCACCAGTTTGGGATGGGGGTCGGTCTGCAGCGGAATATCCTGCAACTCTGTTCCCTGCTGATGGCGATGGATGATCCCGGCGGCCATCTTGCCCAGCGCCTCGTAGCTGCTGATGGTGCCAACGCTGCAGCCGTGTTCGACGAACAGCTCGGCACTGCAGATGGTAGGGATGGCAGCTTCGTTGAGCGCATTCAGCAGGCGGGGGGCGATGGAGAGCAGATAGCTGTCTGCGGCCAGAAAGACGATGTCGTTTTTGGCATCCTGTTGCAGCCGCTTCAGTTCTTTGTCCAGCCGCCGTGGGTCAGGGGCCATTCGCCAGGTGACCATCTGCCACTGATAGCGTTTCGCTTCATTGAGCAGCATATCAGCCACCAGCAGGGTGTTCTGCTCACGGGGGTTGAAGGGTAGCAGCAGCCGTTTTCCGGTGGCCAGATGCTCGCTGGCGTTGGCCAGTTGCAGTGCCATCGGCACCATGTTGCTTACCCCGGCCACCATGCTGTTCTGGGCTTTGTCTTCCGAGAGGATGTCTGCCCCGACCGGATCGGATACCACGTTGAAGATCAGTGGCTTGCGGTTTGCCACCAGACTCTTGGTCATGGTGGTGGCGGTGGTGCCAAAGGTGTAGATGTAGTCGTATTCGGCCAGTTTCGGCAGCATCTGCTGGCGCAGCATGGTTGCCAGCGCCGTACGATCCTGATCGGCGTTATAGGTGGTGATGGTGGCCTGATAGCCAAGACGGGTCAGCTCTGCCCGAAAGCCCGCTTCGGCTGCGGTTTCACCGCGCCACAGCACCATGGCGATAGAGAGGGCGTGAGCGGGAAGAGCCAGCAGCAACAGCAGGACGAAAGGCAGCCTGACCATGATCATCTCTCCGGCGATACATCTACTGTTGAGCCTAGGCCACTTTCTCCGGTCGTGAGCGACGCTCAGCAAAAAGCGCGATGGCAAGCCATCGCGCTTTGGGGATCCGCAAAACCTCGATTAGAAGTCGTAGCGGGCAGCCAGCTGGAAGTCATCCTTGACGTTGAGCTTGCCGCTCTCCTTGCTGTCCAGATTGTTGATACGGTACTCGCCAATCACCCGCAGGTTCTTGTTGAATTTGTACTGGGCACCCAAGGTGTAGTAATCCACGTTGTCTTTCTTGATGCCAGCCTTGTCCTGCTCCTGTTTGTTCCACAGGGCCATCAGACCGAAGCCGTTCTCGAAGTTGTAGCCCAGCGCGGCTTCCCAACCGGTGTGATCGGTGCCGGTCGCCAGGAAGTCGCTGCCATCCGCATAGCTCAGGGCGGCGTAGGCGGCCTTGTTGTCGAACTTGGCGGAGATCAGCCACAACTTGGCATCTTCTTCACCGCTCTTGTCGCGGATACCGACGTTGTAGGCGGTACCCAGTGACAGGTTGAACGGGAAGGTATAGGCCACGGCAGCACCGTAGGCGGCGTCGCTATCCTTGCTGGTGGTCTCTTCGGTGTCACCACCGTCGAACTTGTAGCTGGTGTCGAGCTGGAAGCCATTGAACAGACCGGAGTATTTCAGCACGGAACCGGCGCGGTTAGTGGCGAAGGTGTCGGTCTTGGCGCCCAGCGCTTCGTTGCCGTAGCCGTCGGAGAGGGAGACATCAGTCCAGTCGGCCAGGAAACCCGGGGCCCCTTTCTGGCGACCGAAGGTCACGGTGCCCCAGTCAGCGCCGACACCGGCGAACGCCAGACGGGTGCGCAGGTTGTCGGAGTTCTCGCTGATGGTCTTCTCGCTGTCATTGATATACATCTGTACTTCGTACTGAGCCAGAGCCTTCAGGCCGCTCTGGATCTGGGTCTCGGCCTTGGCGCCGAAACGGACAAACTGGTTGGCACCCTGTTTGTCGCTGTATTCGCTTTTCGGTTTGCCGCTGGCATCCAGTTCCTTCTTATCACCAAAGAAGTGGCCAGCGTAGATACGGCCATAGAGATCCAGCATGGAGGTGTCATTTTTGTACACTTCAACGGCTTGAGCCTGGAAGGCTGCGGTGAGAGCCAGTGCCACTACAGTCAGCTTTTTCATCTTAATCCCTTGTGGTGTTGCAAGCTTTTGTTTTGAAAACGGGGTCATGCTAGGCAGCGGGGATGACAGCGGGGTGACAGTTGGATGAAGAGTCGATGGCAATTGGGTTGCAATTGGATGAATTGGCTACATTCTTGCTCGCAGCGGCTACTTTTGTGCGCAAAGGTTTGCCCTTGTGGTAGAATGCCGCCCGTTTTCGAGCTCCATAGGTTGGATATGCGATGAGACGTGAACTGGCAATCGAGTTTTCCCGAGTGACGGAAGCGGCTGCACTGGCTGGCTACAAGTGGCTCGGACGTGGTGACAAGAATATCGCTGATGGGGCGGCCGTTGCGGCCATGCGCCACATTCTCAACCAGATCGAGATCGATGGTGAGATTGTGATCGGCGAAGGTGAAATTGATGAAGCGCCGATGCTCTATATCGGCGAGAAGGTTGGTACCGGACACGGCGACGCGGTGGATATCGCTGTCGATCCCATCGAGGGTACCCGCATGACTGCCATGGGGCAGGCCAACGCGCTGGCCGTGCTGGCGGTGGGCGACAAGGGTTCTTTCCTGAAAGCGCCTGACATGTACATGGAAAAGCTGATCGTCGGGCCCAAGGCCAAAGGCGCCATCGACCTGGATCAGGCTCTCGAGCTGAACCTGAAGTCCGTGGCCAAGGCGCTGGGCAAGCCGCTCTCCCGCCTGACAGTCATTACCCTGGCCAAGCCGCGTCATGACAAGGCAATCAAGGAGATGCAGGGTCTAGGCGTGCGGGTGTTCGCCATTCCTGATGGTGACGTTGCCGCCTCCATCCTCACCTGTCTGCCGGACAGCGAAGTCGACATGCTGTATGGCATCGGCGGCGCACCGGAAGGGGTGATCTCCGCGGCGGTGATCCGCGCGCTGGATGGTGACATGCAGGCCCGTCTGGTGCCGCGTCACCGCGTCAAGGGCGACAGCCCGGAAGTGCGTGCGCTGGGCGAGCAGGAAATTGCCCGCTGCGAAGCGCTGGGTATCGATGTGAACAAGGTGCTCAAGCTGGAAGACATGGCGAAGAATGACAACGTCATCTTCTCCGCCACCGGCATCACCAAGGGTGATCTGCTGGATGGCATCACCAGCGATGGCGTGATGGCGACCACCGAGACTCTGTTGATCCGTGGTAAATCCCGCACCATTCGTCGTATCAAGTCGATCCATTATCTTGAGCGTAAAGACAGCGTGGTTCGCGATATCATCCTGTGATGATGGCTCGCTGAACCGGCTGTGTCTGAAGCCCGATCGCCCGTGCGGTCGGGCTTTTTGTTGTGCGCCAGCTACGTTTGTGCCGCCGCTTCGGCTATGGTGGCTCAGACCGTCCCAAAGGAGTGGAGTCTATGGAGTGTCGTAGCGGCTGCGCTGCCTGTTGTATCGCCCCCAGTATCAGCAGTGCCATTCCCGGTATGCCAGATGGTAAACCGGCAGGTGTCCCCTGTATCCAGCTCGATAGCGCCCTTGGCTGCAAGATCTTCGGTCAACCGGAGCGGCCGGCGGTGTGCGGCGGTTTTCGCCCCATGATGGATGTGTGCGGCAGCCACCGTGCCGAGGCTATCTGGCTGATCGGCGAGCTGGAGCGGCTCACCACCTGACGAGGGCAGGGCGAAGAGATAAAAAAAGAGGCCGCATCATGCGGCCTCTCGCGTTTCTGTTTGCCGGGGATCAGACTCCCGCCAGTTCCAGTGCCTGACGATAGTACTCGTTGGCCTTGTTGGTGAGGCGGCGTTTGTCCATCAGCTGGCCGAGAGCGTGATAGGCGGCGGCGCTCGGCGCCCGCTCCACCTCCTGTTCCAGCAGCTTCTGGGCATCGTCCAGCTGACCGGCCAGCAGATAGAGCTGGGCCAGTGCGGTGTCCACCTCCGGTTGCCCCTGCTGTTTTTGCAGCAGTGCCAACAGCGGCTGGTAGCTGTCGAGTTTCAGCTTGGGCAGACGAGCCAGCAGCTGTGGCATCGGCTGTTTTCGCAGTGCCTCCTGCCACAGGGTGGCGGCTTCGCCATCGGCGCCCAGCTGGCGCAGCAGATCGCCGTAGCAGGCCAGCAGTTCCGGCTCGAGGCGCAGCTTGCGCGGCAGATCCTGCCATACCGCCTTGAGGGTCTCGAGGCTGCCGGCAGCCTGTTGCAGACGACCAGACCAAGCCTGTTGCAGCAGATCTTCTTCCTGTTTCGGGGTCAGCTTGCCCACCTTGTGCAGTGTCGGGATCAGGTCGCACAGGGCGCTCCAGTCCTGACGGGCCAGATGTACCTGACGCAGCTGATCCAGCACCATGGGGTGGCGCGGGTTGAGGGCGTAGACCGACTCCAGCATCGCCAGTGCGGTATCGTACTGGCCCTGCTCGATCTGCAGCTGGGTCTGGGTCAGGGTGAGCGCCAGCTCGGCTTTGGGGTTCTCCTCCTGCGCTTTTTGCAGATATTGATCCCGGCGGGCGTCGTCACCACGGGCCTGTGCCGCCTTGGCGGCGCTCAGATAGTTGAGCAGCGGGGTATCGCTGTTGCTGGCCCCCTTGATCATCAGCTTTTCAGCCTGACTGTAGTGCCCTTCGGCCATTGCCAGGGTGGCGGCGACGGTCTGTTGATTGGCCTTGCGGCGGCGGCGCGAGCCGTACCAGCCGAGGGTCTTGCGGCGCAGGCCGAATATCCGACCCAGCAGCCATTCGACGATCAGCAGGGCGCCGTAGAACAGCACGGCCAGGATCACCGCGCTGGTGACGGAGGATTCGATGGTGTAATTGCCGAGGGCAATCAGCACATAGCCCTTGTTACCGGAGGCTTGCGGGCCAAAGATCAGCCCTGCGACCATCACGGCAACCAGAATGATTATACGGATCATGGCGCCCTCCTCAGCTGCTGGCCAGAATGCGTTGCAGGCGTTCGGTCAGCACCTGCTCCAGTATCGCCTGGGTCTTGAACTGGGCCGGATAGTCGATCTGGATCTGCTCACCCTTGAGCTTGTCGATCTCGCCCTGCATGTAGCGGGTGGCGCTGTTGTCGGTGTCGAAATACTGGGTCAGCCAGCGCTGGGCCTTGTCCAGGCTGTCTTCGTAGAGCGCCTGCTGCTCGCGATAGACGGAGAGCTGGGCCTGCAACAGCTTGGTCTTGAGGTTTTCACGCAGGAAGATCTCCTGCTGCGGCGAGAGCAGCGCCTCTACTGCACCATCGCGGCGGCGGATGGTGACGAAGTTCTCGGTGAACTTGACCCAGTTCTTCTTCAGGTTGCTCTTCCACTCGTCTGGATTGGTGCTGACCGCTTGATCCGGCTCGGCCTTGGCTTCCGGCATGCTGACGGTGGAGAGGGGCAGCAGCTCGATCTGGTCTGAGAGCGCGGCCAGCTTGAGGGTCAGCCCCTCGCGGTCGATGCGCGGCATCCCCTTGAGCTTGGCGATATCCTCGGCCAGTGCCTTGCGGATCGGCATTAGGCTGGGGTCGTTGAGGGCGGCGATCCGCTCGTCGGCATTGCCGAGCAGGGTGATGGCGGAGACGAGGTCATGCTCCAGCCACAGTTTGCGGCCCGCCATCCGTACCAGATACTCGGATTCGGCCAGCATCCAGTCGTTGGGGCGCTTGTCATTCAGGTCCAGTACCCGGTTCTGCAGACCCTGCATCTCCCCCTGCAGCCGCTGCTGGGTTTGATCCAGCGCGGCCAGCTGCTCGGCATCCTTGCTGCTGGTCTGGTCGATCTTGCTCAGGGCGCTCGCCAGCTGTTGCTTGAGCTGGGCCAGTTCGGCCTGCTGGGCAACGGCATTCTTGTGACCGTGCAGATAGAGACCGCCGGTCAGGCCAAGGGCCAGCAGGATGGCGACCCCTCCCAGTACGGCACCGGAGCGGCTCTTGCTGCCATTGACCGCAGCGGTCGGCTGGGGTTTTACCTGGGATTCTTGTTGTTCTGTCATTCCATCTTCCTCAGTTCCAGTGCGGCCGTCAGGGCCTGGTTGGATGCACCTTGGGCAATCGTGATATGGATAAAGCCCGCTACGCTGGCCATCTCGGCCACGCGTGGGCTGGGGACCACCAGCAGGCGGTCAAAAAGCCAGGGCCGCTGGTGGTCGGGAACCAGCTCCAGCAGCCGTTGCAGCAGTTCACCACTGGTAATGAGCAGGCTGTCCAGCCCCGCTGCCTGCCAGTGGTGGGTCAATCTGTCCCCGTCTAGCTCGGGGTAGTGGCGCTCATAGGCCGCACAATAGTGCACCAGAGCACCGCGTGAGGCCAGCGTGCTGGCGATGAGATCCCGCCCGCCATTGCCGCGCAGGATCAGTACCCGTTTGCCTGCTACCTGCTGCAGGGCGGGCAGGGCCAGCAGCCCTTCGCTGCGCGGGTCATCCGGGCAGCTTGCCGTGATGCCGATGGTGGCAAACGCATCTGCGCTGGCCTGACCCACTGCAAAGTACTCAATATGTGGCCAGGTCTGACCAGTTTGCAACAGAAAATCGTGTGCAAAATGAACGGCATGGATGCTGACGGCGATAACCGCGTCGGCACTGCGCAGCAGGTCGGGCAGGAGAGGGAGTTCACTGCCCGCCACGGTTTCCAGCAGCGGGCAGCAGAGTGGTGCATGGCCGTGCTGGCGCAGCAACTGCACCAGCTCGGCGGCCTGGGCGGCCGGACGCACCACCAGCGGTGTCATGTGCGGTAGACCTCGGCCAGGATCTCGTCGGCACCGGCGGCCAGCAGGCGCTGGGCCAGCTGCTCGCCGAGGGCCTCACCATCGGCCAGCGGGCCACGGATCTCGTCGCGGATCACCTGGCTGCCATCCGGGCTACCCACCAGACCACGCAGCCAGATCTGCTCGCCTTCGACCAGTGCGTAGGCACCGATGGGGACCTGACATCCCCCTTGCAGGGCGCGATTCATGGCGCGCTCGGTCAGTACCCGGGCGCGGGTCTCGGCGTGTTCCAGCGGCGCCAGCAGGGCGTGCAGTTCAACATCGTTGAGGCGGCATTCGATACCGACGGCGCCCTGACCGTTGGCCGGCAGGCTCTGCTCCGGCTCGATAAAGGCGGTGATGCGGTGCGCCATCTCCAGTCGTTTCAGACCGGCGGCGGCGAGGATGATGGCATCGTACTCACCCGCATCCAGCTTAGCGAGGCGAGTGTTGACGTTGCCACGCAGGTCGCGGATCACCAGATCCGGGCGGGCGGCGCGCAGCTGGCACTGGCGGCGCAGGCTGGAGGTGCCGACCACGGCCCCTTGCGGCAGTTCGGCAATGGCCTTGAAACGGTTGGAGACGAAAGCATCGCGGGGATCTTCCCGCTCGCAGATGGTGTGCAGGCCGAGCCCCTCGGGGAACTCCACCGGAACGTCTTTCATGGAGTGAACGGCGATATCGGCCCGCCCTTCCAGCATGGCGGTCTCCAGCTCCTTGACGAACAACCCCTTGCCACCAACCTTGGCCAGCGGGGTATCGAGGATCTTGTCACCCTGAGTGCTCATGGGCACCAGTTCGACCTGCAACTGCGGGTGCAGGGCTTCGAGCCGGTCTTTGACAAAGTTGGCCTGCCACAGGGCCAGCGGGCTCTTGCGAGTGGCAATTTTCAGGGTTCGGGCTGCCATATCAATCAGTTGTTTCATTTTTAGAAGGAAATCGATATTACCACCCTTTGCCCGGGCTTTCATGGCGGAGCCGGCAAAAGCGGGGCCAAGCTCAAAAATGCATGCTGAAAATGATTTTCATTAAGCAAGAAGTGTTGATTAATTCATTGAATGTATTGGAATTTAATGATTTCCCCTGATACTTGATGTGGTCATACCAGAAATAATCTGGCGTTTAGCTGAAGGCTTGTTTACCACCGCTGTTTGCATTGTTAACATGATCACACTTTTTTGACGTATCCCCCTTTTGGTGCGTCATTTTCACTTAGGTGATAGGCAGGGCATTGCAGGAACACATCGATACGCTGGTTGCGCGTTATGACGATATTACCCGTCTCAAGACGCAACGGGCGTTAGGCCTCATGAGTCGCTATGGGCAGCAGGTATTCCAACTGCTGCCTGTCATGCTGCACTTCAATCATCCCCTGCTGCCCGGTTATGTCTCCGGTGATGTCCCTCATGGCATCTGGAGCTTCAGCGCCACCGTCGAGCAGCAAGCCTTCATCGATGACCTCTGCCGCAACGCCAACTGCCAGAGCGGTCTTGCCACCCATGATCGGGCTATTCAGGGGCTCTACTCCATGGGCAGCACCTCCTCCATCGGTCAGTGCTGTCACTCCGATCTCGATATCTGGGTCTGCCACGTGGCCGGTTTGTCGCAGGAGCGGCTCGATCTGCTGGAGCTGAAGTGCCAGCAACTCTCCAAGTGGGCCGAACAGCGCGGGGTCGATCTCAACTTCTTCCTGATCCCGGAAGACAAGTTCCGCCAGACCAACGATGCCCAGATGCAGGGGGAGAGCTGCGGCAGTGCCCAGCACCTGCTGTTGCTCGACGAGTTCTACCGCAGTGCCATGCGTATCGCGGGCAAACGCTTGATCTGGTATCTGGTACCCACCGAATGTGATGATCACTACGATGCGTATGTGAACGAGCTGTTCGAGAGCGGCAAGCTCAAGCAGGACGACTGGCTCGATCTCGGCAGTTTTGACCGTATTCCGGCCGAAGAGTATTTCGGCTCCGCCCTGTGGCAGCTCTACAAGGGGATCGACTCCCCCTACAAGGCGGTGCTCAAGTCGGTGCTGATGGAAGCCTACTCCCACGAGTATCCCAACACCCGCCTGCTGTCGATGATTGGTCGCGACTGGTTCCAGCACAACGAGGGGATGCACTACCGGCTCGACAACTACTGTCTGATGCTGGACAAGGTGACCAACTACCTCAAGTCCATCGGCGACATGGCGCGGCTCGATCTGGTGCGCCGCTGCTTCTACCTCAAGGTGTGCGACGGTCTCAGCCATCCCAAGGATGATCACTCCCCCGAGTGGCGCCGCGAGCAGATGAGCCAACTGGTCTCCTACTGGGGCTGGAGTCAGGACAAGCTCTATCAGCTCGATCATCGCCACGAGTGGAAGATCGAAGAGGTGAAGATCGCTCATGCCGAGCTGCTGGAAGCCCTGATGCAGAGCTACCGCAACCTGATTCAGTTCGCTCGCCGCAACAACATCAGCGAGTCGATCAACCCGGAAGATATCGGCATTCTGTCGCGCAAGCTCTACGCCGCGTTCGAGAGCCTGCCGGGCAAGGTGCAGCGCATCAACCTCAAGATCGCGCCGGATCTCAGCGAGCCGGATCTCAGCTTCGTGCAGGTGCCGCACGGTCGCCTCAATCGCGCCGGCTGGTATCTCTACAAACATTCACTGGAGCCGGTGGACATCATTGGCCGCGCGCCGCTGGAGTTCAACGGCTACATTAGCAAGCTGGTTTCCTGGGCCTACTTCAACGATCTGTTGACGCCCCAGTCGCGGGTGCATCTGTTCAATCAGGGCTCGGATCTGCACATCGACAATCTGCACCAGTTCTGCCGTGATCTCTCCGGCTGCTTCCCCGAGAAGTACCCGCTGGCCACCAACCTGGCCCTCAGTCGGCCGTGCGAGATCCGTCAGCTCTCCATCTTCCTCAATCTGGAGATGGACCCGACCAGCCACTGGGTCGGGCAGGTGATCGAGTTTGACGCCAACACCGTGGATGTCTTCTCGTTCGGTCGCAATCAGGAGTGTCTGGTCGGCTCGGTGGATCTGGTCTACCGCAACTCCTGGAGCGAGATCCGCACCCTGCACTTCCAGGGGGATGAAGCCGTGGTCGATGCCCTCACCACCATCCTCGGCAAGATGCATCAGGATGCTGCCGCCCCCGAGATGATCGAGGTGTTCTGCTACAGCCAGCACTTCCGTTCTCTGGTGCGCTCCCGCTTCCAGACGCTGGTGGCGGAGTGCATCGACCTGCGGCTGGCCCGCGACAAACAGCAGCTGGTCAAGACCATGGCCCTTGGCCGCGAGAAGTACGGCATCTTCTTCGAGCGGCGCGGTGTGTCGGTGAAGAAGCTGGAAAACGCCATCGATTTTTACCGTCACATCTCCCACAACAAGCTGGATCACCTGCCGCTGCGGCTCGACAAGACCCACAGCCAGCATCTGCCGAGCATCGTCGATGCCTACGCCAGCGAAGGATTGGTGCAGTTCTTCTTCGATACCCGGGATGCGGGCACCAACATCTATATCCTCGATGAGGCGAACCGGGTGGAGATCTACCAGCACTTTGCCGGCAACAAGGATGAGCTGGTGGCGGGGGTCAACCGCTTCTACACCTCCAATCACGAGCGGTTCAGCGATGATGGGCAGTTCATCAACTTCAACCTGCCGCAGTACTACGAGATAGTACAAGTGAATGGTGAGCTGGATGTGATCCCCTATCGCAGTCAGGGCACTCTGCGCGAACAGGTCCCGCCCACTCGGGAAGTGGGCTGACCCGTCAGTTGGAATCGCCATAAAAAACGGCCTGCAGATGCAGGCCGTTTGCTATTGCGGTTGCTCAGGCGCCGAGGCGGGCCAGCAGCCAGTTGCGAATGTCACCGAGCTGCGGACGGCAGATCTCGTGGCGCATCGGGTACTCGTGCCACTCGGGGGCGAGTCCGGCGCTTTCCAGCCGGTTCTTGGCATCCCAACCGAGCGACAGGCTCACCACATCGTCATAGATGCCGTGCATGTAGCAGATGGGCAGGGTGCGAGCGGCCTCGCTCATCTCGCCGAGCAATTTGTCGGGGGCGGCCAGATAGGTGGACATGCAGAGCAGGCCAGCCAGCACTGCCTGGTAGCGCAACGCGGTGAAGGAGGCAATCACCCCGCCCTGAGAGAAACCTGCCAGCACGATATGCTCGGGGGCAAACCCGTCGGCCACCAGCTGATCGAGCAATGCGGCAATCTGGTCGGCTGATTCACGGACATGGGACTCCACGGCCCGCTCGGCGGGATCCTCGAAGCTCTTTATGTCGTACCAGCCGCGCATCTTGTAGCCCATGTTGATGGTGATGGGGCGCTCGGGGGCATCCGGCAGCAGGTGACGCACCGGTAGCTCGGCGGGCAGATCCAGCGCGTCCACCAGCGGGGCGAGACCGGCGCCGGAATCACCCAGCCCGTGTAGCCAGATCACCGCATGACGGGCGCCCTGCGGGTGCAGGTCGATCATGGGAACACCACATCTTCGCCCGCCTGGGCGGTGCAGGATTGGCTCAGTAGCGCCTTGAGCTCGTGGCCGAAGCGGTTGTCGATCCAGGTGTCACCCTGCAGTTCGAAGTGGAAGCCGTTCTCGCGGGTGGCGACCCAAATCTGGTGCAGTGGCTCCTGCTTGTTAATGATGACCTTGGTCTTGTTCTCGAAAGAGAGGGTCAATACGCCGCCGTTGCGTTCGCAGTCGATATCCGGATACCCCTCGTCGAGCGTGTCTTCCACATATTGGAAAAAGGCGTCGGTCAGGGCGTGATACTCGTGATCCTTCATCGGTTTATCCTGTTGCTTTTAACAATGTGAGTGCGATTATAGAGGGCCAAAAATTTTTTCGCAGCGAACCATTATGATCACCCAGTTCACCAAGTGTCTGCTTGCCACTCTTCTGTCCCTCGGGTTGGCCGCGTGCGGTCTGAAGGGGCCGCTTTATATGCCGCCCCCCGAGCAGCCACAGAGCCAGAGTACACCGCAAGCAGTACCGCCTGCGACCACTGAGGCTGCCACCGAGGCCGCGCCGCACTAATGCCGCACCCATTCTAGGAAGGAACCGCCCCCTTGGATCACTTTAACTACGACGCCGACGGCCAGCTTCAGGCCGAGCAAACCTCGCTGCAACAGCTTGCCGAGCAGTACGGTACCCCGCTTTACGTCTACTCCCGTGCGACCCTCGAGCGCCACTGGCACGCCTTCGACAAGGCCGCTGGCGATATTCCCCATCTGATCTGCTATGCGGTGAAGGCCAACTCCAACCTGGCGCTGCTCAACCTGCTGGCCCGACTGGGCTCGGGGTTTGACATCGTCTCCGGTGGCGAGCTGTCGCGGGTACTGGCGGCGGGCGGTGATCCGGCCAAGGTGGTCTTCTCCGGTGTAGCAAAGAGCGAAGCGGAGATGCGCTTCGCGCTGGATAAAGAGATCCTCTGCTTCAATCTGGAGTCGGAAGCAGAGCTGGAGCGCCTCAATCGGGTGGCGGGCGGCATGGGCAAGAAGGCTCGCGTCTCGGTGCGGGTCAATCCGGATATCGATGCCGGTACTCACCCCTATATTTCCACTGGCCTCAAACAGAACAAGTTCGGCATCCCCATCGAGCTGGCGCCAGCCATCTATCGCAAGGCGGCCGCGATGGCGAACATCGAGATCGTCGGGGTGGATTGCCATATCGGCTCGCAACTCACTGAATTGAATCCCTTTATGGAAGCGGCTGACAAGTTGCTGCGGCTGATCGACGGTCTGGCGGCGGAAGGCATTCATATCCATCATCTGGATGTGGGTGGCGGCCTTGGGGTCAACTATGGTTCCGAGCAGCCACCCCATCCGACCGAGTATGCCGAAGCGCTCAAGCAGAAGCTGGCGGGCCGGGATCTGACCCTGCTGTTCGAGCCGGGCCGCGCCATCGTCGCCAATGCCGGCGTGCTGCTGACCCGGGTCGAGTACCTGAAACCGGGCGAAACCCGCAACTTTGCGCTGATCGATGCCGGCATGAACGACATGCTGCGCCCCTCGCTCTACGGTGCCTGGATGAACATCATCGAGGTTGATAGCCGCGCCGGTCATGCTCCCGCGCTCTATGACGTGGTGGGCCCGGTGTGCGAGACCGGCGACTTCCTCGGCAAGGAGCGCACTCTGGCCATTGCCGAGGGTTCCCTGCTGGCAGTGCGCTCGGCCGGTGCCTACGGCTTTACCATGTCATCCAACTACAACACCCGTCCCCGTGCCGCCGAAGTGCTGGTGGACGGCACGCAATCGTTCCTCATCAGAGAGCGCGAGCAGTTGACCGATCTCTGGCGCGGTGAGCACTTGCTGCCTTAAGCTGCCTTTAAAAGTGCCTTGAGCGCGCGCCCAAAAACAGGAACGCACGATGTTGATAGATTTTTCCAAGATGCACGGGCTGGGAAACGACTTCATGGTGGTGGACGGAGTCACCCAGAAGATCTTTTTCAGCAACGACGTCATCAAGAAGCTGGCTGATCGCCACTTCGGGGTCGGTTTCGACCAGCTGCTGCTGGTGGAGCCCCCCTATGACCCCGAGCTCGATTTTCACTACCGTATCTTCAATGCCGATGGCAGCGAGGTGGAGCAGTGCGGCAATGGTGCCCGCTGTTTCGCCCGTTTCGTGCGTCTCAAGGGGTTGATCAACCGCGATCGCATCGCGGTCAGCACGGCGCGCGGTCGCATCGTGTTGCAGCTGGAGGGGGAGAATCAGGTCACGGTCAACATGGGAGTGCCCCAGTTCGAGCCGGGCAAGATCCCGTTTCGGGCCCAGAAGGCAGAGAAGACCTATCTGCTGCGGGCGCAGGAACATACCGTGATGTGTGGTGCCGTCTCCATGGGCAACCCCCACTGCGTCATCGAGGTACCGTCGGTGGCCGATGCGCCGGTGGCCACTCTGGGGCCCATCATGGAGCGTCACGAGCGTTTTCCCGAGCGGGTCAACGTTGGATTCATGGAGATGGTCAATGCTACCGAGATCAAGCTGCGGGTGTTCGAGCGGGGCTGTGGCGAGACCCTGGCCTGCGGCACCGGTGCCTGTGCGGCGGCAGTAATTGGCATCAGTCAGGGCAAGCTCAAGGAGCGGGTCACCGTCAGTCTGCCGGGCGGCAAGCTGACCATCGCCTGGAAGGGGCCGGGCCAGCCGGTCTATATGACAGGCCCCGCCGAGCATGTGTTTGACGGCCAGATAGAGGTTTAGCCGATAAAGGTTCAGGTACGGGGGGCGTTGGCCCCCTTTGCCCATGATGTCGGGGCAGCGAGCCCCATTTCTCTGATGGATCAACCAATTTATGAGCGAACTCAAACGGCAGGAGCAATCGGTGGATGAAGCCACTGTGCTGGAGTACCTGGCCCGTTATCCCGAGTTTTTCCAACGCCATGCCGCCGTGCTGGACCGGATCCGCATTCCCCATGAACGCAAAGGGTCGGTCTCGCTGGTCGAGCGCCAGCTGGAGCGTCAGCGCGAGCGGATCGAACAGCTGGAGCAGGAGATCACCGAATTGATGGGGATCGCCAGCGAGAACGAGCGGATCTTCCGGGTCTATGCCGATCTCTACGGCGAGCTGTACGGCTGCCAGACCCTGTTCGAGGTGAGTGCCGTGATGGGCAAGGCCTTTGTCCAGCGGCTGCGCCTGACCGGGCTGCGGCTCTGGCTCAATCCCAAGAAGTTTACCCTGAGCGGGCCAGAGCAGCGTTTTCTGGCGCAGGGGAAGCAGCTTGAATCCCTGCTGGGTCAGCGTCTGCCGGGGCAGGATTACTACTTTGGCCGCCTGAGCCAGAGCGAGAAGCAGGCGCTGTTTGGCCACGATGTGCTGGTCAACTCGGTGGCCTTGATGCGGCTCGGCGATCTCGGTGTGCTGGCCTTCGCCAGCTCGGATCCCGGCCACTTTACTCCCCACAACGATACCCTGCTGCTGGGCCAACTGGGGCGCCTGCTGCAACTGCGTCTGCCCGAGTTGACTCATGGCTAGAACACCGGCCAGGGCGCCCGCCAAAACTCCCGTCGTCGCACCGCCACTGCCTGCGGCACTGGCGGACGAACTGGCGGCCTTTATCGAATACCTGAGGGTCGAGCGCCAGCTCAGCCCTCATACCCGCAATAACTATCAAGCCCATCTGGAGGCGATGACCGCCGAGCTGGTGGCCCTCGGGCTCACTGACTGGGGTCGGCTCGAGGCGAGCCAGGTCCGAACTCTGGTGACCCGGATGCACAAGGCGGGCCTTGCTCCTCGTTCCCTTTCCACCAAGGTCTCTGCCCTGCGCAGCTTTTGCGACTGGCAGGTGCGGCAGGGGCGGCTGACCGCCAATCCGGCCCGTGGCATCGTCACCCCCAAACAGGGGCGGCCGCTGCCGAAAAACCTCGATGTGGACGAGATGCATCAGCTGCTCAACATCACCGACGAGCAGGATCCGCTGGCGGTGCGGGATCGCGCCATCATGGAGTTGATGTACTCCTCAGGTCTGCGTCTGGCCGAGCTGGTGGGGATCAATCTGGTGGATCTGAAGCTCGACGACCGCCAGCTCAAGGTGACCGGCAAAGGCTCGCGGGAGCGGGTGCTACCCATCGGCCGGATGGCGGTCGAGTGGCTGCAGAAGTGGCTCAAGGTGCGCCCGCTGCTGGCCGGGGACGAGAGCGAGGCGCTGTTTGTCTCCAGCCGCAAGCAGCGGCTGTCGGCCCGCTCGGTGCAGGCCCGCCTTGATGGCTGGGGCAACAAGCAGGCGCTCAACGCCCACGTCCATCCCCACAAGCTGCGCCACAGCTTCGCCACCCATATGCTGGAGTCCTCCGGTGATCTACGGGCGGTGCAGGAGCTGCTGGGTCATGCCGACCTCTCTACCACCCAGATCTATACCCACCTCGACTTCCAGCATCTGGCCAAGGTTTACGACAGCGCCCACCCCAGGGCCAAGCGTGACCCGGATGCGCAGGACGATGAATGACGGGCCCTGAGCTCCGTTGCAGAGGAGAGTCCATGCACTTCTATCGCCGCTGGCAGCCGGTTGCTGCCATCTCGTTTGACCTCGATGACACCCTCTATGACAACGGCCCCGCCATCGTGCGGGCCGAGCAGTGGATGCTGAGCCATCTGCGTAGCGAATATCTGGCTACCGCGATGCTCGACAAGCCGCGCTGGCTGGAGTTAAAACGCGCCGTGTTGCTGGCCAGGCCCGAGCTGCGCCACGATGTCAGTCTGGCGCGCCAGCAGACCATTCGCGCCGCTATGGTGGCGGGGGGCATGGCCGACCAGCAGGCCAGTCGCGAGGCGGAGCAGGTCTTTACTGCGTTTCTGGCAGAGCGCTCGAAGATCGAGGTGAGCGAGTCCACTCATCAGCTGCTGGCCAGACTGGCCGAACGCTACCCGCTGGTGGTGATCACCAACGGCAATCTGGATCTGGCACAGGCAGGGCTGGCTCGCTACTTCACGCTGATCTGCAAGGCGGGGGCGGGCGCCAGAATGAAACCGGCGCCGGATATGTTTGAGCAGACCCGCAGCGCCCTCAAGTTGCCAGCGGGGCGGATCTTACATGTCGGGGATCACCCCGAGACCGATGTGCTGGGTGCCCGCTTGCACGGCTTTCGCGCTGCCTGGCTCAACGAGCGGCAACAACCGTGGCAACAGCTGCAGCTGTTGCCGGACGTTGAGCTGACGGCATTGGAGGAGCTGGCCGAGCTGCTGCTCTGATGGCGCTGGCGGGTGGCCACGCTCAGGCGGTAATGGCTGTCAGCGAATAGCGATATATGGCAAGGGGTTACGCCCGCTATTTGCGACAAATCAACCCGAGCAGGGTGTTGCGATCGCGCTGGTTGACGCGGCAGTAGCTGATGCCGACGGGCAGCGCCTGCTGCAGGGTGATGGCGCTGTTCTGATAGCGGCAGACCAGATGGAGCGGGCGCAGGCTGCTATCGAGCTGGCTCCAGTAGTGGATTTCGTCGCTGTCGCCATTATCCGGTTTGAGTTGGGCCAGCTCGGCAGGATCTCCGTCGAACAGGGCCAGATTATCGAGCCGGTGACTGAGGGTTTCGTCTGGTTTGCCATCGTCATTGCGGGTGAACGCCTGCCAGCCCTGCTGCGGGGTCAGCAGCTGCTGGCGAGTCTCGATGGTGGCGGGACAATCAAATCGCAGGCTGGCGGCAAGGGCCAGGGTGGTCAGTAACATGGCTGCGGTTCTCTCTTCACGTCCTCAATAAGGTGCCATGCTACGTCATCTTCCGCCGAACAGCTTCATCAGTTTATCAAGGAGATCAAGCTGTTGTGGTGGCTGTTTCATGGCTTCCGCCTCCCGCTCCAGCAGCGCTTGCTGCTCCTGCTGGCGGTCGCTCAGCACCCGGTAGAGGGGCTCGACCAGCGCCTCGCGCTGCATCACCAGCTCCTGAAACATTGCCTGATTGATGCGATAGGTTTCGACGGTGGCCACCGCCCGCACCGTGAAGGAGCTGGGCTCGCCAGTGAGCAGGCTCAGTTCGCCAAAGAAGTCTCCCGCGTTGAGCGTACCGAGTTTCAGCTCTCGCCCTTCGACATTGACCACCATCTCGGCTTCCCCCTTGACCAGCACGAACAGCCAGCTGGAGACATCCCCCTGCTCCAGCATGATGTCGCCGCTGACGAAGGGGGCGAACTTCACCTGATCGGCCAGCTGGAGCAGCTCGTTCTCCTGCAACATGGCAAACAGCGGCAGCTTGCGCAGGGTATCGGTTCGTTCGGCAGTGTGGCGCTTGTGGCGGGCATCCAGATGCTGCTTCTCCTTGGCCATAAAGACGTTGAAAATCGGCGGGGTGAGGCGGCGATCGTTGCGGCGCAGGGCGGCATCGATCAGGCTGCGCACCATGGAGTCGGTCGGATCGTCGCGAGCCAGATCGGTCAGCCAGTAGCGCACCGCATAGCGGGCAATCCCTCCTTCGACGTTCATCAGCAGGCAGTCCGGTTGGGGATGCTTGGCGACGCAGGGGAGCTTGGTCTCCCGCAGGGATTTCTCGATCAGCGCGATGATCTGGGTCGGCAGGGTATCCAGGGTCAGATCGAACCAGACCCAGCGCCGCCACTGCAAGGGTTCGCCACGGCGACGCCCGAGCACGGTGAAGCGCTGTTTAAGCAGGTGGCTGTTGGGGATGACCACAGTCTCCCAGTTGCGGGTCTCGATGGTGGTGGCACGCCAGTTGATCTCCACCACCCGGCCCTGGGTGGTATCCACTTGCAGCCAGTCACCGATGGCGATGGAGTTGTCGAGCTGAATGGAGACCCCGGCCAGCAGGTTGCCAAGGGTGTCCTGCATGGCGAAGGCGATAACCGCGGTGATGACCGCCGAGGTGGTGACTATCTCCCCGAGCGCCATGCCGGAGGCGTAGAGGCGAAACAGACCCCAGCCGATATAGCCGATGGTGATGACGATATCGGCGATGATCCGCGGGATCCGCACATGGCAGAGGGGGAGCAGAAACTCGAATAGCAGGATCCCCCATATCTTGACCAGTATCAGGCCAGCCAGCAGGGTGGAGATCTCGATCAGCAATTGATGGGGCAGCGGCAGTTTGAACCAGCCCCCTTCCAGCTGGATCAGCAGGATCACCACCGCGCTAATCATCACGAAACTGAGCTCGGAGAGCAGCTCCCGTCGCTGTCCCGGACGGCGCCAGAAGTGGAGCTGCATCAGGGAGAGGGTGAGCAGGGTCCAGAACGGGTGTTCGCCAATCCAGATCAGCGTCGGTAGCGCGGTGAGGTTTTCGCCAGCCATAGCAGCACCTTATTGTGGTTTTATTTCCAGCATAGCTGCTACGGCGCGGGGAAATGGTGCGTTGGGGCGGCAATTTATTTATCCTGTGCAGAACCGGGCAAAGGAGTGCGATTGAGTGAAATTTTCAAAGAAAATCATCTGTTTGATGGCCCTGTTGCCATTGGCTGGCTGCGACCTGCTGGCCGAGAAGTATCGGGTCGAATTCCGGGATGGCTCCTGGCGTGAAATAGCCATTACCCCCTTCTCCAGCGAGGCACGCTGGCGCGAGGGGTGTGCCACCGGCGAGGTGCTGAGCGACATGAAGGTGCCCATCAAGCGGGGTGACACGGTCAATGGCCGCGAGCAGTTGCTGATTGGCGGCGAGAAGTTCGAGCTGGATGACAACAACCTCTACCGCAGCAACGGTATGGTGTTTGGCCATTCGCCTGACCATATCCAGCGCGGGCTCAAGGGGATGGATATCTGCCGCACCTTGCGCCCCGAGCGGGGCGGACTGCCCAAGCTCAAGGCGCGTGGGTTTGGCGACTGAATCGATGAGGGATTAACTAGCCGCCATCAATGCACAACGCTGGCGGCAGGCATCGCCAAAGGCTTGAAAGATCTTGATGGAGTGGGGGTTTTCATTGGCTTTCCACTCCGGATGCCACTGCACTGCCAGCAAAAAGGGTGACAGTGCGGGAGCATGAAGTGCCTCGATCAGCCCATCTTCGGCGTGGGCCAACGGCTCCAGACCCTTCCCCAACCGGTTGATGCCCTGTCCATGCAGGGAGTTGACCGGAATCTGTTCTTCCCCCATCAGTTCGGCAAACCAGCTGCCGGGCAGCAGTTTTATCTGATGGCTCGGCCCATACTGCTCGTCGACCGGATCGTCGGCATCCTCCCGGTGATCGTCATAACCCGGCTCGTTATAGACCTTCTGATGGATGTCTCCCCCCAGCGCCACGTTGATCTCCTGCATTCCGCGGCAGATACCGAGGATCGGCAAGCCACGGGCGAGCGCCCCCTTGATGAGGGGCAGATCGAACAGGTCGCGATCCCTGTCTTGCTGTTTCTCCGGGGTGAGGTTCTCCTGACCGTAGAGGGCCGGATCGATATTGGAGCCAGCGCCGCTCAGATAGATGCCGTCAGCCAGATTCAGATACTGCTCCAGATCGGCGGTGCCGCAGCAGGTGGGTACCAGCAGCGGGACGCAGCCGCTTATCTCCACCAGCGGCATGATGTATTTGTGGGTCATCACCTGATAGGCGTGGCCGTTGCGGGGCTGGGCCCCCATGGTCATCAGCACGACAGGTTTACGGGTGGCGGGAGGCTGGGGATTTGGCATAGGGCACCTTGATTATCCTTGGCGTTGAAGTCTGATCCTGCGCCTTGGGCAGGCCCTTGCAAACCGGTAGGGCAAGGGCATGCCTCAAGGCATGGTCATGGGATCCCGCGTCGGGCCGGGTGGCAGAATCGTTGGTCAGCCTGGGCAGCGACAGCCTGGATCCTCTCTTCAGTCTGCCAAGGCCGTTCAATATGTCAAACAAAATGATACAAAATTGTTAACATGTCTGTTTTGGTCTGCTCTGAATCGGCGATTTAACGGGGCTGTTGAGATGGGCCGTTATGGCTGGGGTAGCAAAATGGTGGATATATTAAACGCGCAGGGATGGCGGGGGGATGTTGAGAGGAAAAGGCATCAATAGAAGCACGCCTCCGCAAGGGGAGGCGTGTTTCGGGGATCACAGCAGGTCTTCGATCTCGCCGCGCAGATACTGGTACATCTCGCGGTAGGCGACCGGCGGCTTGTTCAGCTCCCGCTCCTTGTTGGCGGAGCGGATCAGCTGGCGCAGCTTTTGGCGATCCAGCTCGTGGAACTGGGACATCAGCTCGTTGAGGGCGCTGTCACCTTCGGTGATCAGGCGCTCGCGCCACTGCTCCAGGCGATGCAAGCGGGCATTCACGGTGGAGTGACGGTTCTTGATGATAGAGAGCGCTTCGGCAATCGGCTCGATATCGCGGCTGCGCATCAGGCGGCCGATGAACTGCAGATGGCGACGGAAGGACTCATCCTTCTTCGGCTTGAGTTTGCGACCCAGCTCGACAGCTTCTGCAAGCTCTTCATCCAACGGGATTTTTTCCAGCTCGCTGTGGCTGAGGGAGACGATCTCTTCCCCCATTTTCTGCAATGCTTCGGCATCGCGCTTGAGCTGGCTCTTGCTGGGGCCCCAGTCTTCGAACTCGTTGTCGTCTTGATATTGACTCATCGGTCTCTTGATTCCTGTCATTCACGTTTGGCGGATATGTTACCAGCTTCTCCCGCTGGGCGCAGGGGTCTGATATGCTTACCCCCCTTTCCTTCTTTCATACAGATGTGAGTTATGGATCAGCAAGACCAAATCCGCCAGGATCAAGCCCATCTCGAGGCCGTGGTTGCCGAAGCCCTGGAGATAGCCAAAGGACTGGGCGCCTCGCTGGCCGAAGTCTCCATCAGCAAGCAGACCGGGTTGTCGGTGAACACCCGGGGTTGTGAACTGGAAAGCATTGAATTCAATAAGGATGGCGCCCTCGGTATCGCCGTCTATCGCGATGGTTGCAAGGGATCTTCCTCAACCACCGATCTGAGCAAACCCGCCATTCGTGCCGCCGTTGAAGCGGCCATCGAGATTGCCCGCCACACCTCGGCGGATGATTGCGCCGGTCTGGCGGACGCCGAGCTGCTGGCCTGGGATGCCCCCGATCTGCAACTGTGCCACCAAATCGAACTGGATCCCCAGCGCGGGATCGAGCTGGCCATCGAGTGCGAACGACTCGCTCTGGGCCGCGATGCCCGTATCAAGCACTCCGACGGCGCCGGTTTCTCCAGCCATCTAGGCATCAAGGTCTATGGCAACAGCCACGGCTTCGTCAAAGGTTATGCGGCGTCGCGCAACTCCCTGAGCTGTGTGCTGATCGGCGAGCAGGATGGCGACATGCAGCGTGATTACGGCTACTCCTCCAGCCGTACCCTCGACGGACTTTGGAGCCCGCAGCGCATTGCCGACGAAGCCGTTGAGCGTACCGTCTCCCGCCTCGGCGCCCGCAAGATCTCTACCCGTCATGCGCCTGTGCTGTTCCACCCAGACACTGCCTCCGGCCTGTGGGGCCATCTGGTGATGGCTATCAGCGGTGGCAACCTCTATCGCAAGTCGAGCTTCCTGCTCGACAAATTGGGCAAGCAGATCCTGCCCGAGTGGCTCACCATTCAGGAGTTCCCCCACCTGCTGGGCGGGCTTGCCAGTACCCCGTTCGATGGCGAAGGGGTGCGTACCCGCGACATGGATATCATCCGTAACGGCGAGCTGATGAGCTGGCTGCTTACCTCCTACTCCGCTCGCAAGCTGGGGCTGACCACCACGGGTCATGCCGGTGGCATCCACAACTGGCAGGTCTCCAATACTGGCCAGGATTTTCAAGGCATGCTGAAAGAGATGGGCACCGGTCTGCTGGTGACCGAGCTGATGGGGCAGGGGGTCAATATCGTCAATGGCGACTACTCCCGCGGCGCTGCCGGTTTCTGGGTCGAGAATGGCGAGATAGCCTATCCGGTCGAGGAGATCACCATCGCCGGCAATCTGGCCGAGATGTTCAGCCATATCGTGGCGGTGGGCTGTGACGAAGATGAGCGCTCCAGCCTCAAGACCGGCTCGGTGCTGGTAGAGAATATGAAGCTGGCGGGTCACTGATCCCGGTGTCAACAGAACCGAAGCCATGAAAAAGGCCCCCTCGCCAACGCGAGGGGGCCTTTTTATCGGCCAGCGATCAGGGGGCTATCAGCCCTTGATGCGTTCGATGCGGCCACCCAGACCCTGCAGCTTCTGCTCGATGTCTTCGTAGCCACGGTCGATGTGATAGATACGGTCGACGATAGTGGAGCCTTCGGCCACGAAGCCGGCCAGCACCAGACTGGCGGAGGCGCGCAGATCGGTCGCCATCACCTGGGCACCCTTGAGTTGCTCGGTGTCACGGCAGATGGCCACATTGCCCTGCAGTTCGATGTCTGCACCCATCCGTACCAGTTCGGGAACGTGCATGAAGCGGTTCTCGAAGATGGTCTCGGTGACCATGCCTGTGCCTTTGGCGACGGCGTTCAGCACAGTGAACTGTGCCTGCATGTCGGTCGGGAAGGCCGGGTAGGGGGCAGTCTTGATGGTGACCGGCTTGAGGGTGCGGCCAGTCATGTCGAGGGTGATCCAGTCTTCACCCTTCTCAATCAGGGCGCCAGCCTCTTCCAGCTTGACCAGTACCGCTTCCAGCAGGGTCGGGTCTGTCTTGCGGCAGGTGATCTTGCCGCCGGTGACCGCTGCGCCCACCAGGAAGGTACCGGTTTCGATGCGGTCAGGCTGCACACTGTAGTTGCCGCCGTGCAGACGCTCGACACCGTCGATGGTCAGGGTATCGGTGCCCGCGCCCTGGATCTTGGCACCCAGGGTATTGAGGAAGTTGGCCAGATCGACTACTTCCGGCTCGCGCGCGGCGTTTTCGATCACGGTGCGGCCATCAGCCAGGGTCGCAGCCATCATCAGGTTTTCGGTACCGGTCACGGAGACCATATCCATCAGGATGTGGGCGCCTTTCAGGCGGCCATCGACACGGGCCTTGATGTAACCATCTTCGATGGTGATCTTGGCGCCCATCAGCTCCAGGCCGTGGACGTGCAGGTTGACCGGACGGGCACCGATGGCGCAGCCGCCGGGCAGGGAGACGTCAGCCGCGCCGAAACGGGCAGCCAGCGGGCCCAGCGCCAGAATGGAGGCGCGCATGGTCTTCACCAGCTCGTAGGGAGCGACATGGTTGTTCACCGCACCGGTCAGCACGGTGACGTTGCCGTTGACCTTGGTGGTCGCGCCCAGCATCTCCAGCAGCTTGATGGTGGTGCCTACATCTTTCAGGCGCGGCACGTTGGAGAGGTGTACCTCTTCATCACAGAGCAGGGTCGCGAACAGGATCGGCAGGGCGGCGTTTTTGGCGCCGGAGATAGTCACTTCGCCGTTGAGAGTACAACGACCATCGATTTTGAATTTGTCCATTTTTACTTCGTTACCAAATCAGGAGGGCAATAGGAATTTACGTTCGCGTTTCCACTCGGCGTCGGTGAACGCCTTGATGGAGAGGGCGTGAATGGCGTTGCTGGCGATCTTGTCCATCAGCGGAGCATAGATGGCCTGCTGCTTCTTGACCCGGCTCATGCCGTCAAACATGTCACCGACGGCGATCACTTGGTAGTGACTACCGTCCCCTTTGACATGGACTTCGGACAATGGCAGAGCCTCAAGGAGTATCGCTTCAATTTCAGAGACTTGCATTATGCGTCCTCAGTTGTGAGCGGGGTTGACTGAAACAGCCCGGCCACCCCGTAGAGGTTGGCCAGGGTATAGAAATCACTGGAGGCGCCCACCAGCTGCGGTGTGGCGCCTCGCGCTAATACGGCTTTGGCCCATTTGACCAGCAGGGCCAGTCCGGCGGAGTCGAGGGTGGTGACGCCGCCGAGCTCGAGCTGGTCGTTCTGCCACCATTCGGCGCGGCGTTGCCACAGGTCATTGACCTGTGGCGCCTGCAGCTCACCGCTGAGAGTCATGGTTTGAGTACCAGCGGCTTGGCGTTGTGTTCGCGCAACTGGGCGATCACCGCATCAATGCCGTTCTGGCGAATGAGGCCGCCCAGCTCGCTCTGCTTGGCGGAGAGCAGGCTGATCCCCTCTGCCACCATGTCGAAGGCTTTCCATTCGCCGGTCTTGTTGTTCTTGCGCAGCTTGAACTCGAGGAAGATGTCCGGCTTGCCGGCCTCTTTCACGCTGACGTTGACGGCGGTGATATTGCCGCTGGGGGCTTTGCCCGGCTCGACCTTGACGGTCTGCTTGTCAAAATGGGCCAGCGCATCGGCGTAGGAGCTCACCATGTACTCGGTGAACACCTCGACGAAGGCATTGCGCTGCGCTTCGGTGGTCTCTTTAATCTGGTTGCCAAGCACCTTGTAGGCGGCGAAGCGGTTGTCCACATAGGGCAGCAGCTCTTCGCGGATGATCACCCGCAGGTGATCCGGATTGCTCTTCACCTGGGCCTGATCGGCTTTCAGGCGGGCAAAGGTCTGCTTGGCTGCCTGATCCACCAGCGCGTTGGGATCGGTGGCATCGACTGCGGCCTGGGCAGACAGGGAAAAGAGCATGCTGGTCATCAGACCCAGCAGCAGGGCGATTTTCTTGAACATGATTACTCCTTCTTGCTGTCTGACTTGCTGTCGGAGGATTGGCTGTAGAGGAACTTGCCAATCAGATCTTCCAG
Source organism: Aeromonas sp. s12 (assembly GCF_040907925.1). NCBI lineage: Bacteria > Pseudomonadati > Pseudomonadota > Gammaproteobacteria > Aeromonadales > Aeromonadaceae > Aeromonas > Aeromonas sp. s12. Next base: position 138,311 of record NZ_JBFOCT010000034.1, on the reverse strand, counting down.
CACGATGGCGGATTTGGTGTCTTCAATCAGGTCGCCATCCTTGAGCATCTCGGTGCCCATCTCCTCATCGCTGAAGCCGGGGGCCAGACCGATGTACTGCTCGCCGAGCAGACCGGAGGTGAGGATGGAGAGGGAGCTGGTATCGGCGAACTCGCCAGCGCTCTTTTGCATCATCAGGGTCACTTCGGGCACCTGGGTTTTCGGGTCCAGTACGATGTCACTGACCCGACCGACCACCACGCCGCCGACCTTGACCGGCGAACGGACTTTCAGGCCGCCGATATTATCGAAATGCGCGCGCAGGGTATAGGTTTCTCCTTCCGGTTTGAAGCTCAAACCGGCCACTTGCAGGGCCAGTGCCAGAATGGCACCGATGCCAGCCAGCATGAAGGTGCCGACCAGGAATTCTACTTTGCTGAACTTCATCTTTACCTTATCCAAACATGACTGCAGTGAGTATAAAATCCAGGCCGAGCACGGCGAGGGATGAGTGGACCACGGTACGGGTCGTGGCCTGACTGATCCCGGCCGAGGTCGGCTTGGCATCATAGCCGTTAAAGAGCGCAATCCAGGTGACCACCAGGGCGAAAATCAGGCTCTTGATGGCGCCCTGCATGATGTCTTCATGCCAGTCGACGGAGGCCTGCATGGCAGACCAGAAGCCCCCTTCGTCCACGCCGAGCCAGTCCACACCAACCAGCTTGCCGCCGAAGATGCCGATCAGGCTGAACATAAAGGCCAGCAGCGGCATGCTGATGACGCCAGCCCAGAAGCGGGGGGCAACCACCCGGCGCAGTGGGTCGACCGCCATCATCTCTAGGCTTGAAAGTTGCTCGGTGGCCTTCATCAGGCCGATTTCAGCGGTCAGGGCCGAACCGGCACGGCCGGCAAACAGCAGCGCCGTGACCACAGGACCCAGCTCCCGCAGCAGGGAGAGGGAGACCAGCGGCCCCAGGCTCTGCTCGGCGCCGAAATCCTTCAATACGTTGTAACCCTGCAGCGAGAGCACCATGCCGATGAACAGGCCGGAGACCAGAATGATGGCCACCGACTGTACGCCCACCACATACAACTGCTGGACAAGCAGCGGGAAGTGCTTGCGCGGTTCGGGTTTGCCCGCCAGCGCATGGAACAACATGATAGTGGCGCGACCGACGGAGCTGATAAACCGCACTCCGACCCGCCCCAGCTTGCTTATTTGACTTATCAACATCAGAGATCCTGTAGCAGATCGCCTGCCGGAAAATGAAACGGAACAGGACCATCGGGCAATCCTTTGAGGAACTGCTCGACTTCGGGATTGTGCTCCTCGCGCAGCTGATCCGGCGTGCCGTGCGCCACCACCTTGCGATTGGCAATTATGTAGGCGTAATCGGCGATGCTCAGCACCTCTTTCACGTCGTGGGTGACGATGACTGAGGTGATGCCAAGAGCATCGTTCAGCTCCTTGATCAGCTTGACCAGCACCGCCATGGTGATGGGATCCTGCCCGACAAACGGCTCGTCATACATGATGAGGTCGGGGTCAAGGGCGATGGCCCGTGCCAGCGCCGCCCGGCGCGCCATGCCGCCGGAGAGCTCGGAGGGCATCAGTTTCGCCGCGCCGCGCAACCCCACCGCCTGCAGCTTCATCATGACGATGGTGTGGATCAGCTCCTCCGGCAGGCCGGAGTGCTCTCGCAGCGGGAAGGCCACGTTGTCGTAGACCGTCATGCCGGTAAACAGGGCGCCGCTCTGGAACAGCATGCTCATCCGCTTGCGCACTTCATAGAGGCGCGAACGGGAGAGTGTGGGGATATCTTCCCCGTCAAACAGAATGTGACCGGACTCCGGCTTGAGCTGGCCACCGATCAGCCGCAGCAGGGTGGTTTTACCGATGCCGCTCGGGCCCATGACGGCGGTCACCTTGCCACGAGGAATGGTCAGGTTGATCCCGTCATACAACAGCCGATCTCCGTGACTGAAGGTCAGGTCGGAGATGGTGATCAGGTCATTGTTCAAACAATTGTCCATCCGGTGTAAATGAGGTGCGAATTTTATGGGGTAGTCTAGGTCTAAGCAACAGCAAGGAACAACTATTGAACAGGCTGCAAGCCCATTTGCACGACAGTTTTCTGTAACAAAGTGCGTCATTGAGAGCGGGACTTGCCATCCGATTCGCTTATCCGGGCAGACTTTTTTATAATCCCGCAGCTAATTTCGGCCCGGAGCTGTGTCTTTATGTCTGTAAAGCCTGAGAAAGTGTCTGAACTGTTCGATTTTCGTCGCAGTGCCCGCGCGGTGCTGGACACAGAAAAGCAAGCCATTGATGGACTCTATCAGTATCTGAATGACGCCTTCGACAAGGCGTGCGAAATGGTGCTGCGCTGCGGTGGCAAGATAGTGGTCACCGGCATGGGCAAATCGGGCCATATCGGCAGCAAGATCGCCGCCACCCTCGCCAGCACCGGCACACCGGCCTTCTTCCTTCACCCGGGAGAAGCGAGTCACGGCGATCTGGGGATGATCTCCAGTGGCGACCTTATCATCGCTATCTCCAACTCCGGCGAGAGCGACGAAATCCTGGCTCTGTTGCCGGTACTCAAGCGCCGCGGCATTCCGCTCATCTGCATGACCGGTAATCCCGCCTCCACCATGGCCAAAGAGGCCAATGTGCACCTGTGCATCAAGGTGGAGAAAGAGGCCTGCCCGCTGGGTCTGGCACCCACTTCCAGCACCACGGCAACCCTGGTAATGGGCGATGCCCTGGCGGTCGCCCTGCTGGAAGCGCGCGGTTTTACCGCCGATGACTTCGCCCTCTCTCACCCGGGCGGGTCGCTCGGCAAGCGTCTGTTGCTGCGGGTCGGCGATCTGATGCACAGCGGCGAGCTGTTGCCCCGGGTGGGGATAGATGCCACCATCAGCCAGGCGCTGCTGGAAGTGAGCCGCAAGGGGCTCGGTATGACGGCTGTGGTCGATGGCAATGGCCTGCTGGCCGGGCTCTTTACCGATGGCGATCTACGCCGCATTCTTGACCAGCAGATCGATATCCATCACACCCCCATCAGCCGTGTGATGACGGCCAACTGTGTTACCGTAGGTCCAGAGATGATGGCTGCGGAAGCGGTCAAGCTGATGGAAACGAGAAAAATCAACGGATTACTGGTAGTGGATGAAGAGAAACGCCCGCTCGGCGCCTTCAACATGCACGACCTGCTGAAAGCCGGAGTCATTTGATGCAAAACGTACCGACCCTCTATGGTCCGGTGACGCGCAGCCAGTTCGACAAGGCGGCGCAAATCCGCCTGCTGGTGTGCGATGTGGACGGGGTGCTCTCCAACGGCCTCATCTACATGGGAAACAACGGCGAAGAGCTGAAAACCTTCTGCACCCGCGATGGTGCGGGCATGCGAGCACTGCTCAATGCCGGGATCGAGATCGCCATCATCACCGGGCGCAACTCCCGTATCGTCAGCGATCGGATGAAAAGCCTGGGGGTGGCTCATGTGGTGCAGGGGGCTGATAAAAAGCTGCCTCACTTCGAAGCGCTGCTGGCCAAGCTGGGGCTGACTGCTGAACAGGCCGCCTATATGGGCGATGACACCATCGATCTGCCGGTGATGGCCGCCTGTGGCTTGGGTATCGCGGTGGCCGATGCCCATCCGCTGGTGCTGAGCCGTGCCGATATGGTGACTCGGCTTGGCGGTGGCATGGGCGCGGTGCGCGAGGTGTGTGACCTCATTTTGCAGGCGCAGGGCCACGACGATTATCAGCCCGAGGCCTCGGTATGAGCAGACAGACCCTGTTGTTTGCCCTGCTGTTTCTGGTCGCGCTGGTTGCCTGGCAGTTGGGCAAGGTTGAGCTGGTGCCTGAGAGCGCCGTCAAAATCGAAAACTATCAGCCGGATTTTGTCGCCAAAGATCTGGTGACCACCCGTTTCGATATCAACGGCAAGCGCACCGAGCGGCTGGAGTCGACCTACGCCGAGTATTATCAAATCCTCGAGCAGGCCACCTTCGACAAGCCGGTGGTCTACATGTATGACGATCAGGGTGCCGCCGAGTGGAAGGTGACCGCCGAAACCGGCGTGCTCAACACCGGCGACAACGTCATCCTGCGGGACAAGGTGCATCTGGATGGTCTGCTGCCCACCTCTTTCATCTCCACACTGGATACCCCCTATCTGGAGCTGGATCTGGTGACACAGGATGTGCGCAGCAACCGGGAAGTGAACATTCTGGGTCGGGATTTCCAGACCCAAGGGGTTGGCCTCAAGGGCCATCTGGACCGCAAATATTTTGAGTTACTGGATCAAGGCCATGCCATCTATTTCAATGAAAAACGCTAATCTGGCCCTCGCAGCCCTGTTGTTGTGTGGTGCGGTGACCGCCAAAGAGTCCGATTTTGCCGAGAAGGTCTACGTCGATGCCGTCAAACAGGTGGCCGAGATGCAGGACAACCGCATCACCTTCGAAGAGGATGTGACCATCAATCAGGGCACCATCCGGATCAAGGCTGACAAGGTGGTAGTGACCCGTTCCGGTGAGAAAGGAGCCGAGGTGATGACTGCCTACGGTAAGCCCGCCACCTTCTTCCAGATCCTGGATAACGGCAAGCCGGTCAATGCACACGGCAATACCATCCGCTACGAGCTGAAGAACCGGCTGGTGACTATCACCGGCAACGGTCAGCTCAAGCAGGAAGATAGCCAGGTCAATGGCGATCTGATCCGCTACGACATCGTCAAACAGAAGATGATTGCCGAGAGCAAGAGCCCGAGCCAGCGGGTCAAAACCGTGTTCCTGCCGGATCAGGTAGAGAATTTCGACAAGCCCGCCGACCAGAAGAAGCAGGGAAAATAAGCCATGGCAGTGTTAAAAGCAGTGGGCCTGCAGAAGAGCTACAAGCGCCGCATGGTGGTGAGTGACGTCAGCCTTGAAGTGGGCACCGGCCAGATTGTCGGCCTGCTCGGCCCCAACGGGGCGGGCAAGACCACCTCCTTCTACATGATCGTGGGGCTGGTGCAGCGCGATGCCGGTCTCATCACCATCGACGATCAGGACATCAGCCTGCAGCCCATGCATGTGCGGGCGCGCAATGGCATCGGTTACCTGCCGCAGGAGGCCTCAATCTTCCGTCGCCTGTCGGTGTTCGACAACCTGATGGGAGTGATGCAGACCCGCAAGGGGTTGAGTCGCGAGGAGCGTGAGGACAAAGTTCAGCAACTGCTGGAAGAGTTCAATATCACCCACATTCGCGACAACCTGGGGCAGAGCCTCTCCGGCGGTGAGCGCCGTCGGGTCGAGATCGCCCGTGCGCTGGCGGCCGAGCCGCGTTTTATTCTGCTGGATGAACCCTTTGCAGGGGTTGACCCGATTTCTGTGATAGACATCAAGAAGATCATTCAGCATCTGAAAGATAGGGGCCTTGGCGTCTTGATTACCGACCACAACGTCAGAGAGACTCTGGACGTATGTGAGAAGGCCTATATCGTCAGCCACGGCAAGATGATTGCCGAAGGTGCACCGGCTGACATCCTTGCCGATGAGCAGGTCAAGCGCGTCTATTTGGGCGATCAATTCAGTCTATAGTAAGGGGGCATGCCTTCATTTCCTTTGACGAGTGCCTCGCTGAACATAAGGATATCCCGACGTAGATGAAGCCGACATTACAGTTGCGTCTCGGTCAGTCCCTGACCATGACGCCGCAATTACAACAAGCGATTCGTCTGCTCCAGCTCTCCACTCTGGAACTTCAGCAGGAAATTCAGCAAGCGCTCGAAAACAACCCTCTGCTGGAGCAGGAAGAGAGCGAGGCGCAAGAGACCAGTCCGGAAGCGCCGGTCGATGCCAGCCAGCTGGATTCCAGCGATGCCATGGCCCAGGAGCAGATGCCAGACGAGTTGCCGGTGGATACCACCTGGGACGAGGTTTACTCTGCCGGCACCGCCCAGAGTGCGGGCCCCATCCACGATGGGGAAGATAGCGTCTATCAAGGAGAGACCACCGAAAACCTGCAGGATTATCTGCTGTGGCAGATGCGGCTCACACCGTTCAGCGATGTGGATGCCGCCATCGCGCTCGCCATAATCGATGCCATCGACGAATCCGGTTATCTGACCGTTGCGCTGGAGGATATCCAGGCTGCCGTCACCAGTGATGACGTAGAGGTGGAACTCGATGAGGTCGAGGCGGTACTCAAGCGGGTTCAGCACTTCGATCCGGTCGGTATTGCTGCCCGTTCTGTGCAGGAGTGTTTGCTGATCCAGCTGGATCAGTATGACCCGCAGACCCCCTGGCTCAACGAGGCCAAGGAGGTGATCCTCGAGCACATGGAGCTGCTCGGCAACCGGGATTACCGCACCCTCGCCCGCAAGACAAAACTCAAAGAGAGCGACCTCAAGGAGGTGCTGGATTTGATCCAGCTGCTGGAGCCGCGTCCCGGCAACGGCATCATCCAGAGCGACTCCCAGTACGTGATCCCCGACGTCTCCGTGGTCAAGAAGGGCAGCAAGTGGGTGGTCGAGCTCAATCCCGACTCCGCCCCCCGCATCCGGGTCAACGAGACCTATGCCGCCATGGCACGCAACGCCCGCAGCAGCACCGACACCCAGTTTATCCGCTCCCATTTGCAGGAAGCCAAGTGGTTCATCAAGAGCCTGGAAAGTCGCAATGACACCCTGCTGAAAGTGGCCAGTTGCATTGTCGAGCAGCAACAGGGCTTTTTCGAGTATGGTGAAGAGGCGATGAAGCCCATGGTGCTCAATGACATCGCCGAAGCGGTGGAGATGCATGAGTCGACCATCTCCCGGGTGACGACCCAGAAGTACATGCATACCCCCCGTGGTATCTTCGAATTGAAGTTTTTTTTCTCCAGCCATGTGAACACCGAAGGAGGAGGAGAGTGCTCATCGACCGCAATTCGCGCGCTCATCAAGAAGCTGGTCACGGCAGAGAATCCTGCCAAGCCGTTAAGTGATAGCAAGATCGCGGATTTGCTGGCCGAACAGGGTATTATGGTGGCGAGACGCACGATCGCTAAGTATCGCGAATCCTTGTTTATCCCACCTTCCAATCAGCGCAAACGCCTGGTTTAGGCAAACAAAAGGATGATGTTATGCAAATTAACCTGACCGGACACCATGTCGAGATCACCGAAGCTCTGCGTGATTATGTGAATAACAAATTTGCCAAACTCGAGCGTCACTTCGACCACATCAACAATGTTCATGTGGTGCTTAGCGTGGAAAAACTGAACCAGATAGCGGAAGCCAAATTGCACGTCAGCGGTGGCGAAGTGTTTGCCAACTCTGAACATGCCGATATGTATGCTGCGATAGACACCTTGCTCGACAAGCTGGACAGGCAGATCATCAAGCACAAAGATAAGTTAAATAAAAAATAACCATGCAACTTGAACACATACTGAGTCGGGACTGCACAAAGAGTGCAGTCCCTTGTACCAGCAAGAAACGCGCCCTCGAAATCATCAGCGAGCTGGCCGCCGAACGCCTTGGCACCTCCCGTCAGGCGCTGTTTGAATGCTTGCTGGCCCGCGAAAAAATGGGTAGTACCGGGATCGGTGCCGGTATTGCGATCCCCCACGGTCGCATTGACGATGAGTTCCCGCCAACCGCGATCCTGATGACCTTTGCCGACCCTATTCCTTTCGACTCCATCGACAATCAACCGGTTGACCTGCTGTTTGCCTTGCTGGTGCCGGAAAGCGAGTGCAAGCAGCATCTCAAGACCCTTTCTCTGATGGCTTCCAAGCTGGGTGACAAGGCGGTTTGCCGCCAGTTGCGTCAGGCAACCAGCGACGAAGAGCTCTATCAGATCATGACCTCGGCCTGACAGCAGGCCAAGGATGAGACACCCGTTTTGGCGTGAGGGAACAAGATGCAGTTAATCGTGGTAAGTGGACGTTCGGGCTCCGGTAAAACGGTAGCCCTGCGAGTGCTGGAAGATCTGGGTTACTACTGTGTGGACAACCTGCCGGTCAATCTGCTGCCCCAGCTGATTGTCTCGGTGGAGAGCCAGTATGACAAGCTGGCGGTCAGCATCGACGTGCGCAACCTGCCGAGCGATCCGGAGAAACTGGAAAATCTGCTGGCTCAGGTGCGCAATGAGGGGCGGGTTGAGTTCTCCAGCTTCTTCTTCGACGCCGACAACGGCACCCTGCTCAAGCGCTATGGCGAGAGCCGCCGTTTGCACCCCCTCTCACGCAACAAGCTGTCGCTGGATGAGGCGATTCGGGAGGAGACCCACCTGCTGGCGCCACTCTCCTCGACTGCTGACCTGCGCATCGACACCACCACCCTCAGCATTCATGACCTGAGCGAGCTCATCAAGACCCGGGTTCTCGGCAAGAAAGAGAACGAGCTGGTGCTGGTGTTCGAGTCGTTCGGCTTCAAGTACGGCATTCCCAAGGATGCTGACTTTGTGTTCGATGCCCGCTTCCTGCCCAATCCGCACTGGATCCCCGAGCTCAAGCCGTTCACTGGTAAGGATGAGCCGGTCGCCAACTACCTCTCGGCGCAGGCTGACGTAATGCTGTTTACCCAGCAGATCGAGAACATGCTGGTGACCTGGTTGCCCCATCTGGAGCGCAACAATCGCAGCTACCTCACGGTCGGCATCGGTTGCACCGGCGGTCAGCACCGCTCGGTCTTTATTGCAGAGCGGCTGGCCAGTGCATTCCGTTTGCTCGGCAAGAACGTGCAGATCCGCCACCGCACTCTCGACAAGAGTGCCCCCCAATCCTGACGGACCAATAGGACGACCCGATGACTGTTTCCGCCTCGGTTGAAGTGAAAAACAAGCTGGGTATTCATGCCAGACCAGCCATGATGCTGTTCGAGCTGGTGCAGGGTTTCGATGCTCACGTGCTGCTGCGCAATGAAGATGGTGTGGAGGCCGATGCTGATAGCATCATCGGCCTGCTGATGCTGGATTCGGCGCAAGGGCGGCAGGTGGAAGTGCAGGTTGAGGGGCCCGAAGAGGTCGAGGCCCTGGCCGCCGTGGTGGAGCTGTTCACCTCCGGCTTCAATGAGGAGTAGTCACTCCTCGTTATATGTTATGAACCGGTACGCGCCAGCGCTTTGAAGCTGGCAAAATCCCGACAAGCCAGCAGATTCCTGCTGGCTTTTTCGTTCATCAGTGCCAGAAACAGGTCGTAGAGACCCATCGCCTCCTCGTAGTCGGCCTTGCTGATGGCCAGCACGAAGATGAGCGTCGCGATTTCCCCGTTGCCCCAGTCGATCCCCTGCGGTGCCAGTACGGTGTACACCAGAGTGCGGCGCGCCAGCAGACCGAGAGAGTGGGGCAGGGCGATCCCTTCTCCCAGCATGGTGGAGACGATCCGCTCCCGCTCCTGCAGTGAGGCTCTGAAGCCGCTCTCCACCAGGTCTTCCGCCTCCAGCTGATCACAGATACGGGCAAACAGTTCGGCCTGGCTGAGGGGGCCGTTGACCACCATGAAGTGGTCGGCATCGAAATATTTGTCGAGCATGTAGGGGCGGGTGCGGTCGATCAGCACCAGCTTGCCAAGCTGCTCCAGCTGGTATTGGGTCGGGAAGGGGGCAACGAGTACCACGGGGGCGTTTTTTTCGTTCACCTTGACGGTACTGATGACAAAGTCCTGCGCGATCTGCGCCAGACCTTCGTAATCCCGCACCGACTCAAGCGTGGTCAGCTGCAACTGGGGATACTCCCGCTTGATGCGTGCTTCCAGCACTCGGAAGGTGGCGTTGCCCGCATCGCAAAGCAATAGCGCCTGCGGGCGGCGGGTATAGCCGATGTCGTAATGGCGCTCCAGCCCGACCCCGATATGGATCACCAGATAGCCGATCTCGTGATGGGTCAGTCGGTAGGGGGTCTGCTTGATCCACTCCGAAATGGCCGCCAGCGTGATGTCGTAGGCGAGGGGGTAGTACTGCTTGATATGATCGGCCAGCGGGTTGTGGTTGCCAATCTGGTATTTGACCCGTAGCAGCATGGCGCTGATATGGGTTTGTAGGTCGGCCCGCAGCTGTTGGTCGCCTCGCAGGTCGTAAGGGTAGTGTTGATGAATGTAGGCCAGCAGATGCTCCACCAGCTGTTCGCTCTCGGCGGCCATCGCCGGGCTGAGCTGGGGAGTATCGGCAATCAGGCGCGCCTGGATTTGGATGGCGAGACCGGCGATCTCGTCCTCTACGGGGGGCGTCAGGGTGGGCAATACCGCATATATATCGCGAGATACTGCCAGCAGCGGCAGAGTCAGATCCTCGCTGGCGAAGTGGCGCAACTCGTGACCGGATGCCTGACGCAGCAGGGCAACGGCGCAGTAGATGGCGAGCTGCTGCAAGCTCTCGTCAGCGAGACGCAGCTGATGTCGGGCAAGCTGGGCATGGATGTGATTGCCCACTACCTCCATCGTCTTGCTGGGGCAAAGGTTGGGCAACAGAGTTTGCAACTGGTTGTTGTGCAGCAACTCCTGATAGAGCAGTTGGGTCAAACAGGCACGGATCGCCGTCTCCTCCCCCTGAATGCGCATCCCCAGGCGGGGTTTGCTCTCAACGCTGAGCCTGAAGTGGCTGAGCTGCTCGCGGACTTCCGCCATATCCCCCTGCAGTGCCGCCCGGCTCAGATACCAGGTATCAGCCAGCTCATCGAGCTTGATCCCCTGCTCTGCCGTCAATAGCAGGATCTGCAGGTGCAGCACCCGCTCCCGGCTGGTGCGTGGCAGGCCGCTATCCTGACCCTGGGCCGCCAGCAGAGCGTCGAACAGTCCCTGATTGTAGATTTTCAGCTGGTAGCCGCTGCCACGCTGGTGGATCAGGTGAGCGCCGTGGGTGGCAATCAGTTCGTTGAGGGTCGCCACATCGGTGCGCACCGTGCGGGTGGAGACATTGAGGCGGCGAGCCAGCTCCTCCTGTGGCAGTGGTTCGGCATGGAGCTGGATCAGCAGTTGATGGAGCCTGGGGTGGGGCAGCTTGATCATAGGGGGTATGCAAGACTCCTGTTGCGAGATAAAGGGTCGATGTTAACAAGTGGGTCATCAACAAGCCAGGCACCGGTCAGTGATTGAACCGGCGCCGTGACTGCCATCAGGCCAACAGTCGTTTCACTATGGCCAGCAGAGCGCGCACATCCTCGGGGCGAGTGTGCCCGTTCGTGTTATCTATGATGGAACTGTAGACGTGCGGGATCACCTTCTCGACTCCGGCGTCCAGCGCAATCCGGACTATCTCCTCGAAGTTCTCCAGATCGATGCCGCCGGTGGGCTCCAGCCAGAAGCCGTGGCGGGCACAAGCCTCGGCCACTGCCTGATACTCGTCGCGGCAGGCCAGCCCACCCATGGGGAAGAACTTGACCGAGCTGCCGCCCATGTCCTTGAGCAGGGCAATGGCGGTATCGATGGGCACTATGCCATCGGGCTGCCCGGCGCTGAGTGGACCGGTGGAGATCTTCACCATGCCCGGCATGCCGGTAGGGGAGATCAGCCCGTTGACCAGTGTCTCTGACTGGCCGAGCAGCGCCCGGCTGGCGCCGACACCGGTGAACACCTGATTGACGTGCTGGGGCTGCAGCTCGCAGGCCAGTTCGGCCACCATGGCGGATTGACGCGGATCACCGGCCCCCAGACCGATGGAGAGGGCGTTATCGATAAGCTTGGCGTACTCCTTCATATCGGCAACTGCGGAGGGAATATCCGGGTAGTTTTTGGAGAGCACGCCGACCAGCACGTGGCCTTCGGCTGCGTCGTATACCTCGACGGCATTCTCCTTGGAACCTGCCAGCACGTTGAGACAGACCCGATCACGGTAGTAGTTGGGGGTAAGGGACATCAGCGATTCTCCTGAACGAGGTTGGCAATGGCGGAGTGGATTTGGTCGAGCTGGGGCACGGTGACGCTGCGCACATCGATCTCGATGTGCCCCTCGTTGGCCTTGTAGCCGCGGCAGTAGATGGCAGGCGTGCCCTGTTGCAGACGGCTGACGACCTGCACTGTGGTCATGCCGATCTTTTGGTGGTCAAAAGCGATATCGGTGCGGGCAATGTCGCGTCCTGCGCTGTCCCATACCACCTTGGCGGTGACGCCGGGCAGCTGGTTGAGGCGCTCGATAAAGGGGCTCATCTTGGCGACCATGGCGGCTCCGCTCTCTTTCTCTTTGGCCAGATAGCGCTCGATGGCGTGGGTCAGGCCGAGGATACCCTCCTTGCCCACCTTCATGGCGCGACCGATACCATTGGCCTGCTGTTTGACCCACTCCACGTACTGACGCTTGCCGAGCACCAGCCCGCTGGTGGGCCCTTCAATGGCCTTGGCGCCGCTGTAGATGACCAAGTCCGCACCCTGGTTGTAGTAGAGGCGCAGATCCTCTTCGGCAGCCGCATCGACGATGAGCGGGAGCCCGTGGGTCTTGGCGACCTCGGCGGCCTCGGCCACCGACAGAATGCTCTTCTGCACGCAGTGGTGGGACTTGATATAGAGGATCGCAGCGGTGTTGGCATTGATGGCGGCTGCCAGCTGGGAAGGGGAGCACTCGTTGGCGTAACCGGCTTCCACTACTTTGCCGCCACCCAGATTGACCATGGTACCGACCGGGGCGCCGAAGTTGACGTTATGCCCCTTGGGCAGCACGATTTCACTCGGCACGTCATGGTGATGGGCATGCAGGTGCTCGAGACGGTAGGGATCGCCGCGCACTATCATGGCGGCGACTGACTGGGCGATGCCGGCGCTGGCACAGGAGACCACCACAGCATCTTCCACATCCAGTAAACCAGCCAGATAGGCGCCGGTCTTGTTGACCAGATCCTTGACCTCGAAGTAGTGGCCCAGGCCAAAATTGACCGCATCGACCACCTCCTGCTCGGGGGTGGAGACGCCGAGAATGGTCATGCGCCCGGAGGCGTTGATCACCGGTTTGAGCTGATATTTCTCATAAACAGAAGGCATGGTGTGATTTCCCATAGTGAGTCAGAACCAGTTCGCCACCGACCAGGGCGGCGAGAGGCTGCAGTTGTTGGTCACCGCTGCGGGACTGGGCTTCGGTATCCATAAACAGGGTCGGGCCGCTGGCGACCTCGAACAGGGTCAGATCGGCATCGGTGCCCACCTCGAGCCGCCCCTTGCCGGACAGGTGCAGGGCATCGGCCGCTTGATGGGTGACACAGGCGAGCACCTGCTCCAGCGTCATGCCGATGGCGAGAAACTTCGACATCACGTGAGCCAGACTGTAGACCGGCCCCTTGATGCGGTTCTTGCAGTAGATGTCGGAGCTGATGGTGCGGGGCAGGATCCCCTGTCGGATAGCCAGCTCCGCCACCTCGAAGCTGAAGCTGGCGCCGCCGTGGCCGATGTCGAGCAACAGGCCCCGTTTCATCGCCTCGCGCACCGCGACCCGCAGCTCGCCAGCCGGAGTCAGGATGCGGTTCGGTTTGCCATTGAAGCAGTGGGTCAGCAGATCGCCATCCCCCAGCAGGGCAACTATCTCGTCCAGATCCGGCGGCGTGTTGCCCACGTGCACCATCAGCGGTAGCTGGCCGTGGGTCTGTTGCAGGGCCTTGGCTATGCGCAGCGGTTGCAGACCGTTTTCTCCGACCACGCTGCCGCTCATCCGCGCCTTGATGCCGACAATAAAGTCGGGGTGGCGGCGAATGGCTGCCGAGGCAAGATCCATATCCAGATCCCGGCTATCAGCCAGTTCGTTCTGGCGCAGCAGGCCGATACGGGAGAGATTGAGCAGGGCATGCACCCGGGTCTTGCAGCCCGCAGCGATCTGCTGGAAGTCATCCACATCGTCGGCTCCGGTGCTGCCGGCGTCGATGACGGTGGTGACGCCGGACTCTACGCCCACCTTGTCCGGCTCATCGTGATAGATGGGGGAGGCGGGGTAGCAGTGGGTGTGGCCATCGATCCAGCCAGCGCTCACATGCACCCGGCCGCCGAGATCCAGGATCTGCCGCGCCGTTGCCATCTCCGGCAGGGAGCCGATGGCGGCGATTTTGCCCTCCCTGATGGCGATATCGACGAGCTGGCCATCTCCCTGGCGCCCGGCTCTGATGATCATGTCGTACATGCTGATAACCTCTGGCGAGCCGCCCCGCAGGGCGGCTGGTACTTACACAAGGGCGACCGGGAAGAAGGTACCCAGCAGCATGGCTCCCAGGATGGCACCGCCGGTGATGGGCTTGCCCCATACGTAGAACAGCAGCGCACCCAGCAGGGAACCGATACCGATGGGAATGGAGGCGCCCATGGCGGAGAGGATGATGAGGGGGCCGAGGAAGCGGCCAGAGCTGTTGCCAGCACCCATCATCACGTCAGCACCGTAAGTGGAGTTGCTCTGGTTGATGGTGAACTTGCGCGCCAGAATGATGATGTAGCCGATGGCCAGACCAATCCCCATACCGGTTGCCAGCGAGGCACCGAAGTTTTCCACCGGATAGACGATGCCGGCTCCCAGCAGCAGGGCTGGCACTCCGAGGCCGACCCCGGTCTGGATGGCTCCGCCGATATCCAGGATCCCCACCAGGGATCCCTCGATGATGCGGGCGAACAGGAAGCTGGCACCGAACGCGGCCACCGCGCCGTAGGCACCCGTGTCCATTCCGGCTTTCAGCATGGCGACGAAGGCTACCTCGTTGAAGGCACCAACCCCGTACAGATAGAACATGTGGGTACCGGCAAAGACCCCGGCCGAGAGCAGGCCGACGAAGATGGGGAAGGACCAGTCGGCATACCAGAAGTTGTTTTTCAATTTCTCATCCATGGTGTGACCCCTTATTTGCCGCTCAGCAGGTTATGGACGTTTTCCAGCCATAGGGGGACGCCCATATGGAAGGATTCAATCAGTTTCATGTCGAAGCCGCGGAAGAAGCCGCTCAGCACGAACAGCAGGACGATGGCTGCCATCATCACCTTGGTGACATGGTTCCAACCGCTCTCTTCCACACCCTTGCCGATCAGGATGCCGAGCACCAGACCCGGTACCGCGTTACCCATGATGAGCTGTGCCAGACCGCCGAAGATGGTGGCCCAGAAACCGGATTTCTTGCCCGCCTCGATGGCTGCGAGCCAGAAGATCACCGGCATGACGGTGTTGACCAGCAGGTTGGCGGCCGGTACCAGCACCTTGACCGCAGTGACCTGCAGGGCGGCCGGGACGGCTGCGGCCGTGCTGTTGAGGAAGGCAACCACGATGGCACCTATGATGCCGCCAGCGATGGCCATCTTTTTCGGGTCGTGCAGAGTGGTGGCGAGATCCCGATTTTTGAACAGCAGTGCCGCCGTGGCCCAGTGCGGGATGATGCGGTGATCCACATCCTGGGTGAAGGCGCCGGCCGCCACGGTCGAGGCCCAGGCGTTGAAGAAGAAGCCCAGACCAAACGAGAAGTGAGAAGCGGGATCCCCCTCGCAGGAGTTAAGTTCGCCCAGGGTGCGGAAGGCACCCATACCCTGTACGGTCGGGGCGTGGAACATCCGCGCCGCGCCGGCCCCCACCCCGACGCCAACCAGGCCGCCAATGATGAGTGACTTGATAAAAATGATTAGAAACATCCAACGTATCCTTCTTGTGGGGTTGTGCCTGCGCAGGCATCACACCTGGGTGAATGTCACCTTGGCGACATCCAGACTGGTGACCTGAACCTTGATCTCCAGCTGGACGCGGTATTCGCGGCGCTGGCGCGGCAGGAAGAAGAACAGGAACTTCTCCACCCGGACCGACTCCTCGGCTTTGAGCACCTGTACATCGACCGGCTCAATGCGCAGCAGTACCTGCTGGTTGTCCTTGAGCAGTGTGGGTTGCACCTGGCTGAGGGCGGAGGCAAACGCCTGCTGGCGGGTCGTCCCCTTGCCGTTGACGATGACCTGGGTGGTGAAGTTCTCTTTCATCAGGCGCGTCCGTGCTTCTTGGCGAAGGCTTCGACCAGCTTCTGGCCCAGCTCTTCCTTGTCCATGAAACCGAAGCCCAGCACCACGCACCCTTCGTTGATGGCGGTGACGCCCTCTTCAACAGAGCGCATGCCGTAGCGGCACTTGTAGCCGTATTTGGTCTGGGCGGTGATCGCCCCGGCGCCGCCGCTGCCGCAGAAGGAGATGCCGAGATCCGCCTGCTCCTTGTTCATCACGTCGCCGAGCTTCATGTCAGCGGCCATGCCGGGGATGATGGTCACGTTGGCCCCGGCAGCTTCCGCGCCTGCCCCCACTTTCTGACCCTTGCCGAGACGATCTCCGATTACGAGTTTGATGGCTGTCATATCGATTTCTCCTTGAGTTACGGGTTCTGCACCGAGCTGAGTTCGTTTTCTTTGGCGACTTCAAAATGGACGGACAAGAGGTGTGCCTCCTCATAAGCAAGCTGATCCAGCCAGCTGACGACCTGTTCGGCGAGACGCAGTGAGAGGGGGGAGATCTCTTCAAACAGGCTGAGGTCAACTTCTGGCAGGGGCTCGCCGCTGTGGGAGCGCCACACCATGGCTTTGACATGGGAGGCCAGCATCTGCCGTTGCACCTCGTTGGGGATGATGCCCTGTTCGACCAGCAGGGGATAAATGCGCGCGAGGATATGATCGGTCTGGCGCAGCAACTCCGGGCTGTTCGGGGTCAGGGTCTGGTCGTGAGTCTCTGTTTGCAATGTCTGCTCTCCAAGGCTGGCAGAAGGTATGGCGTTACCCTAAGCCTGCGCGTCGATGTGGAGGAGGCAGTGTTTTTCCGATTCGAAGCGGAAATTCCTGAGGAAATGGCCCCGAAGTGATCGTTTGGATACTGAAAAGGTAAAAAGAGTGCTTATTGAAGCTGGTTTTGTGTGATCGGTAGCGCACAAATCGGGGGGCGGGGGCAGGGCAAGCGTTGCGGGAAACTGTGAGTCATCTCACGGTAAGAGACGTTGCCGAGAGGGCAGATATGGAAAAGGGCGGTTTCCCGCCCTTCTCATTAAAAGGAGTGACGCTAGCTGGCTGACGCGGCGCTCGAGCTGCTGGCCATCCGCTTCTGGTAGCGCAGGTCTTCTTCTATGGTGACCACCACTTCCAGCGGCTTGCCGGAGCGGAATACCGAGATGGTCAGCTTGGTGCCGGGGCGGCTCTCGACAATCTTGTCCATGGCGCTGCGTACGCCACTGATGGCCTCTCCGTTGATCTTGAGCAGCACATCTCCTCGCTGCAGGCCACCTTTGGCCGCCGGGCCGTTGGGATCCAGACTCTCTACCACCAGACCACGCAGGTCGCCGAGGTTCATCATCCGCGCGACTATGGGGTTGATCTCGACGCTGGAGATCCCGAGGTAGCCGCGGATCACCCGGCCGTTGGCGATCAGCTCATCCATGATCCGTTTTGCCAGCCGGTAGGGGATGGCGAAGCTGATACCGTAGCTCTCCTGATTGCCGTTGAGGTGATAGGTGGCGGTGTTGATCCCCACCAGATCGCCACGGCCGTTGACCAGCGCGCCACCCGAGTTGCCCTCGTTGATGGCGGCATCGGTCTGCAGCAGATCCTGACGGCCATTGCTGTCAGGTCCCATGCTGGAGAGGCCGGTACGGCCGGTCGCACTGATGATGCCCTGGGTGATGGTCTGGCCGACGTTGTACGGGTTGCCGATGGCGAGCACCACATCCCCCACTTCTGGCAGTCGCTCGGGATCCTGCGGGATCACTGGCAGGTTGTCTGACTCGATATAGAGCACGGCGAGGTCGGTGAGCTGATCGGTACCGACCAGCTCGGCGCTGAAGACCCGACCATCCTGCAATGCGACGATGATCTGGTCGGCATCGGCGATGACGTGGTAGTTGGTCAGTACATAGCCGCGCTGGTTCATGATGACGCCGGAACCCAGCCCTTGCGGGCGCAGTTCCCCCTGATTGCCCTGATTGGGGGCAAAGCTGCGGGTGTAGATGTTGACGACGGCGGGGCCTGCCCGATGGGCGGCATAGGAGAAACTCAGTTCACGGGCATTGGTGATGATGCCGGGCAGTTGGGCACCACCGCGAAAATGGGGAAACAGCAGCAACAGCAGCGCCGCGACGGTCAATCCAAAACCAACAGACTTGCCCAAGTAACTGACTAAAGAGGGGATTTTCATGTCATTCTCATCCGTACAGGCTGCGCGCAGAGAATAACACTATCGATGGATAAAAATCACCCGCGGTGAAGGCCGCGGGTGATAGAGGGGTTGGCGAACAACTTGAGCGTTAGCGGATCACCAGATAGAGCGAGGAGTCGCCGCGCTGGATGTTGAGTGCCAGCACGTCAGGCTTGTTCTTGAGCGCCTTGGTCAGCTCGCCCAAGGTGTTGATGCGCAGGCGGTTGACCCCGATGATGATGTCGCCCTTCTGCAGGCCGGAAGCGGCTGCCGGAGAGCGAGGATCAATATCGGCCACCGCGACACCGGAGACCGGGTCGGTGGTGGTGCTCAGCTTGGCCCCTTCCAGTGCCGGATGCAGCGCGCTGGCGCGTACTTCGCTGTCATCGGCCTGCTTCAGAGTCACTTTGGCAGTTTGTGACTTGCCATCGCGGATCAGCCCCAGTTCGACCTGCTTGCCAGCGCCCATGGTGGCAATCTTGGCGCGCAGCTCGCCGAAGGAGCGAACCGGTTTGCCATCGATGCTGACGATGATATCGCCGGCCTTGATACCCGCCTTGTCGGCCGCCGAATCCGGCATGACCTGATTGACGAAGGCACCATCCTTCTTGTTGTAACCGAAGGTCTTGGCGATGTCGGAGGTGAGCTCGGTGCCGGTAATACCCAGCTGGCCGCGACGCACTTCACCGTACTTGACGATCTGCTCGGTCAGGTCCCGCACCATGTTGGAAGGGATGGCGAAGCCGATGCCGATGTTGCCGCCGTTCGGGCCCAGAATCGCGGTGTTGATACCGATCAGCTCGCCACGCAGGTTGAGCAGGGCACCGCCGGAGTTACCGGAGTTGATGGCCGCATCGGTCTGGATGAAGTTCTCCAGATTCTCGATGTTGAGGCCGCTGCGACCCAGCGCACTGACAATACCGGAGGTGACGGTCTGGCCCAGACCAAACGGGTTGCCTATGGCCAGCGCATAGTCACCTACCCGCAGCTCGTCGGAGTCGGCGAACTTGATCTGCACCAGATCCTCGGCCTTGATTTGCAGCAGGGCGATGTCGGACTGCTTGTCTTCACCGATCTTCTTGGCTGCGTACTCACGACCATCCTTCAGATTGACTTTGATCTCGTCCGCCTCGTGAACCACATGGGCGTTGGTGATCACGTAACCCTTCTTGGCATCGACGATGACACCGGAGCCGAGCGCCTGGAATGGCTGCTCGCTCACCTGTTCATCGGGCATGTTGGGGCCGAAGAAGAACTTGAACTGTTCCGGCAGACGCTGACGGGTAATTTTTTTGCCAGAAACCGAGATATTGACCACCGCCGGGGTGACCTGTTCGAGAACAGGCGCCAGGCTTGGCATCTCCTGATTTGAACCTAACAGGGAAGGCAGTGCAGCCTGAGCAGGGGCCGCAGACATGGCGATACCGACACTGAGGGCTAGCACACTGAGCATGGAAAGAGGTTTACGCATATGAAAAACAGCTCCCAGAAAAAGTTGCATTGCAATCGTCAAGGTCAGACCACGGGACTGGCCAATTAGTTCCGCGAGGAACTAGTTTGGTTGCTTGAGCAGTCCGGAAGAGGCGCCAGCATAGTCGCGAGGCGGAACGCCCGGCTCTTCTGCCACATTGGCAGGGGCTTCTTCTACCAATGATTCGCGGAACAGCGGTTCCTGCGCCTTGGCCAGGAATTTGCTCTGCTCGGCCATGTGGCGATAGAGGGTCTGATACTGCTCGGCCAGTTGCTCCATCAGGGCGGCACTGTCGGCGAAGTGGGTGTTGATCTGGCCCTGATAACTCTCGAGCTCCTTGTGGGCCTTCTTCAGTTCCTGTTCGAGACGGCCAGCATCGCGGCTACGCACCGAAAAACGGCCGAGAACGATACCGATAATCAAGGCCGCGACAGCCAGCAGGATCCCAGTTAACAGACTCATAGATGCTCCTTGTTACAGCTAAAACAGAGTGGGTTTATGCGGTCGTCATAACCGCCATGCCTTGATGGCACTATACCGTGCGTCCTGAGGCCGTGATACCATTTTGTCCTCGATTCAGGGACTTGGAGAGGCGCTCAAGGATGACACCGCAGCAAAAATACCAGCAGGATCTGCTGCGCCCCGGCTTTGTGGCCGACCCCGCACAGGGGATGGCCATTAGCAGGCTGGAGCGACTGTATCAGGATTTGCTACGGCGCCCGACTCCGACCAGATCTCGAGGGCTGCTGGGTTGGCTGCAAAAGCCCAAGCCGCCGGAGCCCGTCCTCGGTATCTATATGTGGGGCGGAGTGGGCCGAGGCAAGACCTGGCTGATGGATACTTTTTTCGACAGCCTGCCGGGGACGCGCAAGATGCGCAGCCATTTCCACCGCTTCATGCACCGCATTCACGATGAACTGCAGGGGCTGAGCGGGCAATCCGATCCCCTCAAGCTGGTGGCCAGCAAGCTTGCCAGCGAGACAGACATCATCTGTTTCGACGAATTTTTTGTCTCCGACATCACCGATGCCATGTTGCTGGGCACGCTGTTTCAGGAGCTGTTTGGTCACGGTGTTGTGCTGGTCGCCACTTCAAATATTCCGCCGCAGGATCTTTATCGCAACGGGCTGCAGCGAGCCCGTTTTCTGCCAGCTATCGAGCTGATCGAGCGTCATTGCGAGGTACTTAACGTAGATGGCGGTATCGACTATCGCCTGCGTACGCTGGAACAAGCGGAGATTTATCACTGCCCGCTGGACTTGCAGGCAAAAGCCAATCTTGACCACTATTTTCAGCAATTAACCGGTGGGCACACTGCTTGCGAGGGGACGTTCGAGGTCAATCATCGTCAGCTGAAGTCGCTCGGGATGGGGGAAGGGGTGCTCTATATGGAATTTGAGCAACTTTGCTGTACTCCCCGCTCCCAGAACGACTATATCGAGCTGGCCAGGCTGTTCCATACCGTTCTGCTGGCCAATGTTCAGCCAATGGGCACAGGCACGGATGACGCGGCTCGCCGCTTCATTGCCATGGTCGATGAGTTCTACGAACGGCACGTCAAACTCATCATGTCGGCGGCGGTTCCCATGACAAAACTCTACGGCGAAGGGCTGCTGAATTTCGAATTCAAACGCTGTCTTTCACGGCTTCAGGAAATGCAATCGCACGAATACCTTGCCAGAGTGCACCTTCCTTAGTCACAATACCGCGCCTGCCAGTCGGATGGGCATCTGCGGCAGGTAGGGCCGGGCGACATTTGCTGGTTTCATGGCAGTGAAATTAGCAGGTGATATTTAAGGCAACTTCACTTATAATCGCCCGGCCCACGTTACAGCTGTCGATAAGACAGCAACACTTTAAGCTTTACTTGTATTCGAAGGGGTACAGGTAGGCCATCGTTTGTTGTTTGTGGGAGAGCCCCCATAAGCAATTGGGTCTGTAACAGGTAATTGGGTTTAACTTAATGAAAACTTTCGTTGCCAAGCCAGAAACCGTAAAACGTGACTGGTACATTGTGGACGCAGAAGGTAAAACTCTGGGTCGTATCGCAACCGAGATCGCTGCTCGTCTGCGTGGTAAGCACAAAGCTGAGTACACTCCGCACGTTGACACCGGTGATTACATCATCGTTGTAAACGCTGAGAAGGTACACGTAACCGGTAAGAAATTTACCGACAAAATGTACCACGCTCACTCCGGTTTCCCGGGTGGTATCAAGTCAATCAGCTTCGACAAGCTGATTCAGCGTAAACCGGAAATGGTAATCGAAGCAGCCGTCAAAGGCATGCTGCCGAAAGGTCCTCTGGGCCGTGCCATGTTCCGTAAACTGAAAGTTTACGCAGGCGCCGAGCATGCTCATGCTGCTCAGCAACCTCAAGTACTGGATATCTAATCGGGAACTGGCAACATGGCAGAAAATCAATACTACGGTACCGGCCGTCGCAAAAGCTCCACTGCTCGCGTATTTATCAAAGCGGGTAGCGGCAAGATCGTAATCAACCAGCGCTCCCTGGAGCAGTACTTCGGCCGTCCGACTGCCCGCATGGTAGTTCGTCAGCCGCTGGAACTGGTTGAGATGACCGAGAAACTGGACCTGTACATCACCGTTAACGGTGGTGGCATCTCCGGTCAAGCTGGTGCGATCCGCCACGGTATCACTCGTGCTCTGATGCAGTACGACGAAACCCTGCGTTCCGAACTGCGTAAAGCTGGCTTTGTTACTCGTGATGCCCGTAAGGTTGAACGTAAGAAAGTTGGTCTGCACAAAGCTCGTAAGCGTCCGCAGTACTCCAAGCGTTAATTCGCTTTTGGTACTCACTCTTTCGAGTGTCAAAAAAGCCTGGCAACCGCCAGGCTTTTTTTATTGGTAATATTACCGACATCAATGCTAACCACGCGTCACAAAAGACAAAAAATTGTTTCTTTATTGTTTTCATTGCTCATCGCTCTTTCTTGTCAAGTTGTTATCTTTTCTTTAAAATTTCCCCTGTTTTCTGTGGCAATTGTAAATCCAGCTTCCGCCGCTGTTGTCACGGGAAAAATGGGGAACAGGGACACTATAAGAATGTGCGGAGTCCACATGGGAGAGTTTTTGGATGAGCAATGCGCCAGTTGATACCGGTCGCCGCAGATTTCTTACCTGGTCAACGGTTGCCGTTGGTGGGGTAGGAGCTGCGTTTACCGCAGTGCCGTTTATAAAGTCATGGAATCCGAGCGCCAAGGCCAAAGCAGCCGGTGCGCCGGTTGAAGTCGATATCAGCAAGTTGGAACCGGGTCAGCTCATCCGTGTCGAGTGGCGAGGCAAGCCTGTCTGGGTGGTGAAACGCACCAAACAGACGCTGGATGCCTTGGCCGCGCATGATGACAAGCTGCGGGATCCCTCATCTGAAGAGCCGCAGCAGCCTGACTATGCCCATAACGGGTACAGATCGATAAAGCCCGAAATTTTTGTCGCGGTCGGTATTTGCACCCACTTGGGGTGTTCACCTTCCTATCTGCCTGACAGCTTTGGCGAGCAGGTGCAGGGCGTTACGTCCGGCTTCTTCTGCCCGTGCCATGGCTCCAAGTTCGACATGGCCGGCCGTGTGTTCCAGGGGGTGCCTGCACCGCTGAACCTGGTCATTCCGCCCTATCAATTCATTAATGACACCACCATCCAGGTCGGTGCCGATGGCAAGGAGGCCTGACCATGTTGAGTAAACTGATGGGCTGGATCGATTATCGATTCCCGCTCACGGCCATGTACAACGACCACATGGCCAAGTATCCGGCACCGAAGAATCTGAACTTCTGGTACTTCTTCGGCTCGCTGGCCATGCTGGTGCTGGTCAACCAGATCATCACCGGTATCTGGCTGACCATGAACTACAACCCCTCCGCGGAAGGTGCGTTTGCCTCCGTGGAGTACATCATGCGCGATGTGGAGTACGGCTGGTTGCTGCGTTACATGCACTCAACCGGTGCGTCTGCATTCTTCATCGTGGTCTACATGCACATGTTCCGCGGCATGATCTATGGCTCTTATCAGAAGCCTCGTGAACTGCTGTGGATCTTCGGCATGCTGATCTTCCTGGTGCTGATGGCGGAAGCCTTTATGGGCTACTTGTTGCCCTGGGGCCAGATGTCATTCTGGGGGGCCCAGGTCATCATCTCGCTGTTTGGCGCCATTCCGGTCATCGGTGACGATCTGACCCTGTGGATCCGCGGTGACTACGTGATTTCCGGTGCGACCCTTAACCGCTTCTTTGCGCTGCACGTCATTGCGTTGCCGCTGGTGCTGGTGATGCTGGTTGCCATGCACATTCTGGCGCTGCACGAAGTAGGATCCAACAACCCGGACGGTATCGACATCAAGAAGCACAAGGACGAAAACGGCTGGCCGCTGGATGCGGTGGCGTTCCACCCTTACTTCACCGTCAAGGATATGATCGGTGTGGCAGGCTTCCTGTTCTTCTTCTGCGCCATCATCTTCTTCAAACCGGATATGTGGGGTTACTTCCTCGAGAAGCCGAACTTTGAAGTGGCCAACGGCCTGAAAACCCCGGAGCACATCGCGCCTGTGTGGTACTTCACGCCGTTTTACGCCATTTTGCGGGCGGTGCCGGACAAGCTGCTTGGCGTCATCATGATGGGTCTCTCCATAGTGGTGCTGTTCCTGCTGCCGTGGCTAGATCGCTGCAAGGTGCGCTCGGTGCGTTATCGCAGCATGCTGCACAAGCTGAACATTGCCCAGTTTGTGGTCTGCTTTATCATCCTGGGGGTGTTGGGGGTGCTGCCATCGACGCCGACGTTGACGCTGGTTGCCCAGATCTGTTCACTGGGATATTTCGGGTTCTTCGTCCTGCTGTTCTTCTATAGCAAGAATGAAAGCACCAAGCCGCTGCCAGAGAGGGTGACATTTAAATGAAAAGAATAATATTTGCAGTGCTGACCCTGCTGCCATCTCTGGTATTTGCAAGTGGCGGAGCTGTTCATCTGGACAAAGCCAATTACGATCTGAGTGACAAGGCATCGCTGCAACGCGGCGCGGCCACCTTCATGAACTATTGCGCCGGATGCCACTCTACCCAGTATCAGCGTTATAACCGGGTCGCAGAAGATCTCGGGATCCCCGAAGATTTGATGAAAGAGAACCTGATTTTCACCGGTGCAAAGGTCGGTGACCTGATGAAGAGCGCCATGTCAGAGAAGGATGCCGCCAAGTGGTTTGGTGCGCCGCCCCCCGATCTGACACTGGTTGCTAGGGTGCGCGGTGCAGACTGGATCTACACCTATCTGCGCTCCTTCTACGTGGATGAGACCCGTCCGTTCGGGGTGAATAACGCCGTGTTCCCGTCCGTGGGCATGCCCCATGTGCTGGAGCCGTTGCAGGGAACCCCCCGTGCAGAGTTCGCTACTCACACGGTCGACGGAGTGGAAACCCAGCAGGTTGTCAGTATCAAATCTGACGGTAATGGTGAAATGGATGACGAAGAGTATGATCAGACGGTACTGGATCTGGTAAACTTCTTGGTCTACTCGGCTGAACCGGTACAACAGGAGCGTGAACGCATGGGCTTCTGGGTGCTTGGTTTCATCGTGATCTTCTTCATCTTCACTGTGCTGTTGAAGAAGGAATTCTGGCGCGACGTTCACTAAGCGACCAGATCCGGGTAATATAATGCACGGCAATGAAGACCAAGATGCTTCATTGCCGTTTCTGCTTTTTAATGACGGGAGGGTTCAATGGCTGTAGCTGCCAATAAGCGTTCGGTAATGACGCTGTTTTCCGGTGCCAACGATATGTTCAGCCATCAGGTGCGTATTGTCCTGGCGGAGAAGGGTGTTAGCGTGGATATCTGCCAGGTTGATCCAGCCAATCTGCCGGATGAGCTGGCCGAGCTGAACCCGTACAACTCTGTACCGACCCTGGTTGATCGTGAGCTGGCACTCTACACCTCGCGCATCATCATGGAGTATCTGGACGAGCGCTTCCCGCATCCGCCCCTGATGCCTGTTTACCCGGTTGCCCGTGGTAACAGCCGTCTGATGATGCACCGCATCGAGCTGGACTGGTACTCCCTGGCCGACAAGATCATGGCCGGTACCGATGCTGAAGCGGCACGCAACGAACTGCGTGACAACCTGCTGGCCATCGCGCCGATCTTCGGTGAAATGCCCTATTTCATGAGCGAAGAGTTCGGTCTGGTGGATTGCTACATGGCACCGCTGCTGTGGCGTCTGCCGAGTCTTGGTATCGACCTGACCGGTCGTGGTGCCAAAGAGCTGAAGGCCTACATGGTTCGTCTGTTCGAGCGTGAGTCCTTCCAGGCTTCCCTGACCGAAGCCGAACGCGAGATCCGTGCTGGCGTATGAGCATGGAACCGACAATGACACCGAGCCGCCCGTACTTGTTACGGGCGTTCTTTGACTGGTTGCTGGACAACGATCTGACCCCTCATTTGGTGGTCAACGTCAACATTCCCCATGTGATGGTGCCGATGCAGTTTGCTCAGGATGGGCAAATTGTACTGAATATCGCGCCCCGAGCCGTGATGCAATTTCACATGGATAACGAGGCTATCAGCTTCAGTGCCCGTTTTGGCGGGGTATCCCAGCAGGTCTATATCCCGATGGCGGCCGTGCTGGCTATTCATGCCCGGGAGAACGGCGTGGGCACCATGTTCCCGCCCGAGCCGGGTTACGATATCTGGCTGGAGCAGGCTGAAGCGCCAGTGGAGCCTGAGCCGGAACCGCCGCGTCCAAGCGGTCGTCCGACCCTGAAGGTGATCAAATAAAAAACGCAGCCGATTGGCTGCGTTTTTTTATGTGCGGTCGGGCTTAGTTCTGGGCGAATTCGAAGGCCTTGATCACGCGCTTCACGCCGGTGACATGGCGGGCGATGTTGACTGCCTGCTCTCCCTCCTGGCGAGTCACCAGACCAATCAGGAACACCTCGCTGTTCTCGGTGACCACCTTGACCTTGGTGCTGTCGAAATTCTTGGTGCCGAACATATCGGCTTTCACCTTGGAGGTGATCCAGGAGTCATTGCTGCGGGTGGTGAAACTGGCAGGTTGGCCGATGCGTAATTCGTTGTAGACGTGGCGCACCCCTTCGATGCGACTGACAATTTTGCCCGCCTCAATCTTGTAAACGTCAGAAGGTGTCTGGCCGACCAGCAGGACGCGGCCATTGTTGCTGTAGACGCTGATCTTGCTGGCTGCGCTGAGGGGTTTGTTGTCGGCCAGCAGATTGGCCGCTTTCAACTCGATGGTCTGGTCATCCCACTGCGCGCCCAGGGTTCGGCGATCGCCAGAGGCCTTGGCAGTCCCTGCGGCGCCGCCAACAACCAGGGCTGCGCAGCCTTGCAGCAGCAGGGTGCTAACCAGCAGACCGAGCAGGATAGTGTGCTTTTTCATGGTTTCAATCTTCCTGTTGCGGGAAAAGTGTCTGGTCGATGAGATCACACAGGCAGTGCAGGGTCAACAGGTTCACTTCCAGAATGCGAGGGCGACGGGCGGAGGGAACACGGATCTCCACATCGTTCGGGCCGAGCAGACCAGCCATTTCGCCACCGTCCCCCCCGCTCAGCACCACTATGGTCATGTCACGGGAGAGGGCAGCCTCGGCGGCCTTGATCAGGCTGCGGCTGTGGCCGGAGGTGGTGATGACCACCAGAATGTCGCCAGGCTGGCCCAGCGCGCGGATCTGCTTGGCGTAGACCTCTTCAAAACCGTGATCGGTGGCGATGGCGCTGATGGTCGCCATGTCCGGGGTCAGGGCCATGCCGGGCAGGGAGGGGCGCTGGGTCTCGTAGCAGTTGACCAGCTCGGAGATGAACAGTTGCGCGAGTGCGGCAGAAGGACCGTTACCGCATGCCAGCACCTTGTGGCCATTGAGCAGGCAGATGGTGATCATCTGGGCTGCAGTATGGATGGCATCCGGCAGCGCTTCGGCGGCGGCGATCTTGGTCTGGATGCTTTCGGTGTAGTTCTCTTTGATGCGGTCAGTCATAGGGTCCTCTTAAAATGCGTTCTGGATCCAGGCTGGCTGGTCGCCCTCGAACGCAATCACATCGAATCGGCAGGCCTGATTGGCCTCGTTGATGGCATGTTGCTTCAAATAGTGGCGCGCTGCCAGCATGATCTTGTGCTGTTTGCTGCGGGTGACCGAGCTGGCGGCCCCGCCATGGCTGCCGGTGGCCCGGTAGCGCACCTCAACAAACACCAGGGTCTGGCCCTGGTGCATGATGAGATCTATTTCACCGCCACGACAGCGGTAGTTGCGAGCTACCGGTTGCAGGCCCCGAGCCTGCAACCAGCGTTCAGCGACTTGTTCAAAGTGCTGTCCCTTGCTCGTTGGTGAGGGGAACAGGCTCGGCAACTGCTGGCGCATCCGTTTCCATAGTTCCTTCATTGGAGGGCTCCTCCAGCTGCTGAACGGCGTTCTCGTCGACCAGTTTGCCGTTCTGGTAGGTGGCCCAGCTCAGCATCCGCACGATATTACCCTGGGCATCCACGCTCAGCTGACCGCTCATGCCGGCCTGCTGCATGCCACCCACCTTGCGCATCTGCTGCAGGTTCTCTGCCAGACTGACGGCATCGTAGCCCATGGCAAACAGGCGCAACAGGTCACCCTGGGTCTGCGGCCAGAGCAGGGCGATCTGCTCGCGCTGTTTCTCGTAGCCGCCCAGCAGCAGCGGCATATCGGCGATATGCATACCGTTGAGCTCGGAGGCGACCTCGGTGGCGGCGCTGTCGTAGCCACGGGAGCTGGTGTAGATGGGCAGGCTGCCCATCGGATTGACCGAGACATCCACGTAGGGCTTGATCATCCGGGTTTCCAGGCTGTTGGCCACCACATATACGGCATCGATGCTGCGCGGTGCGGCATCAGAGAGTTGCACCACTTCACCAGCTCGGGCGGTAGAGCGGCCGCTCAGGGCATTCTTGACCATCCCCTGCACTTCGTTGCGGGCACCGAAGGTGGCAACGACCGGCTTATCCTGGCTCAGGGTAGCCCAGCTCTGCTCGAACGCCTTGATACTGCTGTAACCGATCCGCCCCTGGGCGGCGATCAGCAGCGGTTTACGGTAGCCTTGGGTGTAAAGGTACTGGGCTGCCTGCGCGGCATCTGCGGCGGCAGAGAGGGAGAAGTAGTAGGTGGTGTCGTTGACGACCGGCTTGTCCAGCTCGTTGAGTGCCAGTACCGGCACGGTCGGATTGGCCTTGAGCAGCTCCTCGACCCGGTCTTTCAGCAGCGGGCCGATGATCATGTCAGCCCCTTCCTGA
This sequence comes from Aeromonas sp. s12, assembly GCF_040907925.1. NCBI lineage: Bacteria > Pseudomonadati > Pseudomonadota > Gammaproteobacteria > Aeromonadales > Aeromonadaceae > Aeromonas > Aeromonas sp. s12. The sequence continues at coordinate 109,525 of NZ_JBFOCT010000034.1, read as the reverse complement.
ATCGCCTGCTTATAAAGGTCGCCGGTTGACTTGCTCTGGGTGTCGTAGAAGTTCAGGGTGAATTGCCCCTGATTTTCCTTATAAGACATCAGCATACCGTTACGGATGGCGGCGCCCTGCGGCTCCAGATTGCCGGAGAGGGGCAGCAGCACAGCGATCTGTTGCACCGAGGTGCTGGCAGTGGCCGCCAGATCGCCCAATCCTGCCGGCATATCCTTCTGGGCTGGATGGTTGGGGAAGTCGCGCTTCCAGCCTGCCAGTTGGCGGGCCAGCAGGTTCGGCTGGGCGCCAAACTCGTTGACCAGTGCCGCCAGTCGCAACCAGCCGGTGGTCACATCAGGGGCCGGAGCCTCTTCCAGCGCTTGCAGGGTGGAGGGGGTCATGCTTTTGAGCAACGACCAGATTTGCTGATGGTTGGTCGCCTGCTCGCTCTGATTGAGGTAGGGCTCCAGTGCAATCAACGACTTGGCTGCGCCAAACTTGTTGTTGATGTCGAGCTGCAGCACTACGCGCTGGCGATACCAATCCTTTTGGGTATCGGCATCAAGCACCACCTCGGGTTTGCCTTCCAGCAGGATCAGCGCCTGATTGGCGTGGCCTTGCGCCAGCAACAGATGGGCTTGCAGCAGTTGCAACTGCGCCTTCTGAACGGGATCCTTGGCCTGCTTCTGCAATTGCTGGAACAGTGCCGAGGCCGGTTTGGCCTGGCCCAGCGCCAGATAGCTGCGTGCCGCCAGCATCTGCCAGGTAAAGGACTCGGCCGGCTTGGCGGGGTCCACCTGCTCAAGATACCACTGGGCATTCTTGGTCAGATTGGAGAACGCAGAGGGCATGCCTGACTGCCCTGACGGTTGATTGGGCTCCGACGCACAGGCGGCGAGCAGTACTGCCGCGAGTATGATGCCGAAGAGTCGTGATACACTTAGCTGCTTTGTAACCCGGTTCAAGTTCATTCCCCGACCAGTGTTGAAGTTCCCCATAGTGTAAACGGGCCAATATGGCGACACAATTGTCGGGGCACTCGGAGATCCCATGAGTGACATCCCAACCCTGTATATAGTCCCCACTCCGATCGGTAATCTGGCGGACATCACCCAGCGTGCATTGGATATTTTACGCAGTGTCGATCTGGTGGCCGCCGAAGATACCCGTCATACCGGTATCCTGCTCAGCCACTACCAAATCTCGGTGCCGACCTTCGCCCTGCACGATCACAACGAGCAGCAGAAAGCCGATGTGCTGATCGGCCGGATCAAAGAGGGTAAGAGTGTTGCGCTGGTCTCCGATGCCGGCACCCCGCTCATCAGCGACCCCGGTTATCACTTGGTCACCCGCTGTCGTGAAGCCGGGGTCAAGGTGGTGCCGTTGCCCGGCCCTTGTGCCGCCATCACCGCCTTGAGCGCGGCCGGTCTGCCCACTGATCGATTTGCCTTTGAAGGCTTCCTGCCCGCCAAGAGCAAGGGTCGCGATGATCGTCTGCAAGCCGTTATCGAAGATCCCCGTTCGCTGGTGTTTTACGAATCTCCGCGCCGTGTGCAGGATACAGTGGAAGCGATTGCTCGCATTCTCGGTGAGCGTCAGGTGGTGGTGTGCCGTGAGCTGACCAAGACCTTCGAGTCGATCCACGGTCTGCCAGCCTCTGAAATGCTGACCTGGCTTGGTGAGGATGACAACCGCTGCCGCGGCGAGATCGTGCTGGTCGTGGCTGGTGCCTCCAAAGATGAAGAAGATCTGCCAGCCGAGGCGATCCGCACTTTGGGACTGCTGGTGGCAGAGCTGCCACTGAAAAAAGCGGCTGCCCTGACCGCCGAGATCCACGGCGTGAAGAAGAATGCCCTCTATAAATACGGTCTCGAGCACTATTGAGTCGGTGGAATAGGCCGGCAGACTGTTTTTTGACCTGAGCAATCCCTTGTATCGACAATCAGTCAGCCTATAAACGGGGGCCAAAGCGCGATAAATGGCTGTAAACGGGAATTGCCGGTTTACCCCGTGCGTATCGCAAGGCTATAATCCGCGCCTCGGAGTTGGCTGGGCAATCGCTGCTTCGTCGTTGTGTCCCTCGGGACAGACGGGCGGAGGGGAGGAAAGTCCGGGCTTCACAGGGCAGGGTGCCAGGTAACGCCTGGGGGGCGTGAGCCTACGACCAGTGCAACAGAGAGCAGACCGCCGATGGCCCGCAAGGGATCAGGTAAGGGTGAAAGGGTGCGGTAAGAGCGCACCGCGCGACTGGCAACAGTTCGTGGCACGGTAAACTCCACCCGAAGCAAGACCAAATAGGCCCCTATTGGCGCGGCCCGCGTTGGGGGCGGGTAGGTTGCTTGAGCCAGCGAGCGATTGCTGGCCTAGAGGAATGATTGCTACCCGGGGCAACCCGGTACAGAACCCGGCTTACAGGCCGACTCCGACCTCATTCCGAAGAGCCCTGCGATTTATCGCGGGGCTCTTTTTTATGCATGAGAAAATATGGCTTCTTTGGCAGGATATTTTCGACCTTGTCATTTTGAATGAAAATATATGTTTTAAATCAATCGAATAGTTTTGTATTTGGCGCGATGGCAGCGATAGATGGTGATAGAACCCAGGATGGTTGTTCGCACCCACATATTGTGTGTGTTCTCAGTTCATTCACTTATTTCAATTAATCACCAGAGTTTAACGCCAAATAACTTGTGGAAAATCAACCCACTCAATCTGCGGTATGCAATTGCTGCGTCAATATGTTCCCTCTGTCCCATCTCCTTGCTTGAAAAGCCCCCTGCACGTCCTTAAACTTCAAGGTGGGGAAAAGTGGATCAAAGTGGTTTTTAGAGGGGCAATCTGCCTGCTCACTCACCTTCAGGGACTGCAATTTGTTGCGTGGCGCTCATGCCATCAGCCTGGACAGTAAAGGGCGGCTGGCAATTCCGACCAAATTCCGTGATTGGCTGCGCGATGAAAGCGACGGCCAGCTGGTCTGCACCATCGATATTGCCCATCCCTGTTTGCTGCTTTATCCCCTGAATGAATGGGAAGAGGTCGAGCGCAAGCTCAAGACTCTCTCCAGCATGAATCCGCAAGAGCGCCGTTTGCAGCGCCTGCTGCTGGGACATGCAACCGAATGCGAGCTGGATGGCAATGGCCGTCTGCTGCTCAGTCAGCCACTGCGCAACCATGCGGGGCTGGACAAGAAAATCATGCTGGTGGGCCAGCTCAACAAGTTTGAGTTGTGGGATGAAGCCCGCTGGCAACAACAGGTCAATGACGACATCTTGGGTCTGCCCGGGGACGATTGGGCAAGCTCACCACGACTACAGGATTTCTCTTTATAAATGACCCAAGCCGCTGAACACATCACAGTGCTGCTGCACGAAGCCGTTGAAGGTCTGGCCATCAAGCCGGACGGTGTCTACGTCGACGGTACTTTTGGCCGTGGTGGTCATTCTCGTCTGATCCTGCAGCACCTTGGCCCCAATGGCCGCCTGATCGCCATCGACCGCGACCCGCAGGCGATCGCCGAGGCCGCCAAGATCCAGGATCCCCGTTTCGAAATCGTGCATGGCCCCTTCTCCGGCATCGCCTCCTATCTGGATGAGCGCGGTTTGCTGGGCAAGGTGGATGGCTTCCTGCTGGATCTGGGGGTCTCTTCACCTCAGCTGGATGATGCCGAGCGCGGCTTCAGCTTTATGAAAGATGGTCCGCTCGATATGCGGATGGACCCCACCTCCGGCCAGAGCGCTGCCGAGTGGCTGGCCAAGGCCGATGTGGATGACATCGCCTGGGTGCTGAAGACCTTCGGAGAGGAGCGTTTTGCCAAGAAGATCGCCCGCGCCATCGTGCATGACCGTGTGACCGAGCCTTATGTGCGTACCCGCCAACTGGCGGAGATGATTGCCCGGGTCAATCCGAGCAAGGAGAAAGGCAAGCATGCGGCAACCCGCAGCTTCCAGGCCATCCGCATCTATATCAACAGCGAGCTGGACGAGATCGAAACCGCGCTCAACGGTGCACTGGAAGTGCTGGCACCACATGGCCGTCTCTCAGTGATCAGCTTCCATTCGTTGGAAGACCGGTTGGTGAAGCATTTCATCCGCAAGCACGAGAAGGGGCCGGAAGTGCCTTATGGCATTCCGTTGACCGAGGCCCAGCTGGCTGGCGGTCGCAAATTGAAGTCGGTCGGCAAGGCACTCAAGCCTTCTGATCATGAAGTATCTGAAAACAGCCGGTCACGCAGCTCGGTGTTGCGGGTTGCCGAACGGCTGGCGGAGTAAGCGATGAGCGAAGTGCGTGTTCATCTGGCCAAGGAGATCGTTGCCGATCTCTGGCGGCACAAGCTGCAGATTTTTCTGTCGGTCGCCGTGCTGGTGACCGCGTTTGCCGTGATCCTGGTGACCAACATGACCCGCGGTCTGACGGCCAAGCAGAACGATCTGATGGCAGAAGAGGATCGCCTCAATATCGAATGGCGCCACCTGCTGCTGGAGCAGGGCACCCTGGCTGAACACTCCCGGGTGGCGAGTCTGGCGATGGACAAGTTGCAGATGGGTCGTCCGCTGGTGACCACCGAGAAGGTAATTACCCAACCATGAAACGCAAGGCTACAGCCAAAGCTGCCAAAGCGAATGTCAAAGCGCCATCGATCTATCCGTGGCGCTTTCGCACGCTTGCGGTGTTTATCGGCATCGCGTTTGTGGGTCTGATCCTGCGTCTGGCCTGGATCCAGGTGATCAATCCGGATCGTCTGCGTCAGGAAGGGGACATGCGTTCCCTGCGTACCACCTCTACCCAGGCGGTGCGCGGCATGATCACCGATCGCAACGGCGAGCAGCTGGCGGTTTCTGTGCCGGTCGAAGCGGTCTGGGCCGATCCCAAGACGGTACACGAATCCGGCGCCATCAATAATGAGCGCGCCTGGCTGGCGCTCTCCGCCGTGCTCAAGCTCGACATCAATACCCTCAAACACCGCATCGCCAACCCCAGCAAGCGCTTCGTCTATCTGCAGCGTCAGGTTACTCCTGCGGTGGCGGAATATATCAAGGGGCTCAAGCTGGGTGGCGTCTACCTGCGCCCCGAAGCACGCCGCTTCTACCCGACTGGCGAAATCAGCGCCCATCTGGTGGGGGTGACCAACATCGATGGCAGCGGTATTGAAGGGATTGAGCGCAGCTACAACGAGTGGCTGACGGCGACACCCGGCGAAATGCGGGTACGAAAGGATCGTCAGGGGCGCGTCATCGAGCGGCTTGGCATCGTCAAAGAGGGCAAGAACGCCAACGATCTGCAGCTCAGTATCGATCAGCGGGTGCAGGCTCTGGCCTACCGTGCCCTCAAGCGGGCAACCGACGAGAACAAGGCGACCTCCGGCTCCATGGTGATGCTGGATATCAAGACCGGTGAAGTACTCGCCATGGTCAACACCCCCTCCTATAACCCGAACAACCGCGGCCAGTATCAGAGTTTCCGGGTACGCAACCGGGTGGTGACCGATACCTACGAGCCGGGTTCTACCGTCAAGCCATTGATTTTGCTCAGTGCCTTGCAGGCAGGTGTCACCAGCTGGAAAGATTTTATTCCCGGTGGGCCGCTCTTTATCGGTGCTAAGCAGATCAAGGACGTCAGTATCCACAAGGCGACCAACCTCTACGATATCCTGCGCTACTCCTCCAACATCGGTATGTCGCGCATCGCGCTGCGGATGCCGGCGCAGGAGATGATCAATACCCTCAGCATGTTCGGTTTCGGCATGGATACCGGCAGCGGGCTGATGGGCGAGAGTAGCGGCATGCTGCCCCAGCGTCGCCGCTGGTCCGATATCGAGCGAGCGACCCTCTCGTTCGGTTATGGTCTGCGGGTCACCCCGCTGCAGCTGGCTTCCGCCTACGCCACCCTGGCCAACAAGGGCAAGCGGGTGCCGCTCTCCATCGTCAAGGTGACTACGCCGCCCAAGGGTGAGCAAGTTATTGATCACAACAACGCCGCTGCCATGTTGCAGGCGCTGGAGTATGTGGTCGACAACGCTATTCCAAAAGCCAAGATCCCGGGCTATCGGGTCGGTGGCAAGAGTGGTACCGCCAAGGTCGCCGTCGCCGGTGGCTATGGCAAGGATTACATGGCCTGGTTTGCCGGTTTCGCACCCGCCAGTGATCCCCGTTTCGTCATGGTGGTGGTGATCAACGAGCCAAAAGGCAGCGCCTATTATGGCGGCGCCGTGGCGACCCCACCGTTTGCAGAGGCCATGGGCGGGGTGCTGCAGCTCTTCAATATTCGTCCCGATGCGGTGCCGCCAGCGGTGCCCACCAAACTTGCCCGTACGGAGGCTTCTCTTGTCCCGCGCACTTGATGCATTACTGCGCCCCTTCGGTATCCTGGCGCCGGCGCTCACCTTGACCGATATCCAGCTGGATAGTCGGCGGGTTGGCCCCGGCTCGCTCTTCGTGGCCATTCGTGGTCATCAGGTGGATGGCAGACGGTTTATCGAACAGGCGGTGGCTCAGGGAGCGACCGCTGTTGTGTTTGAGGAGGATGGTGAATTTATCCCACCATCGACTCCGGTTCCCTGTATCGGGATGCGGGATCTGCCCGCTCACCTCTCTGCTCTTGCGGGCTATTTCTACGATCAGCCAGCCCAAAAATTGGATCTGGTCGGGATCACCGGCACCAACGGCAAGAGCACTACCGCTTTGCTGGTCGCCAACTGGCGCACCCTGCTGGGTGGCAAGGCGGGTGTGATGGGCACCATCGGCAACGGCCTGTTTGGCAATTTGATCGAAGCGGAAAATACCACCGGCAGTGCCGTTCAGGTGCAAGCCAATCTGGCTGCGCTGCAAGCGCAGGGGGCGGATCTGGTGGCGATGGAGGTCTCCAGCCACGGTCTGGTACAGCACCGTGTTGCCGCGCTGCCCTTTGCCGCTGCCGTTTTCACCAACTTGAGCCGGGATCACCTCGACTACCACGGCACCATGGAAGCCTATGGCGCCGCCAAGGAGCAGCTGTTGCAGCTGGTCGATGAGTCGAATGCGGTGATCAACCGTGATGACGAGCTGGGTGCCAAGTGGATCGAAAGATACCCGGCAGCGGTGGCCTTCAGTGTGGATGGCCCGATTGAACACCATTCTGGCCGTCAATTAACGGCGCAGCAGCTCGATTTTCACCAGCAAGGTTTTCGCGCGCAGATTAACTCCAGCTGGGGGAATGGTGTATTATCCGCCCCCTTGCTCGGGCGCTTCAACGTCAGCAATGTGCTTGCCGCAATGGGCGTGATGCTGGTGCTCGGTTACGACTTCAACGAGCTGCTGGCGACAGCGCCTCAATTGCAGCCGGTGACCGGCCGCATGGAGTGTTTTGGCGGTGGTGATACGCCGCTGGCGGTGGTCGATTACGCCCACACCCCGGATGCGCTGGAGAAGGCATTGCAGGCCCTGCGGGTGCACTGCACAGGGCAGCTCTGGTGTCTGGTCGGTTGTGGTGGCGACCGCGATCGCGGCAAGCGCCCCATGATGGCCGCCATGGCCGAGCAGTATGCGGATCGCGTGATCCTGACCGACGACAATCCCCGTACCGAGGAGCCGGCCCGGATCATGGCCGACATGGTGGCGGGTCTTCGCGATCCTGCTGCGGTGCAGGTGGAGCACGACCGGGTCAAGGCAATTGCGCTGGCCATCGGTCAGGCGAGCAAGCAGGACATCATCCTGGTGGCCGGTAAGGGTCACGAGGATTATCAGATCATTGGAACCGACAAGCGGCACTACAGCGACCGGGAAACCGTCGCGGCCGCCTTGCACACATTATTGGAGTCATTCAAATGATGACCCTCAGGCTTGCCGAGCTGGCGCAGGTACTCGATGCCCGTCTGATTGGTAACGATGGCGAGATCACCGTCGTCAGTACCGACACCCGCACTTTGGGCGCGGGTGCCCTGTTCGTTGCTCTGCGCGGCGAGCGCTTCGATGCCCACGATTTTTGCGAGCAGGCCGTTCAGGCAGGGGCCTCTGCCCTGCTGGTCGAGCGTGAACTGCCGCTGGCCATCCCCCAGCTGGTGGTGACCGACAGTCTGAAGGGGCTGGGCCGTCTCGGCAAACTGGTGCGTGAGCGCATCAATCCGAAAGTGCTGGCCATTACCGGCAGCTGCGGCAAGACCACAGTGAAGGAGATGGCAACTGCCATCCTGCGCAACGAAGGGGAAGTGCTGGCCACCGCTGGCAACTTCAACAATGAGGTGGGCGTGCCGCTCACCCTGCTGCGCCTCGAGCCGCAACACCGGTTTGCAGTGATGGAGCTGGGTGCCAACCATCCGGGCGAGATCGCCTGGACTACCTCGCTGGCCAAACCCGATGCCGCCATCATCAACAACGTGGCGGCGGCCCATCTGGAGGGCTTCGGCTCGTTGGAAGGGGTATTCCACGCCAAGAGCGAAATCTTTGAGGGGCTGAGCGAGGGCGGCACGGCCATTGTCAACGCCGACAACGAATTCTGGCCGAAGTGGCGTGAGCGTGGCATTCAGTGCGCCTTCTCTATCGAAGATCAGAGTCAGCCGTTCCACGCGCGCAACCTTGTGCTCAACGAACAAGGCTGCGCCGAGTTTGTGATGGTGACCCCGCAAGGTGAGCTGAGCCTGACTCTGGCGATCCCGGGTCGCCACAACGTGGCCAACGCACTGGCTGCCGCCGCGGGCTGTCTGGCCCTCGGCGCATCCCTCGGCTCCGTCAAGGCGGGGCTGGAACAGATGGCGCCGGTCAAGGGGCGCTTCTGCGTGCAGCGCTGGGGCGGTCTGACCCTGGTGGATGATACCTACAATGCCAGCGTGGAATCCGTGCTGGCTGGCATCGATGCCCTGACCGCCATGGGCGGCTTCAAGGTGCTGGTGTTTGGTGATATGCGGGAACTGGGTGAGGAGTCTGCCGAGCAACACGCCCGGGTTGGCCGTCATGCCCGCGAGTGCGGTCTGGATGCCGTGCTGACAGTGGGGGAAGATAGTCGCCATACCGCAGATGCCGCGGCGGGCCGACATTTCGATAACAAGGCGTCGTTGTTTGAAGTGCTTGCGCAAATGATAAATACACATCAGGAAATTTCGATTCTGGTCAAGGGCGCCCGTGGCTCCCGCATGGAAGATATCGTCGAGATGGTCAAAGGCCATCAGGAGTCAGCCACATGCTAGTCTGGCTGGCCGAACTGCTCACCCCGCACTTCACCTTCTTCAACGTCTTCTCCTACCTGACGTTTCGCGCCATCCTGTCGATCATCACCGGACTGGGGGTTGCCCTCTGGATGGGGCCACGCCTCATTCGCCGTCTGCAGATCCTGAAGTTTGGTCAGGTGATCCGCAACGACGGTCCCGAGTCCCACCTCAGCAAGCGGGGCACCCCGACCATGGGGGGCCTGATGATCATTGCTGCGATTTTCACTTCAGTGTTGCTCTGGTGCCGCCTCGACAACCCCTATGTCTGGCTGGTGCTGTTTGTGCTGGGTGCCTACGGCGCCATCGGCTTTGCCGACGACTACCTCAAGGTGGTGCGCAAGAATACCGACGGCCTGATCGCTCGCTGGAAGTATTTCTGGCAATCCGCGGTAGCGCTGGCGGTGGCTGTGTTCCTCTATGCGACCGCAACCCATGAGGGCCAAACCCAGCTGGTGGTGCCTTTCCTCAAGGATGTGATGCCGCAGCTTGGTCTGATGTTTATCGTGCTGACCTACTTTGTCATCGTCGGCACTTCCAATGCGGTCAACCTGACCGACGGTCTCGACGGCTTGGCTATCATGCCGACCGTGATGGTGGCGGGGGGCTTTGCCCTGATCGCCTGGGCTACCGGTAACGTCAACTTTGCCAACTACCTGCACATTCCCTACGTGCCCTATACCTCCGAGTTGGTGATCGTCTGTACCGCCATTGTCGGGGCGGGTCTGGGTTTCCTCTGGTTCAACACCTATCCGGCGCAGGTCTTCATGGGGGACGTTGGTTCCCTGGCGCTGGGCGGCGCGCTCGGCACCATCGCCGTGTTGGTCCGTCAGGAGTTCCTGCTGGTGATCATGGGCGGCGTCTTCGTGATGGAGACCGTCTCGGTGATCCTGCAGGTGGGTTCATATAAGCTGCGCGGCGTGCGGATCTTCCGCATGGCGCCGATCCATCACCACTACGAGAAGAAGGGCTGGCCGGAGCCGCGCGTCATCGTGCGCTTCTGGATCATCACCCTCGTGCTGGTGCTGCTGGGTCTTGCCACCCTGAAGGTGAGGTAAGGCCATGGTCATCATCATCGGATTGGGCAAAACTGGACTCTCCTGTGTCGATTACTTCCTCGGCCGTGGCGTGACGCCATTGGTGATGGATACCCGTGCCAACCCGCCCGGCAAGGATCAACTGCCGCCTGAGGTAGAGCTCATTCACGGGCTCGACGAGGCGCTGCTCAAGCAGGCGCACATGATCGTCGCGAGCCCGGGTATCGCGCTGGCGACCCCCGAACTGAAAGCGGCTGCCGAGTGTGGCGTGCAGATCGTCGGTGATATCGAGCTGTTTGTGCGCGAAACCCAGACCCCGGTCATCGCCATCACCGGCTCGAACGGCAAGAGCACCGTCACCACCCTGGTGGGCGAGATGATTGCCGAAGCCGGTCTCAATGTCGGCGTGGGCGGCAATATCGGCACGCCTGCGCTGGAGCTGCTCAAGCAGCCGATGGATCTCTGCGTGCTGGAGCTCTCCAGCTTCCAGCTGGAAACTACTCACAGTTTGCGTGCTGCCGCCTCCGTGGTGCTGAACCTCTCAGAAGATCACATGGATCGTTATCAGGGCATGGCCGACTATCGCGCCGCCAAGATGGAGATCCATCAGCACTCCAAACACATTCTGGTCAATCGTGACGATGCCCAGACCCTGCCTGATGTGGGTCAGGTGTGGCAGAGCTTTGGTCTCGACTGCAATGGCTATGGCCGCTGCCTGCTGGATGGCCGCTACTGGTTGACCCTGCACGGTGAACCACTGCTGGCAGTGGACGAGATGAAGATCGTCGGTGCCCACAATCAGGCCAACGCGCTGGCCGCCATGGCGTTGTGCGATGCGGTCGGTATTCCCCGTGCGGCTCAGCTTACCGTGCTGCGTCGTTTCGAAGGCTTGCCCCATCGTGCCCGCTTCGTGCGGGAGGTGAACGGGGTGCGCTGGATCAACGACTCCAAGGCCACCAACGTGGGGGCCACGCTGGCTGCCGTTGCCGGTGTGCGCGAGTCGGTCAAGGGGCGCCTGCTGCTGCTGGCCGGTGGTCAGGGCAAGGGGCAGGATTTTGGCCCGATCCAGGCGCTGTTGGGCAACCAGATCGATCACATGTACTGCTTCGGTCAGGATGCCGAGGTGCTGCTGGCACTGGGCGAGCAGACCGAACGGGTGGCCGACTTGGCCGCTGCAGTTGCCAAAGCGGCGGCCGATGCCAAGCCCGGTGACTGGGTGCTGCTGGCGCCGGCCTGTGCCAGCCTCGATCAGTTCAAATCGTTCGAGGTGCGCGGCGATCGCTTCACCGAGATGGTGCTGGCACTATGAACGCCCTTCGCGCAGCAGCAGGTCTGTTCCAGCGCTGGTTGTTACCGGCGCGTCCTGCCGGTCTCTACGATCGGCAGCTGGTACTGCTGGCGCTCTCCCTGATGGCGGTCGGGGTGGTTATCGTGGCCTCGGCGTCGATCCCCGAAGGGATTGCGCTGGGGGATGACCCCTTCATGTTTGTGAAGCGTCACGCCCTGTTTCTGGTGATGGCGCTCGGTATCTCCTGGTTTGTGTTGCAGGTGCCGATGGCGCGCTGGCAACAGCACAACGGCCCCATGCTGCTGCTGGCGATCTTGATGCTGGTGCTGGTGCTACTGGTGGGCCGCAACGTTAACGGTGCGGTGCGCTGGTTGCCGCTTGGCCCCTTCAACCTGCAGCCTGCCGAGTTTGGCAAGCTGGCGCTGTTTGTCTATCTGGCCGGCTATCTGGTGCGACGCCAGAGCGAAGTGCGTGAAGCCTGGATCGGCTTTTTGAAACCGCTAGCGGTGTTCGGGGTGCTGGCGGTCTTGCTGCTGTTGCAGCCTGACCTGGGTTCCACCGTGGTGATGTTCGTTACCTCGTTCGGCATGCTGTTTCTGGCCGGTGCCCGACTGGGACAGTTTTTGACCCTGATCGGCGCGGGCCTCGGCTCTGTGGTGATGTTGATCATCGTCGAGCCCTACCGGATGCGGCGGGTGACCTCCTTTATGGATCCTTGGGCCGATCCGTTCGGCAGCGGCTACCAGTTGACCCAGTCGTTGATGGCGTTTGGCCGTGGCAGCTGGTTTGGCGAAGGGCTTGGCAACTCCATCCAGAAGATGGAGTACCTGCCGGAAGCGCACACTGACTTCGTGTTTGCGATCCTCGGTGAAGAGCTGGGTTACGTCGGGGTGCTGGGCGCCCTGTTCCTGATTTTTGCGCTGGCGGTCAAGGCGCTCAAGCTGGGGCATCGCGCGCTGGTGGCCGAGCGGCTCTATGACGGTTATCTGGCCATCGGCATCGGCATCTGGTTCAGCTTCCAGACCTTCGTCAACGTCGGCGCGGCCAGCGGCATGATGCCGACCAAGGGCTTGACCCTGCCGCTGGTGAGTTACGGTGGTTCCAGTCTCATCATCATGTCGGTGGCGGTGAGCATGTTGATTCGAATCGATTTTGAGTTGCGTCAGGCGACAGCCCAGGCGCGCGTGCGGGAGGTTTAGTGAGCAAGACTCTGTTGGTGATGGCAGGTGGTACCGGTGGGCATGTGTTCCCCGGTCTGGCCGTGGCCGATCGCCTGAAGGCCCAGGGCTGGACTGTCCACTGGCTCGGCACTGCCGACCGGATGGAGGCGGAGCTGGTGCCCGCCCACGGTTATCCCATCTCCTTCATCGATATTCAGGGGGTGCGTGGCAACGGCATCAAGCGACTGCTGGTTGCGCCCTATCGCATCATCAAATCGATCCTGCAGGCGCGTCAGGTACTCAAGACTGTTCGTCCTGATGTGGTACTCGGCATGGGCGGTTTTGCTTCCGGCCCGGGTGGCGTGGCGGCCTGGTTCTCCGGCATTCCGTTGTTGCTCCATGAGCAAAATGCTGCTGCCGGCATGACCAACAAGCTGCTGGCCCGTATCGCCAGGCGGGTGCTGATGGCATTTCCGGGCGCTTTCGCGCCGAGCCGTCGTACCGCCGTGGTGGGCAATCCGGTGCGTCCCGAAGTGGTCGCCCTGCCGGATCCGCAACTGCGCAGCGGGGATGAGCCACTGCATCTGCTGATCGTGGGTGGCAGTCTGGGGGCGCGGGTGCTCAACGAGCAGGTGCCTGCTGCGGTGGCGGCATCCGGCGTGCCCATTGAAGTGCGTCACCAGTGTGGCAAGGGCAATGCCGAGACAGTGTCTGCTGCCTATGCCCAGCACGGCATCAATGCCGAGGTGAGTGAATTTATCAAGGATATGGCCAGTGCCTACGCCTGGGCTGACCTGGTGGTCTGCCGTGCCGGTGCGCTGACTGTTTCTGAAGTGGCTGCCGCCGGTGTGGCCGCCATATTTGTGCCACTGCCCCATGCGGTGGATGATCACCAGACCCGTAACGCCCTGACCCTGGTCGACGGCGGAGCGGCCGAGTTTCTGCCCCAGTCCGAGCTGAACACCGCTTCACTGGCGGCACGCCTGACCTGGCTGGCTGGTCGCCGGGAGACCCTGTTTAACATGGCGAAAGCGGCTCGCCGCGTCGCCATCACGGATGCGGCCGAGCGGGTTGCAGATGAGTGCAAACAGCTCGCAACCGGGCAGCGTGGTAAAGATTGATGAGCAAGGTTGCAGCGGTGACACCGTGCAGCCTTGTACCTGACTATATTGATGCCGCCGTGTGACAGCACACAGCCTGCGGCAGACTAAAGAGACGATTATGACCAAGGTTGAACTGGCAAAACTGCGTACTGTGATCCCCGAAATGCGCCGCGTGCGTCGCATCCACTTTATCGGCATCGGTGGTGCCGGTATGGGCGGGATCGCCGAAGTGCTTGCCAACGAAGGGTATCAGGTAACGGGTTCTGATCTGGCTCGCAACGCCGTGACCGAGCGATTGGCCGGACTGGGCGCGCACATCTTCGTCGGCCACAGTGCCGAACACGTTGAGGGTGCCAGCGTGGTGGTGGTCTCTACCGCCATCAAGCAGGACAACCCGGAGCTGCTGGCTGCCCGTGAACTGCGGATCCCGGTCGTGCGCCGCGCCGAGATGCTGGCCGAGCTGATGCGTTTCCGTCACGGTATCGCCATCGCCGGTACCCACGGCAAAACCACCACCACCAGTCTGGTGGCGAGTATCTATGCCGAAGCCGATCGCGACCCGACCTTCGTCATCGGTGGCCTGCTCAACAGTGCCGGTACCAATGCCCGGCTGGGCAGCAGCCGCTACCTGATTGCCGAAGCAGACGAGAGCGATGCCTCTTTCCTGCATCTGCAGCCGATGGTCTCTATCGTGACCAACATCGAAGCGGATCACATGGATACCTACGGCGGTGATTTCTCCAAGCTGAAGGCCACCTTCATCGAGTTTCTGCACAATCTGCCCTTCTACGGATTGGCGGTGGTCTGCATCGATGATCCGGTGATCCGTGGCATGTTGCCCGAGATTGCCCGTCCGACCCTGACCTACGGCCTCTCCGACGATGCGGATGTGCAGGTGCTGGATTTTGTCCAGACCACCAACCACAGCTGCTTCCGTGTTCGCCGCAAAGAGGCGGGCGAGCTGCAGGTCACCCTCAATTTGCCGGGTATTCACAACGCATTGAACGCCGCAGCGGCGATAGCTGTCGCGACAGAGGACGGTGTCAGCGATGAGGCCATCATCTCTGCACTGGCCAAATTTGAAGGGGTCGGTCGTCGCTTCCAGCAGTATGGCGAGTTTGAAACCGGTCGCGGCAAGGCGATGCTGGTGGACGATTACGGTCACCACCCGAGCGAAGTGAAGGTCACCATCAACGCCGCCCGTGCCGGTTGGCCCGAGAAGCGCCTGGTGATGGTGTTCCAGCCGCACCGTTATACCCGCACCCGCGACCTCTACGAGGACTTCGCCGATGTGCTCTCCAAGGTAGACGTGCTGGTGATGCTGGAGGTTTATGCTGCCGGTGAGGAGCCGATCCCGGGCGCTGATGGACGGGCACTGTGCCGCTCCATTCGCTCGCGCGGCAACCTGGAACCCATCTTCGTCGCTACACCAGATGACGTGCCAGCCGTGCTGGCCGACCTGATCGGCGAGGGGGATTTGGTGCTGACTCAAGGCGCCGGGAACGTCGGGGCACTGGCCCGTCGTCTCGGAGAGATGAAATTGAGCATAGATAGCATGAAATCTGGCGCCTGAGGGCCCAATGAGTATTT
Organism: Aeromonas sp. s12; assembly: GCF_040907925.1. Taxonomy (NCBI): domain Bacteria; kingdom Pseudomonadati; phylum Pseudomonadota; class Gammaproteobacteria; order Aeromonadales; family Aeromonadaceae; genus Aeromonas; species Aeromonas sp. s12. The sequence continues at coordinate 94,193 of NZ_JBFOCT010000034.1, read as the reverse complement.
TGACCGCCAAGCCGGGGCCTATATAATGGCGAACCGGTCTGTCAAAGGCCGGTTTAGCGCGTTACACGGGGATCGATCGGGTGGAGGCAAGGGCACAGGGGCGCACCAAGGGTGGCTTCATCGCAGGGGTAGCGTTTTTCCTGCTGGTGATATGGGGCTGCTACCGGACGGCGCTGGATGTTAAAGGTTGGCTGACAGATGCCAACCGGTTGCCCATGAGCGAGCTGTTGCTGCAGGGGCAACACCAGTATTTGCAAACCGAAGAGCTGCGGATGGCTGTGCTGGATGGCGCCGAGCTGCGCAACTTCTTCGAATTGGACGTCAACGAATTGCAGGCACGGCTCAATGCCCTGCCATGGGTGGCCTCGGTCTCGGTACGAAAGAAGTGGCCGAACAAGATCAAGATCTACCTCACGGAACAAGATGTGGCGGCGCGCTGGAATGGCAACCGCTTTGTCAACACCAAGGGCAAGGTATTCAGTGCCCCGGATCGGGTCAAGACGCCGCTGTTGCAGCTGTCAGGGCCGGATGACCAGGCCGCCCGGGTGTTGAAAGAGAGTCGGCAGTACGAGTCGCAACTGGCTGCCAAGGGATACAAGTTGCTGGGGGTGAATCTGACCCCCCGCCATGCCTGGGAACTGACCCTGGATGGCAATATCAAGCTGTTCCTGGGACGCAATGACATTGCGCTCCGGCTACAGCGGTTTATCGATGCCTTCCCGGTTATCGAACCCCGTGCGCAAGTCGCCTACGTGGATCTTCGATACGACACCGGAATGGCAGTTGGCTGGAAGAAGAGCGAAGAGAAAGTGCATGACCAACACCGCAGATAGGAATTTGATTGTCGGACTGGATATCGGCACAACCAAGGTGGCGGTTCTGGTCGGGGAAGTATTGCCGGACGGTGAACTGAACGTCATCGGTATGGGCAGTCACGCTTCTCGCGGAATGGAGAAGGGCGGGGTCAATGACCTCGACTCCGTGGTCAAGTCACTGCGCCGCGCGGTGGAAGAGGCCGAGATGATGGCAGATTGCCAGATCAGCTCGGTCTATCTGGGGTTGTCCGGCAAGCATATTGATTGCCGCAACGAGACCGGTATGGTGCCCATCTCCGATGAAGAGGTGACTCAGGAGGATGTGGACAACGTGATCCACACCGCCAAGTCGGTTCGCCTCTCCGACGAGCTGCGCGTGCTGCATGTGCTGCCTCAGGAGTTTGCCATCGATTATCAGGAAGGGATCAAGAATCCGGTTGGCCTCTCCGGTGTAAGGATGGCAGCCAAGGTTCACCTGATCACCTGCCATAACGACATGGCCCGCAACATTGAGAAATGTGTGGAGAAGGTCGGTTTGCGTGTGGATCAACTGATCTTCTCCGCGCTGGCCTCCAGCTATGCCGTGTTGACCGAAGACGAGAAAGAGCTGGGTGTCTGCGTGGTGGACATCGGTGGCGGCACCATGGATATGTCGCTGTTTACCGGCGGTGCCCTGCGCCACACCAAGGTGATCCCGTATGCTGGCAGCACTGTGACCAGCGATATCGCCTACGCCTTTGGCACGCCGCCGCTCGACGCGGAAGCGATCAAGGTGCGCTACGGTTGCGCCCTCGGTCGTCTGGTCAGCAAGGAAGACAATATTGAAGTACCCAGTGTCGGCGGTCGCCCGGCGCGCAGCCTGCAACGGCAGACACTGGCTGAAGTGATTGAGCCCCGTTACACCGAGTTGCTCTCCATGGTGAATGATGAGCTGGTGCGGGTACAAAGCGAGTTGAAAGCGCAGGGGGTCAAGCATCAGCTGGCAGCCGGTGTGGTCTTGACCGGCGGCGCTGCCCAGATTGAAGGCATTGTGGAGTGTGCAGAGCAGATCTTCCAGAGCCAGGTCCGGGTGGGAGAGCCCATGAACATACGTGGTTTGAGTGATTACGTGCAGGCACCGGTGTACTCGACTGCGGTCGGGTTGCTGCAATATGGCCGCACCCATCAAGCCACAGGTAGCAACAAAGAATATGCCGCCAAGGCAAGCGTCGGTGGCCTGGTCAAACGGGTTAGCAACTGGCTGCGTGGCGAGTTCTAAGAATTTTGCTGAGTCAGGCAAATAAAGCGGAGAGACAACATGTTTGAATTTATGGATAGCCACACTGACGAAGCCGTCATTAAAGTGATCGGTGTAGGTGGCGGCGGCGGTAACGCTGTCGAACACATGGTTCGTCAAAATATTGAGGGTGTTGAGTTTATTACCGTCAACACCGACGCCCAGGCACTGCGTAACTCCAGCGCCAACACTACCCTGCAGATCGGCGGTGGCATCACCAAGGGTCTGGGTGCCGGCGCCAATCCGGAAGTGGGTCGTGATGCGGCTATGGAAGATCGCGAAGCGCTGCGTGAGCTGCTGACCGGTTCCGACATGGTGTTCATCGCCGCCGGTATGGGTGGTGGTACCGGTACCGGTGCTGCGCCGATCGTGGCCGAGGTGGCACGCGAGATGGGCATCCTGACCGTTGCTGTAGTGACCAAGCCGTTCTCCTTCGAAGGGAAGAAGCGGATGGGCTTCGCCGCCCACGGTATCGAAGAGCTCTCGAAGAACGTCGACTCCCTGATCACCATCCCCAACGACAAGTTGCTGAAGGTGCTGGGTCGCGGTATCTCCCTGCTGGATGCCTTCAAGGCGGCCAACGATGTACTGCTTGGCGCGGTACAGGGCATTGCCGAGCTGATCACCCGTCCGGGTTTGATCAACGTCGACTTCGCGGACGTGCGTACTGTGATGCGTGAAATGGGTACAGCCATGATGGGTACCGGTTCCGCCTCTGGCGATGACCGTGCTGAAGAAGCGGCCGAGAAAGCCATCTCCAGCCCGCTGCTGGAAGATGTGGATCTGGCTGGTGCCCGTGGCATCCTGGTCAACATCACCGCCGGTATGGACATGACCATCGAAGAGTTCGAAACCGTAGGTAACGCGGTCAAGGCCTTCGCTTCCGAGAACGCCACTGTAGTTGTGGGTACCGTAATCGATCCGGAAATGCACGACGAGCTGCGTGTGACTGTGGTTGCTACCGGTATCGGTGCCGAGCGCAAGCCGGACATCACTCTGGTCAAGAGCAGCCAGGTGCAAGAGCGCCCGGTGCGTCAGCCGCTGGTTAGCGACATGATACAAGGCCGCGTGATGGACGAAGCCCCGGCCAAGGTGGTCAACGCCGAGCCGCAAGCTCGTCGTGAACCGGATTACCTGGATATTCCGGCGTTCCTGCGCAAGCAAGCTGACTAAGCCTCTTATGGCTCTCGTTTGTTTGTTGTTCAAGGAATGTGCTAAGATGGCCTGCCAACGACCATCTGGTCCGGATTTTAAGCTGTTTAGGGTACACCCATGATTAGACAAAGAACCTTGAAAACGAGTGTACAGGCGACTGGTGTCGGCCTGCATTCGGGCCGGAAAGTCACTATGACGTTCCGTCCGGCGCCTGTGAACACAGGGATCGTTTACTTGCGTACCGACCTGAATCCTGTGGTGGAGCTGCCAGCCAATGCCGATCAGGTGCGCGATACCGTGCTCTGTACCGCTCTGGTCAACGAAGCCGGTGTCCGTGTCTCTACCATTGAGCACCTCTCTGCCGCGCTGGCCGGGATGGGGATCGACAACCTCTATGTTGAGGTCGACGCCCCCGAGATCCCGGTGATGGACGGCAGTGCGCATCCCTTTATCTACCTGCTGCAGGAAGTCGGGATCCGTGAGCAGAATGCTGCCAAGCAGTTTGTGCGGATCAAGAAGAGCATCCGGGTTGAAGACGGCGACAAGTGGGCGGAATTCCACCCCTATCGTAACGGCTTCAAGATGGATCTCGAGATCGATTTCCAGCATCCGGTCTTTGAAGGGCGCAATCAGCGTTGCGTACTGGACTTCTCCGGTGCCTCCTTCGTGAAAGAGATCAGCCGTGCCCGTACCTTCGGGTTCATGCGTGATATCGAGTACCTGCGTTCCCAGAACCTGGCGCTGGGCGGAAGCCTGGAAAACGCTGTGGTACTGGACGATTATCGGGTGCTGAACGAAGACGGTTTGCGTTATGAGGACGAGTTCGTCAAGCACAAGATGCTGGATGCGATCGGTGACCTCTATATGTGTAACCGCAGCATCATCGGTGAGTTCCGTGCCTACAAGACCGGACACGCCCTGAACAACAAGCTGCTGCGTGCCTTGCTGGCCGAGCAGGAGGCTTGGGAACTGGTGACCTTCGAGGGTGAGGGCGACAAAGCGCCTATCGCTTACTACGATAACGGTCTGGTTCTGGCCTGATAGCTGTGCAACGGAGCGTCGGTCCTCTCTCCGCACCGACGTTCCGTCATTTGTTTACTCCATCCTTTAATACCGATTATCTCCCGGTTTTATTTCCCGTGCAGGCTCCTGGCCGCACCTGACCGAGCAGACTGATTTCTATGAGCATTACCCTGATCCTCCACGGCAAGCAGCGACGCAAGTTGCACCTGCCCAAACAACGTCTGGCCTGGGTCGGCGGTATTCTCTTCTCCCTGTTGGCCCTTGGTGGTGGTTGGCTCTGGCAGAGCTGGCACCAGAAAATGGAGGCGCTGGAAGTGGCGCTTGCCGTTGCCGAGCAACAGTCCGTCGACCAGAGTGGCGATGAAGCCCGTGAACAGTTGGCAATGCTGGCAGCTCAGGTAGGCACCATGCAGGGCCAGCTTGGCCGTCTCAATGCCCTCGGCGAACGATTGACCGAGCAGGCCGATCTCGATCCCGACGAGTTCAATTTCAAAGAGCTGCCCCCCATGGGCGGCCCTTCTTATGATGAAGAGCTGGAAGTGAGCCTCAACGAGCTGCAAGCCTCGATGAAACACCTCAGCCAGCAGCTCAGCAGCCGTGAAGAGCAGCTGTCGGTACTTGAATCTTTCATCATGAATCACCATATCACCGATGCCGGTTTTATTTCCGGCACGCCAGTCAAACAGGAGCGAGTTTGGGTCTCGTCCGGGTTTGGTGGACGGGTCGATCCGTTCAACGGGCGTGCCAAGATGCACAAAGGGGTCGATTTCCGTGGCAAACCCGGAACCCCGATTCTGGCCACCGGGCCCGGCATTGTCAGCTGGGCGGGCCGTCATCCGGAATTTGGCAATATGGTGGAGATTAATCACGGCAATGGCCTGGTCACCCGCTATGCCCACAACTCCAAGTTGCTGGTTGAGGTGGGCACCCTGGTTGATCAGGGTCAGAAGATTGCCTTGATGGGACGCACCGGTCGCGCGACTGGGGTCCATCTGCATTACGAAGTGTTGAAAGATGGTCGTCAGGTCAACCCCGCACGCTTTCTCAGTGCCAGACGGGGTTAGGTTTTTTTCTTCAGGTTCCAGTGACGGAACGCTTTTATAACCAGAAATAGTTGGTACCCATGATTAGCACACTGCTTACCAAGATTATCGGCAGCCGGAACGACAGAACGCTCAAGGCTTTGCGCAAAATTGTAAAACAGATCAATGCCATGGAGCCGCAGTTCGAGGCTCTCTCCGATGCCGAGTTGCAGGCCAAAACGGCTGAATATCGTCAGCGTATCGAGCAGGGTGAGACCCTGGAGCAGTTGCTGCCAGAAGCGTTCGCGACCGTGCGTGAAGCCTCCAAGCGGGTGTTCGGCATGCGTCACTTCGACGTGCAGCTGATCGGCGGCATGGTGCTGAACTCCAACCGCATCGCGGAAATGAAAACCGGTGAAGGTAAGACTCTTACTGCGACTCTGCCAGCTTACCTGAACGCCCTGAGTGGCCGTGGTGTGCACGTGGTAACGGTGAACGACTATCTGGCCAAACGTGACGCTGAGGCGAACCGCCCGCTGTTTGCCTTCCTCGGCATGACAGTCGATTGCAACGTGCCCGGTATGGATGCGTCCCAGAAGCGTGACGCCTATGCCGCCGACATCACCTACGGTACCAACAACGAATTCGGTTTCGACTACCTGCGCGACAACATGGCGTTCTCGCCAGAGCAGCGCGTACAGCGCCCGCTCAACTACGCGCTGGTGGATGAGGTGGACTCGGTGCTTATCGATGAGGCCCGGACTCCGCTCATCATCTCCGGTCCGGCCGAAGATAGCTCAGAGCTCTATATTCGCGTCAACAAGCTGATCCCGCTGCTGGTCAAGCAGGACAAGGAAGACACCGAAGAGTACACCGGCGACGGTCACTACACGGTGGACGAGAAGAACCGTCAGGCCCTGCTGACCGAAAACGGTCAGATCTTCGTGGAAGAGCTGCTCAAGAAAGAGGGGCTGCTGGACGAGAACGACTCCCTGTTCTCCGCCTCCAACATCAGCCTGCTGCACCACGTCAATGCCGGTCTGCGTGCTCACACCCTGTTCGAGCGCAACGTGGACTACATCGTCCAGAAAGACGAGATCGTCATCGTCGACGAGCACACCGGTCGTACCATGCCGGGTCGTCGCTGGTCCGATGGTCTGCATCAGGCCGTTGAAGCGAAGGAAGGGGTGAAGATCCAGAACGAGAACCAGACGCTGGCATCCATCACCTTCCAGAACTACTTCCGTCTCTACAACAAGCTGGCGGGGATGACAGGGACTGCGGATACCGAAGCCTTTGAATTCCAGCAGATTTATGGCCTGGATACCGTGGTTATCCCGACCAACAAGCCGATGGTGCGCAAGGACATGGGCGATCTGGTCTACCTGACCGCCAATGAGAAGTATGCCGCCATCATCGAAGATATCCGTCAGTGTGTGGCCAAGGGCCAGCCTGTACTGGTTGGTACCGTCTCTATCGAGAACTCCGAGCTGCTCTCCGGCATCCTGACCAAGGAGAAGATCCCGCACAAGGTGCTGAACGCCAAGTTCCACGCCATGGAAGCGGAGATCGTTGCCCAGGCAGGTCAGACTGGTGCGGTCACCATCGCGACCAACATGGCCGGTCGTGGTACCGACATCGTGTTGGGCGGCAACTGGCAGGCAGAGATTGCCAAGCTGGAGAACCCGACCAGCGAGCAGATTGCCGAGCTGAAAGCCGCCTGGCAGGTGCGTCACGATGCGGTGCTGGCCGCCGGTGGTCTGCACATTATCGGCACCGAGCGTCACGAATCCCGTCGTATCGATAACCAGCTGCGCGGCCGTTCCGGTCGTCAGGGTGACCCGGGCTCCTCCCGTTTTTACCTCTCCATGGAAGATACCCTGATGCGGATCTTCGCCTCCGATCGCGTGACCGGCATGATGAAGAAGCTGGGCATGGAAGAGGGCGAAGCCATCGAGCACCCGTGGGTCACCAAGGCGATCGAAAACGCCCAGCGCAAGGTGGAAGGTCGCAACTTCGACATCCGCAAGAGCTTGCTGGAGTTTGATGACGTTGCCAACGACCAGCGCAAGGTGGTCTACGAGCAGCGCAATGAGCTGCTGGATACCAACGACATCTCCGAGACCATCCACGTTATCCGTGACGACGTCTACGGCGCGGTGATCGACGAATACATCCCGCCCCAGTCTCTGGAAGAGATGTGGGACGTGCCGGGTCTGGAAGCACGCCTGAAGGCGGACTTTGCGCTGGATCTGCCGCTGCAGCAGTGGCTGGCGGAAGATGACAAGCTGTATGAAGAGAAGCTGCGCGAGCGCATTCTGGACGAAGCCACCAAGCTCTATGCCCACAAGGAAGAGCTGGTCGGCAAAGAGGTGCTGCGCAACTTCGAGAAAGCGGTGATGCTGCAAACCCTGGATGGTCTGTGGAAAGAGCATCTGGCCGCCATGGATCACCTGCGTCAGGGCATCCATCTGCGCGGCTACGCCCAGAAGAACCCCAAGCAGGAGTACAAGCGCGAATCCTTTGATCTGTTCACCCAGATGCTGGAAACCCTCAAGCGCGACGTGGTCAGCATCCTGAGCCGTGTTCAGGTGCAGGAGCGCGATGTGGAAGCGATGGAAGAGCAGCAACGCCAGCAGGCGGAAGCCGCTCCCCGTACCTATACCCACGCCGCTGCCGAGAGCCAGCTGGCCGATGAACAGGCTGCAGGCGAAGAGGGTCACACCACCTTCGTACGCGACGAGCAGAAGGTCGGTCGAAACGATCCCTGCCCGTGCGGCTCCGGCAAGAAGTACAAGCACTGCCACGGTCAGTTGACCTGATCGACGCTATGCCATAACAGGCGGGCCAAGTGCCCGCCTTGTTTTTGTCAGAAGATGGCGAAGTCACAGTAGTGGCGCCACTTTGCAAAGGATTATCGGATATCAGGCATTATCGGTCCTTCACCCAGCCAGAGGTTGGGCGCATCGAACGGCCCGGTCATGTATCGCGTGTAAAGGTAGCAAGATGGAACAGAAAAAACGGATCTGGGTGGCGGTTGGCGTCATCGAGAATGAACGGGGCGATATCTTCATCGCCCGACGCTCCTCCGATCGCCATCAGGGGGATCGCTGGGAGTTTCCCGGTGGCAAGGTGGAGTCGGGCGAGGATCTGCTCACCGCACTGGATCGGGAGCTGTGGGAAGAGATCGGCATCCGGGTATTGGATTGTGCCCCCTTCATGGAACTGCAGCACGACTACCCCGAGAAGCAGGTATTGCTGGATATCTGGAAGGTGACCCGTTTCAGCGGTGAGCCGTTCGGCAAAGAGGGGCAGGAGTGTCTGTGGGTGCCGGTGGCCGAGCTGCACAACTACCACTTCCCCGATGCCAATGGCCCGATTGTAGCGCGGCTACAGGGTCTGCTGGCGTGAGCCGGTAGCAATCAACAAGTATGAAAAAAGGGCCAATCGGCCCTTTTTTCATATTGCGGAGGTGAGTGACCAAGGGCTTATAGCCACTGATCGCCCTCTTCCGGCTCCGGCAGCAGATCCGGGTTGATCTCCCCCGGGATGCGCTTCTCTTCATCGGCCCATTCGCCGAGATCGATCAGCTGGCAGCGCTTGCTGCAGAAGGGGCGGAACGGACTCTGCGGGCCCCACTCCACTTCGCTCTGACAGGTCGGGCACTTTACCTTGGTGACCATAAGCGCTCCTTAGCAGCAGGCGAGCTGGAACGGCACGTCGCCAATCGGCTGTTCTGCGGTGGGCAGAAAGCGCAGGGCGAAGCGGTTCTTGTGGCCGCTCAGGGTCGGGTAGCAGAACAGATTGCCCGGCAGCTTGATGCGGATCAGCTCGGCGCTCTCGGCGGTGTCCTGGAAGAAACCGTTGCTGGCAACCTGCTCGCTGAAGCTGCCTGATTCACGCCACAGGCGCAGCAGCAGAGTGATGGCATTCATCAGCAGGTTGATATCGCTCAGCCAGCCCTGCATCTGCTGGTGACGGGTGATGGCCGGGGTACCGAGCCAGTGGTGCAGCTGCGGCACATCGAAGGCACACAGGCCACCGGGGATGGAGAAACGCTGGCGAATGGAGCCGAGCAGACGATCCTCTTTCAGGCGGGCACCCGGGCGTGGCGAATTGAGCAGGTTGCGGGAGAGCTGGCTGCTCTCTTGCTGCATCAGTTTGATCTGCTCCAGATCGACGTCGGGCAGGCTGGCCCAGTGGCTCAGACGCTGGCCGAGACGCTCCAGATCCTTGATGAGGTCGGCGCGCAGGTCACCACGCTCCAGCAACTCCTGCAGATCGAACAGCCCCTTGAAGAAGGCGATATGTGCCCAGGATTGTTCACTCTCCAGATTGTCGCGGATCTGGGAAAACAGGGACTCCAGACGAAGATAGGTCCGGCTTTTTTCATTGAGGGGGAAATCGTAAATCATGCCTAATCCTGGCCAGCCATAAACCGGCCTAGTGTACTCACACTTGGCGGCCTTGTTGAGAGGCAATTGCCAGATATGTCTCGTGCAGCGCCAAAATCCGCGTTTTAATCGCCATTTCGCTGCCATTGTGGTTTTCGATGACATCATCCGCCGCCGCGAGACGTTCCGACCGGCTCGCCTGAGCGGCGATGATGGCCCGGGCTTGCTCGGCCGATACCCCATCACGGCGACAGGTGCGCTCTATCTGGGTGGCTTCATCCACATCGACCACCAACACACGGTTGGCGAGGCCGGTGAGTTTGTTCTCCACCAGCAGCGGCACCACCAGTAGGCAGTAAGGAGAACTGGCCGCGGCACACTGACGCAGCATTTCACTGCGAATGAGCGGATGGAGCAGGGCATTGAGCCACTCTTTGGCTTGCTGGTCGCTGAAAACCCGCTCACGCAGGGCGCGACGGTCGAGTTGACCGCTAGGTTCAATCACATCAGGGCCAAAATGGTCGGCGATGGCGGCAAAGGCCGGGGTGCCCGGCTCTACGACCTCACGGGCGATCACATCGGCATCCACCACCTCGATACCCAGCGCGGCAAACTGATTGGCGATAGTGGTCTTGCCGCTGCCGATACCACCTGTGATAGCAACTACATACATGGGGGCCTCTTGCTCAAAGCAGGGTAGAGAGATACCAGCGGGTGATGGTATCGCCCCATAGCAGGGCGATCCAGCCCGCGATGGCGAGGTAGGGGCCGAAGGGGATGGGCTTGCCCTGATGATGTTTTTGCAAGGCGATCAGGCTGATGCCGATCACGGCGCCGACCAGAGATGAGAGCAGCAGAATTATGGGCAGCGCCTGCCAACCGAGCCAGGCGCCCAGCGCCGCTAGCAGCTTGAAGTCGCCATAGCCCATCCCCTCCTTGCCGGTTAGCAGCTTGAAAGCCCAGTAGAGGCTCCAGAGCACCAGATAGCCCGCCATGGCGCCGCTCACTGCATCAGCCAAGGGGACGAAGCCACTTGCCAGATTGAACAGCAGCCCGCCCCACAGCAGTGGCAGGGTGAGCTGGTCGGGCAGCAACATTTTGTCGAGATCGATGAAGGTAAGGGCGACCAGCACCCAGGTCAGCAATAGGGCGGCCAGCGTCCCCCAGCCCGGGGTTATGACCATTGCTACGGCGAGCGAGAGCAGGGCGGTAAGCAGCTCTACCAGCGGATAGCGGGCCGAGATGGGGGCCTGACAGTCGCGGCAACGCCCTTTGAGCCAGAGCCAGCTCAACAGCGGGATGTTCTCCAGCGCAGTGATGGCGTGGCCACAGTGAGGACATGCGGAGCGGGGGACCATCAGGTTGTAGCGCTCTGGCGCAGTGGCCTCCTCATCGGTGGAAAAGTAGCCGCGATACTCGGCCTGCCACTCCCGCTCCAGCATAATGGGCAAGCGGTGGATCACTACGTTAAGGAAGCTGCCGATCATCAGGGAGAAAAGAAAAACCAGCGAAAAATAGAGCCAGGGCAAGCTGTGAGCCAGCTCGAGAAGAAGTGTCATAACCAACCGTCAGTCATAAAATGAGGGGGAGGGCATGGTTGTGGAGCCATGCCCTGATGAATCAGCCTACCACGTCGCCAAGCTTGAAGATGGGCAGGTACATGGCAATAACCATACCGCCGACCAGCACCCCGAGCACCACCATGATGAGGGGTTCCAGCAGGCTGGTGAGGCCATCGACCAGATCATCCACCTCCTGTTCGAAGATGGTGGCGACCTTGGAGAGCATATCATCGATGGCGCCGGACTCCTCACCGATCATCACCATCTGGATCACCATGTCGGGGAAGAGATCGACGGTGCGCATCGCCACGTTGATCTGCATACCGGCCACCACCTCGTTGCGGATCGCCATGACCGCGGTGCGATAGACATAGTTACCAGAGGCCCCAGCCGCCGAAATCAGCGCATCTACCAGCGGGATACCGGCGGAGAAGGTGGTCGACAGGGTGCGGGCAAAGCGAGCCATGGCCGCCTTGTGCAGGATCATCCCGACCACCGGAATGGTCAGGACGAACTTGTCGGTATTGTCTTTCACCTTCTGGGAGGCCCGCCAAGCCCGCACGTAAAGGAAGATGCCAAGGGCCGTGCCACCAAAGAAGACATACCACCAGTTCTGCATAAAGCGGGAGATGCCGATAACAAACTGGGTGAACACCGGCAGCTCGGCACCGAAGCTCTTGAAGATATCCTCGAACTGGGGGATGACGAACAGCAGCAGGATGGAAGTCACCACGATGGCCACCAGAATAACCATGGTGGGATAGAACATTGCCTTCTTGATCTTCGACTTGAGCGCTTCCGACTTTTCCCGATAGGTGGCGATACGGTCGTAGATGGTCTCCAGCGCACCGGATTGTTCTCCAGCCTCCACCAGATCGCAGTAGAGATCGTCAAAATGGCGGGGGTGGCGGCGCAACGCCTCCGACATGGGGGTGCCGGTTTCGACATCTGCGGCAATCTCCCCCATCAGTTCGCGCATGGCAGCTTTCTCGTGGCTGCGGGCGATGATCTGCAGACTCTGTACCAGTGGTACGCCGGCGGAGAGCATGGTGGTGATCTGGCGGGAGACGATGGCGATATCCATCGGTTTGATCTTGGCGCCACCCTTGGAGAAGAGCCCCTGGGATTTCTTGGCTACCTTGGTGACGTTGACCCCCTGCTTGCGCAGTTCGGTCTTGACGGTGTTGATGCTGTCAGCCTGCAGCTCGCCGGAGACCTTCTGCCCCTTGCGATTAACCCCGTGCCAGCGGAAGGCGAAGACTTTCTTGGGGGCATTGTTCTTTTTCGTTAGGGTTGCCATCTTTGCATCCTGCAATGGGGTTAGTTGTCAGAGTCGGACTCTGCACGTCACCAACCTGGTCAAGGTGCCCGACTGGCTTGATGCCGGCGGGGTACTGATAGGGTGGGTGGTGCCTTCTTGGCGCCAACCCGGTCACTTGAATATCTGATTACTCTGTTGGCCGGACAATCATCCGTTCCGTATTCGTGAACAACGAATTCGCTCTGCCAACCAAATCGGCGGGTCGTTCCGCACACGGATCAGTTGGTGGTGACCCGGTTGACCTCGGCCAGGCTGGTGACGCCGAGGCGTGCTTTCTCCAGTCCCGAGGTGCGCAGGGTGCGCATCCCCTCTTTCTGGGCAATCGCCGCAATTTGCAGGGAGTTGGCCCCCTGCATGATCAATTTTGCGATATTTTCCGACATTAGCATGATTTCGTAGATGCCGACCCGCCCCTTGTAGCCGCCGGAACACTCCTTGCACCCCACCGGTTTGAACAGTCGAAGCCCAGCCGCCAACTGCTGTGGTGTAAAGCCCAGCTCCAGCAGTTCGGCTTCCGGCACCACTTCCGGCGCCTTGCAGTGCTCGCACAGCTTGCGGGCCAGCCGCTGGGCCATGATCAGGGTCACCGAAGAGGCGATATTGAAGGCGGGCACCCCCATGTTCATCATCCGGGTCAGGGTCTCGGCGGCGGAGTTGGTGTGCAGGGTCGAGAGCACCAGGTGGCCGGTCTGGGCCGCCTTGATGGCGATCTCGGCGGTTTCGAGATCGCGAATTTCCCCCACCATCACCACATCCGGGTCTTGCCGCAAGAAGGATCGCAGGGCGCTGGCAAAGGTGAGCCCCGCCTTGGGGTTGACCTGCACCTGATTGACGCCGGGCAGGTTGATCTCCACCGGATCTTCGGCAGTGGAGATGTTCACCTCGGTGGTGTTGAGAATATTGAGGCCGGTGTAGAGCGAGACCGTCTTGCCCGAGCCGGTGGGGCCGGTGACCAGGATCATCCCCTGCGGTTTCGAGAGGGCGCGCAGGTACTGCGCCTTCTGGCGGTCGTCGAAGCCAAGCTGCTCGATATTGAGGCGGGCCGCCGAGGAGTCGAGCAGACGGATCACGATCTTCTCCCCCCACATGGTGGGCAGGGTGTTGACCCGCATATCCATCGACTTGTTGCGCGACAGCTTCAGCTTGATGCGGCCATCCTGTGGCAGCCGCCGCTCGGCAATATCGAGCCGCGCCATGACCTTGAGGCGGGCAGAGAAGCGGTTGGCCAGATTGACCGGCGGGGTGGCGATTTCGTGCAAAATGCCGTCGATGCGAAAGCGCACCCGATATTTGAATTCATAGGGCTCGAAGTGCAGGTCGGAGGCGCCGCGCTTTATGGCATCCATCAGGATCTTGTTGATGTACTTGACGATGGGGGCGTCGTCATCGGTGGTATTGACGCTCTCGTCGAGCCGGCTGCTCTCGTCGCTTACCTCCAGGTCGGAGATCTCGGCCTCGTCGATATCCTCCATGCCGAGGGCGTCGTTTTCGCTCTCCAGCAGCTTGCCGATGGCGGCGGTGAGCTTGTTCTCCTCCACCAGCAGCGCCTCGGTATGGAGCCCGAAGCTGAAGCCGAAATCCTCCAGTGCCGACACATTGGTCGGATCCGACATGGCGATATAAAGCGTGTGGCCCTGGGTATAGATGGGCAGCACATGGTGTTTCTCAATCAGCTTCTGATTGAGGTACTTCTGCGGGATCTCGGCCAAATCGAAGGCGGCAAGATCCAGCAGAGGTACCCCATACTCCAGCTCGCAAAAATCGGCCAGCGCCTTGCTGTCGAGGATGTCGTTTTCTATCAGAAAGGTCACAAAGGGTTTGCGCTGGGCCTTGGCCTGGCTCAGATAGCGCTGGGAGTCCTCTTCACTAATGAGTGAAGAGGCGGCCAGGCTTAACGCCAGGCCGCTATTAGGGCTAGAGGTCATGCGTTAGCAAAGTGCGGGAGCATTAGTACACGTGCCAGTGACAGCCCATGTGAGTTTATTGTTGGCTGCTGTTGGAGTCAGTATATAAGTTTCTCCATTCAGACCATTTACTGCTGTGGTGCCACCCACAGCGGTCGCAGTAATTATTCCATTTTCGACTTTCAACGATGCTGTATTAGCGGAAACGTTACTAGCTATATCGGCAGCAATACCATTGTTGCCTCCATCGCATACCGTTAAATCACTGAGATTCTGATAGCAAAGCTCTACTGCGGTTTTTACTCCGCTAGTAGCAGCAATTACTTCAGAGAAACGAGCTTTTTTTGTATAGTTCTGATACGCCGGCAGCGCGACGGCGGCCAGAATGGCCACGATCGCGACCACGATCATCAATTCAATAAGGGTAAAACCCGACTGTTTCTTCATTTTGCTGTTCATGGAAAATATCCTTTTATCCTTGGTTCCTGGGAAGTGCCGGTGGAAAATCATCCGCACGTCAGTATCTTATCCGAGCTGACCGGGGTGGCAACAGAGATTGTCTGTTTTGTTAACCACACCTCTGTCATTTAGCAAAAACTTGATACGCGTCATAAAAGAAGTGGCCTCTTATGACTCTTTTTGTGGCTGGGTTCGGGTCCGTCTTTACACTCCTTTTGCCGAGGGATCCTGCTTAAAGAAAAGGCGCCAATGGCGCCTTTTGCAAGTTGTTTATCCGGTTAGATCGCGTATTTGCTCACGCCTGTGGAGGGCGTCTCATGGCTGGATAAAGCGCATGGAGAGATCGAGCGCCCGCACATGCTTGGTCAGCGCCCCCACCGAGATAAAGTCGACACCGGTGGCGGCAAATTCGGCCAGGGTATCCAGCGTCACATTGCCGGAGACCTCCAGCTTGGCGCGGCCCTGATTGATGGCGACCGCTTCCCGCATCATGGCCACGTCGAAGTTGTCCAGCATCACGATGTCGGCCTTTGCCACCAGCGCCTGCTCCAGCTCCGCCAGCGTCTCGACCTCCACCTCCACCGGTTTGCCCGGATTGAGCCGACGAGCCTCGCTAATCGCCTCGGCAATGCCGCCGCAGGCGAGGATATGGTTCTCCTTGATGAGATAGGCGTCATGGAGGCCGATGCGATGATTCTTGCCGCCGCCACAGGTGACCGCGTACTTCTGGGCGGTGCGCAGCCCCGGGATGGTCTTGCGGGTGTCGAGCAGGCGGCAGTCGGTGCCCTCCAGCTCAGCCACGTAGCGGGCGGTGAGGGTGGCGACGCCGGAGAGGGTCTGGACAAAGTTCAGCGCATTGCGCTCGCCGGTCAGCAGCAGGCGGGCCGGGCCATGGAGGCGGAACAGCTCCTGATTGGGGGAGAGCTCCTCCCCATCCTGCACCTTCCACTCCACCTTCACGTCGCCGCCGAGTTGTACGAACACCTCGTCCACCCAGGGCTGGCCGCAGAATACACCGGCTTCCCGGGTGATCACCCGGGCGCTGGCCATCCGGTCGGCCGGGATCAGCTGGGCGGTGATATCGGCGCTGGCGTCCGGTTGGTCCAGTGTGGTGAGGGCATCGCCCAGATCTTCGAGTAGTGCGGCGCGCACGGCGCGGCTGACATCCTGTTGAAACATGCCTTATTCCTGCAAGGGTCTGAGCAGCAGTTGCCGCTCCTTTTGAACCAGCTCCAGCCGACCGAGGGCGTTCATGCCAACCAGCACTTCGTCACCGTCTGCCGCCGGATTGATAAAGATGGCCAGATCGTACAAGGTCAATGGCCCCATCGCCAGCGTTTCGATGGTGCCGTTGCCGACCCGGATCGGCCCTGCTGCCGTATTGACCTGGCTGCTGCCACGGGCAGTGAGGCCGAGCCGCTCGGCAACCTGCTGCGGGATGGTGATGCGGGTGGCGCCGGTATCGAGCAGCAGTTGCACCGGCTGGCCGTTGATGGCACCCTCCAGACGATAGTGGCCGCTCTGGTCGGCCCGTAGCAGCAGCTCGCCGCTGGCGGTGACGCTTGGTTGGTTGCGGGAGTGAAAATAGAGGGTCAGCAGGCCCATCAGAGAGAGCCAGGCCAGTAACCACATCCAGCGTGCCGTGTGCTGCATACCCCATCCATATCGAGCGGAAGATGACTCAGCCTAACATACCATTTCCCTTTGATTCAGTGAGTTGGTGTCGGGTTGCCTATCAGGTATCTTCGTGTTCTCGCCATTTATCAGCCAACTCGAGTAGCCGATGACTCAACTCGCTTCGCAACCTTGTTTCTCTATCGATGCCGCTGGCTGGTGCCAGCAGGCGCGCCGGGTGCCTTCTCCCCATCACAACGAACGGGCTGCGCCGGATGATATCTCCCTGCTGGTGGTGCATGGCATCAGCCTGCCGCCGGGGGAGTTTGGTGGCCCCTTTATCGATGATCTCTTTATGGGGCGGCTCGACCCCGATGCTCACCCCTATTTTGCCGGTATTCATCAGTTGCGGGTCTCGGCCCACTGCCTGATCCGCCGTGATGGCGAGCTGGTGCAGTATGTGCCGTTCGGCGAGCGTGCCTGGCATGCGGGAGTATCGAGTTGGCAGGGAAGGGAGGCATGCAATGACTTCTCCATCGGTATCGAGCTGGAAGGGACCGACGAGACCCCCTATACCGAGGCCCAGTACCGGGCGCTGGCGGGGCTCACCCGAGCCATCTCGGAACGCTATCCGGCCATCACCCACGAAAAAATTGTCGGCCATTGCGACATCGCGCCAGGGCGCAAGACGGATCCCGGAGCCAGTTTCCAGTGGGATTACTACCGTCAGCTACTAAACAGCTAAAGTAAATATTCAAATTTAGTTTGGATTTTAAAATCAATGGCTTGCCGATCTGGCAGGCCATTTTTGTCTCTGGTTGCGCAAATGTTATTTGTGAGCGCGGTCAAGAATATTGGTCAGACCATTTTCTATGAGCTAAATCATGTTTCCCCTGCTTTACCCCTTAAGTGGTGGGGTTGATTCTTGACTCAGATCATCTTTTGAGTGGACTTTTCAAAAGGCCTCTGCTAATTTTCGCCCCATCCATAAAATTGGTAATACCAATTTAACAAAGTAGCCTCATGCCCTATCGCAAGATTACGCAACCCAAGTTGGCCGACTCCATTGTCGCCGAGCTGGAACAGATGATTCTGGAAGGCAGCCTGCAGCCGGGGCAGAAATTGCCTCCCGAGCGGGAACTTGCCATCCAGTTTCAGGTATCGCGCCCCTCCTTGCGCGAAGCCATCCAGCGACTGGAAGCGCGCGGATTGCTTTATCGCCGTCAGGGCGGCGGCACTTATGTGCAGAATGCCCTGAGCAAGGGGATCGCCGATCCTCTGTTCGAACTGCTCAGTACCCACCCGGAAGCCCAGTATGACCTGCTGGAGTTTCGCCACGCGCTGGAAGGCATTTGTGCCTACTACGCGGCCTTGCGGGGAACCGGGTCTGATTTCGAGCGTATTCGTCAGGTGCAAACCACCATCGAAGAGGCAGGCCAACTCGGTTCGCTGGTGGCCGAGTCGGCAGCCGTGACCCAGTTCTATCTGGCGGTGGCCGAGGCGTCCCACAACGTGGTGCTGCTGCACCTGTTGCGGGCCATGAGCCCCATGCTCGAACAGAACATTCTGCAGAATAACGAGATTTTGAATCGCCGCCCGGGAGTGGTAGCCAAGATACGTCGCCATCGCGCGAATCTGATCGAAGCTATTCTTTCGGGGGCTCCGGAGCGGGCCAGAACAGCTTGTCATGAGCATCTGGCCTTTATCGAGGACACCTTGTTGGATATGCAGAGGGAAGACAGCCGGATCCAGCGATCCATGCGTCGGATCCGTCAGCAGGAAAACTAATCCCACAAGGCTTTATTGTCGAATGCTTGCGCCCTTCGCCGTGCAATGCCGTGCAATCACAACAACATAGGAACCAGCCATGTCTGATATCCTGAAGAACGATGTGGACCCGATAGAAACGCTGGAGTGGCTTGCCTCTCTGGAATCCCTGCTGCGTGAAGAGGGTCCGCAACGCGCTCAGTTCATCCTTGAACAGTTGGCCGAGAAAGCCCGCGCAAGCGGTGTGGACGTGGCTGCCAAGGCAAACCGCGATTACATCAACACCATCCCGTCCAGCGACGAGCCGGACTACCCGGGTGACCTGGAGATGGAGCGCCGCATTCGCGCCATCATCCGCTGGAACGCCATGATGATCGTGCTGCGCGCTTCCAAGAAAGATCTGGACCTGGGTGGGCATATGTCCTCCTTCGCTTCTTCTGCGACCATCTACGATGTCTGCTTCAACCACTTCTTCCGCGCGCGCAACGAGAAGGATGGTGGCGATCTGGTCTATTTCCAGGGTCACATCTCTCCGGGCATCTATGCTCGCGCCTTTGCTGAGGGTCGTCTGACCGAAGAGCAGCTGGACAACTTCCGTCAGGAAGTGGACGGCAAGGGTCTGCCTTCCTATCCGCACCCGAAACTGATGCCGGACTTCTGGCAGTTCCCGACCGTATCCATGGGTCTGGGCCCTATCGCCGCCATCTATCAGGCTCGTTTCCTGAAGTACCTGACCGACCGTGGCATCAAGGATTGCTCCGAGCAGACCGTTTACGCCTTCCTGGGTGACGGCGAGATGGACGAGCCGGAAGCCAAAGGTGCCCTGACCGTTGCCGTGCGTGAAAAGCTCGACAACCTGGTATTTGTGGTTAACTGCAACCTGCAGCGTCTGGATGGTCCGGTTGTCGGTAACGGCAAGGTCATCAACGAGCTGGAAGGCCTGTTCGCTGGCGCCGGTTGGGACGTGACCAAGGTGATCTGGGGTCGCAAGTGGGATGAGCTGCTGAAGAAAGACACTTCCGGCAAGCTGATCCAGCTGATGAACGAGACCGTGGACGGTGACTACCAGACCATGAAGTCCCGCGACGGTGGCTACATCCGCGAACACTTCTTCAACCGTTATCCGGAAACTGCCGCGCTGGTCAAAGATATGACCGACGAGGAGATCTTCGCTCTGAACCGCGGTGGTCACGATCCTCGCAAACTGTTCGCTGCATTCAACAAGGCAACCCAGACCAAGGGCAAGCCGACCGTGATCCTGGCCAAGACCATCAAGGGTTACGGCATGGGTGAAGCGGCTGAAGGCAAGAACATCGCTCACCAGGTCAAGAAGATGGAGCTGGACTCCGTGCGTCACCTGCGTGACCGCTTCAACCTGCCGGTGGCCGACGAGCAGCTGGCCGATCTGCCGTACCTGAAGATCGAAGCCGGTTCTGCCGAGCACAAATACCTGCACGACCGTCGCACCGCCCTGAAAGGCTATGTGCCGACCCGTCTGCGCGAAAGCACCACCAAGCTGGAAATCCCGGCACTGGATGCCTTCGGCCCGCTGCTGGGTGAGCAGGCGCGCGAAATCTCCACCACCATGGCGTTCGTGCGTTCCCTGAACGTGATGCTGAAAGACAAGTCCATCGGCAAGCGCATCGTTCCGATCCTCGCTGACGAAGCCCGTACCTTCGGTATGGAAGGTCTGTTCCGCCAGATCGGTATCTACAGCCCGCACGGTCAGCAGTACACCCCGCAAGACCGCGACATCGTCTCCTACTACAAGGAAGACAAGCAGGGTCAGGTTCTTCAAGACGGTATCAACGAGCTGGGCGCCATGTCCTCCTGGCTGGCTGCTGCGACCTCTTACAGCACCAACGACTGCCCGATGATCCCGTTCTACATCTACTACTCCATGTTCGGCTTCCAGCGGATCGGCGACATGGCGTGGGCAGCCGGTGACCAGCAAGCCCGTGGCTTCCTGCTGGGTGCGACCTCCGGTCGTACTACCCTGAACGGCGAAGGTTTGCAGCACGAAGATGGTCACAGCCACATCCTGGCGAACACCATCCCGAACTGCATCTCCTACGACCCGTCCTACGCCTATGAAGTGGCGGTGATCGTACAGGACGGCCTGCGCCGCATGTACGGTGAGAACCCGGAGAACGTGTTCTACTACATCACCACCCTGAACGAGAACTACGCCATGCCGGCCATGCCGGAAGGCGCCGAGGAAGGCATCCGCAAGGGTATCTACAAGCTGGAATCCGTCGCCGGCTCCAAGGCGAAAGTTCAGCTGCTGGGTTGTGGTTCTATCCTGGGTCACGTGCGCAAGGCTGCTCAGATCCTGGCCAGCGAGTACGGCATCGGTTCCGATGTGTTCAGCGTCACCTCCTTCAACGAGCTGGCTCGTGACGGTCAGGACGCGGATCGCTGGAACATGCTGCACCCGACTGCCGAAGCTCGCGTACCGTACATCGCTCAGGTACTGGGTTCCGAAGCCACCATCGCTGCGACCGACTACATGAAGTCCTTCGCCGATCAGGTTCGCGCCTTTGTTCCGACCGAGAACTACCGCGTGCTGGGTACCGACGGTTACGGCCGTTCCGACAGCCGTGCCAACCTGCGTCGTCACTTCGAAGTGAACGAGTTCTACGTGGTGGTTGCTGCCCTGACCGAACTGGCCAAGCGCGGCGAGGTAGACAAGCAGGTTGTGGCCGACGCCATCGCCAAGTACGGCATCGATGCCGACAAGGTCAACCCGCTGTACGCGTAAGTGGATCAAGGGTCGCGCCGTCATGCGGCGTGACCCTGCCAGGATTTAAAACGGTTAACGCGAGATGTGCGTGGCGGCATCAGCCAGCCACGCGGATCGACGCAAGAGGATAAAGCACAATGTCCAAACAGATTATGGTGCCGGATATCGGCGCCGATGAGGTTGAAGTCACCGAGATCATGGTGGCCGTGGGTGACAAGGTCGAGTTGGACCAGTCCATCATCGCGGTAGAAGGCGACAAGGCCTCCATGGAAGTACCGGCTCCATCTGCCGGTATCGTTAAAGAGATCCTGATCAAGGTGGGCGACAAGGTTGCCACCGGTTCCCAGATCATGATCTTCGAAGCCGAAGGCGCTGCCGCCCCTGCTGAAGTGGTTGCACCGGTTGCTGCTGCTCCGGCCGCCGCACCTGCCGCTGCCGTGCGCAAAGATGTGCACGTGCCGGACATCGGTGACGACGAAGTGGACGTGACTGAAATCATGGTTGCCGTCGGCGACATGGTAGAAGCTGACCAGTCCATCATTGCCGTGGAAGGTGACAAGGCCTCCATGGAAGTACCGGCTCCGTTCGCAGGTCGCGTGGTCGAGATCAAGGTTGCCGCTGGCGCCAAGGTCTCTACCGGTTCTCTGGTGATGGTATTTGAAGTGGCTGGCGCTGCGCCTGCTGCCGTTGCTGCTCCGGCTCAAGCTGCCGCGCCCGTGGCTGCTGCCCCGGTTGCCGCCGCTGCCAAAGAGGTCAACGTACCGGATATCGGTGGCGACGAAGTGGAAGTCACCGAGATCATGGTTGCCGTGGGTGACAAGGTTGAAGCCGACCAGTCCCTGATCGCCGTGGAAGGTGACAAGGCCTCCATGGAAGTGCCTGCGCCGTTCGCCGGTGTGGTCAAAGAGATCAAGGTGAAGGCGGGTGACAAGGTCTCCACCGGTTCCCTGATCATGGTCTTCGAAGTGGCTGGCGCTGCTCCTGCCGCCGCGCCGGTTGCTCAAGCTGCAGCCCCGGTCGCTGCAGCCCCTGTTGCCGCTGCTCCGGCTCCGGTTGCCCAGGCTGCTGCCGCTGCGACCGATTTCGTTGCCAACGACGCCTACGTGCACGCTTCTCCGGCGGTACGCCGTCTGGCGCGCGAGTTCGGCGTCAACCTGGCCAAGGTGAAAGCCTCCGGTCGCAAGGGCCGTATCGTCAAAGAAGACGTGCAAGCCTACGTGAAGGATGCCATCAAGCGCGCCGAGTCCGCTCCTGCCTCTGCCGGCGTAGCCGGTGGCAACGGTTTGGGCGTACTGCCGTGGCCGAAAGTAGACTTCAGCAAGTTCGGTGATGTGGAAGAGGTCGAGCTGACCCGCATCCAGAAGATCTCCGGTCCGAACCTGCACCGCAACTGGGTCATGATCCCTCATGTCACCCAGTTCGACGAAGCCGATACCACCGAGCTGGAAGCGTTCCGCAAAGAGCAGAACGCGATGCTCGAGAAGCAGAAGGCAGACGTGAAGATCACCCCGCTGGTGTTCATCCTGAAAGCCGCCGCCAAGGCGCTGGAAGCTCACCCGCGCTTCTGCAGCTCCCTGTCCGAAGATGGCAGCAAGCTGATCATGAAGAAGTACATCCACATCGGTGTGGCGGTAGATACCCCCAACGGTCTGGTTGTGCCCGTGGTGCGCGATGTTAACAAGAAGGGCATCATGGAGCTGTCTCGCGATCTGGCCGAGATCTCCAAGAAGGCCCGTGCCGGCAAGCTGACCGCTGCCGACATGCAGGGCGGTTGCTTCACCATCTCCAGCCTGGGTGGCATCGGCGGTACTAGCTTTACCCCGATCGTCAACGCGCCGGAAGTGGCTATCCTCGGTGTTTCCAAGTCCGAGATGAAGCCGAAGTGGAACGGCAAAGAGTTCGCGCCGCGCCTGATGCTGCCGCTGGCTCTGAGCTACGACCACCGCGTGATAGATGGTGCCGATGGGGCTCGCTTCATCACCACCATGAACGGCGTGCTGTCCGACATTCGTCGACTGGTCCTGTAAGTGAGAGGGCGGGCCCAGAGCCTGCCCTTTTTACTTCTCATTTCATTAACATGATCGTAAACTTGCCCCGTTTTTTTCACGGCTGCAGCCACCCGTTTCGGTATAAGACTGCGCTGTCCGGGGATATAAGAACGACAAAGAGGTCATGATGAGTAAAGAAATCAAAACCCAGGTCGTAGTACTGGGTGCTGGCCCTGCCGGTTATTCCGCTGCTTTCCGTGCAGCCGATCTGGGTCTGGATACTATTATCGTCGAGCGTTACTCCACCCTGGGTGGCGTCTGCCTGAACGTGGGCTGCATCCCCTCCAAGGCGCTGCTGCACGTTGCCAAAGTGATTGAAGAAGCCAAGGCGCTGGCCGAGCACGGCATTGTCTTCGGTGCCCCGCAGACCGACATCGACAAGATCCGTCTGTGGAAAGAGAAGGTTATCAACCAGCTGACCGGCGGTCTGGCTGGCATGGCCAAGATGCGTAAAGTTCAGGTTGTTAACGGCTTGGGTAAATTTACCGGCCCGAACACCCTTGAAGTGGAAGGTGCAGACGGCAAGACTACCGTGACCTTCGACAACGCCATCATCGCGGCCGGTTCCCGTCCGGTGAAACTGCCGTTCATCCCCCACGATGACCCGCGCGTATGGGACTCTACCGATGCGCTGGAGCTGAAAACCGTTCCCGGCAAACTGCTGGTTATCGGTGGCGGCATCATCGGTCTGGAGATGGGTACCGTTTACTCCTCTCTGGGTTCCGAGATCGACGTGGTGGAATTTGCCGACCAGCTGGTTCCGGCTGCCGACAAAGACATCGTCAAGATCTACACCAAGCGTGTGGCCAAGAAATTCAACATCATGCTGGAGACCAAGGTCACCGCAGTTGAAGCGCGCGAAGACGGCCTGTACGTCTCCTACGAAGGCAAACACGCCCCGGCCGAGCCGGTTCGTTACGACAACGTGCTGGTTGCCGTAGGCCGTGTGCCGAACGGCAAGATGCTGGATGCCGAGAAAGCTGGCGTTGCTGTGACTGAGCGTGGTTTCATCGAGGTGGACAAGCAGCTGCGTACCAACGTGGCTCACATCCACGCCATCGGTGACATCGTGGGCCAGCCGATGCTGGCACACAAAGGTGTTCACGAAGGTCACGTTGCCGCCGAAGTGATCGCCGGCAAGAAGCACTACTTCGACCCGAAAGTGATCCCGTCCATCGCCTACACCGAGCCAGAGATGGCATGGGTTGGTCTGACCGAGAAGGAAGCCAAGCAACAGGGCCTGAACTTCGAAGTCGCCACCTTCCCGTGGGCTGCTTCCGGCCGCGCCATTGCGTCCGACTGCTCCGACGGTATGACCAAGCTGATCTTCGACAAGGAGAGCGGCCGCGTCATCGGTGGTGCCATCGTGGGTACCAACGGTGGTGAATTGCTGGGTGAAATCGGTCTGGCCATCGAGATGGGGGCTGACGCCGAAGATATCGCGCTGACCATCCACGCTCACCCGACTCTGCACGAGTCCGTGGGTCTGGCTGCCGAAGTGTTCGAAGGCTCCATCACCGACCTGCCGAACGCCAAGGCCAAGAAGAAAAAGTAATTTTCTTCCCCGCTTGTCTAAAAAGCCGCTCGAATGAGCGGCTTTTTGTTTTCTCCTTGCTGCCCCGACTTCGACAAAGCCCAATATGCTAAAGATAGGTTTTGGCACTGATGAGAGAGGCACGATGCTAGAAGCACCCATTCCACCCGATGAGGCATTGCGGTTGGAGACCCTGCGGCGGCTCTCTTTGCTGGATTCCGAGGCCGAGGAGCGGTTTGATCGGCTGACCCGCATGGCCCGACGGGTGTTCAATGTCCCCATCGCGCTGGTGAGTCTGGTGGATGAAGATCGCCAGTGGTTCAAATCCTGTATCGGACTGGAGGTCCGCGAGACCGCCCGAGACATTTCGTTCTGTGGCCACGCCATCATGGGCAATGAGACCTTTATCGTGCCGGATGCTTCGCAGGATCCCCACTTTGCCGACAATCCGCTGGTGGTAGGCGGGCCCGGCATCCGCTTCTATGCCGGACAGCCACTGCGGATCGCCAACGGCTGCAAACTGGGGACGCTCTGCATCATAGATACGGTGCCGCGGGAATTGAGCGAGGAGGATGTGGGGTTGCTCAAGGATCTGGCGGCGATGGTGGTGCGGGAGCTCGAAGCAGTGCAGCTGGCCACCATTGATGAGTTGACCCTGATCTCCAATCGGCGCGGGTTCGTGATGCTGGCGGAGAAGAGCCTCTCGCTGGCCAGTCGCTTGCAGATGCCGCTGGCGCTGCTCTATCTGGATCTCAATGGCTTCAAGGGGATCAATGATCGGTGGGGGCATGCAGAAGGGGATCGGGCCCTGATCGCCTTTGCCACTCTGCTAAAGCAGGCTTTTCGTGGCGCCGACGTGTTTGCCCGCATGGGCGGCGATGAGTTCGCCGTCCTGTTGCCCAATGTGCTAGAGGCGCAGGCACAACTAGCCTATGAGCGTTTCAATGCCATGTTGGCCGAGCACAATCAGCACAGTGGTTGCGGCTATGCGCTGACCTGCAGCACCGGGATTGTCTGCTATGACGGGCACGGCTGTGTCTCCCTGGCCGAGCTGCTCACCCGCGCGGATGAGCTGATGTATCAGCGCAAACGGGATGGCAAGGGCTGACTGCTATGCCGGATTAGCCGCCATCAACAACAGAGAGCGCCACGGCGCTCTCTGTTGTTGATGGCTTAGGTCAAGGCCAAGGTCGGGGTCAGAGCCGGAAGTTGCCGACCAGCTTGTCCAGCTGACCGGAGAGCTGCTGCAGGCTGCGGCTCGATTCGGTCAGCTGGTGGGCGATATCGGCGGTCTCCATGGTGAGCTGGTTGATATCTTCCACGTTGCGGTTGATTTCGCCGACCACGCTGGACTGCTCCTCGGTGGCGGTGGCGACCTGGATATTCATGTCGTTGATCTGGGTGATGTGGGCGGTGATCTGGCCGAGGGCGGCGTTGGCCTCATCGGCCTGGCTCACCACCTCCAGACTCTGGTTGCGTCCCTGTGCCATGGCGCTGACCGCGCGGGCACTCTGCTCCTGCAAGCGGTTGATCATCCCCTGGATCTCGGCAGTCGAGGCGGCGGAGCGGTTGGCCAGATTGCGCACTTCATCTGCCACCACGGCGAAACCTCGACCCTGTTCACCGGCGCGAGCGGCCTCGATGGCGGCGTTCAATGCCAGCAGGTTGGTCTGCTCCGAGATACTGCGGATGGTTTCGAGGATGCTGCCGATGGAGTCGGTCTGGCTCGCCAGCGACTCGATAACCACTGCCACCTGCTCAATCTCGCCGGAGAGGTCGACGATGCCGTGGCGCGCCTGCGCCACCACTACCGCACCCGCATCGGCCTGATCGTTGGCCTGTCTGGCTACTTCGGCTGCCAGCGAAGCGTTACCGGCGATCTCGCTCACCGTGGCCCCCATTTCGTGGATGGCGGTGGCCACCTGCACAGTACGGTCACGCTGGGCAGTACAGTTGTGCTGGGTCAGCTGCGCCTTGTTGGCCACCTCGTTGGCGGTGGCCGCGAGCTGGCGGGAGTTCTCCGCCACCTGCTCGATGGAGCCGTGGATCTTGGCGACGAAGTTGTTGAAGCCGGTAGCGACCTGACTCAGTTCGTCACGTCCTTCCACTTTCAGACGCTGGGTAAGATCCCCATCGCCGCTGCCCAGCTCCTTGAACAGGCGGGCCAACTCGTTGAGCGGGCGGCTGACCGAGCCTGCCAACAGCATCCCCATCAGCCCCATGGCCAGCGCAATCACCAGCGAGATCATCAGGATCTCGTTGCGGGTCTGATCCAGCTCGGCATAGATCTCGGCTTCTGGCACCTGGGCCACCAGATACCAGTCGAGCAGCGGGATATAGCTGCTGGCCAGTACCATGGGTTCGCCATTTACCTCGGCGTTGATAACGGCAAAGGGGCGTTTGGCCAGCAGGCTGCCGGTATCTCCGCTGGCAATGTTGCCAAGCGTGTCACGCTCGATGCGGTTGGCCTCGGGGTGCAGCTTCACCTTGCCGCTGCCATCGACCATAAAGACGATGCCGCTCTCTTCCAGCCGGAAGTTGGAGACCATGGTCACCATGGTGTCGAGGGATTTGGCAAAGCCCGCCAGCCCGCGCCCGTTGAGCTGCTGGAAGTTGACGAACAGCTTCACCTCGCCGTTGCTCTCGCGGAAGATGCTGAGGGTCATCTCCTTCTGGCTCTTGGTGTAGTCATAGAACCAGGCGTCTTGCGTGGGGGTCAGGTTGCGCAGAAAGCCATCCTGGTTGTAGTAGGCGGCACTCTGGCGATCGGCGAAGGAGGCGGTCACCAGACCATACTGGTTGGCCACATCCTTGAGCTGGTTGATGAGGATTGGCTCCTGCTCTTTGGGCATGCCCCGATCCACCCAGTCGAGGATGAAGCGGTCGGTGGCCAGTTGGCGGGCTGCCTGGGCGATGCCGTGGAGATCCTGTTCAATCTCCTTGCTGATCCGCTGGGTCAGGTTGGGGAGCTCCTGCTCGAACATCCGGTTTTCGATCAGTTGCTGGGCCGAGCGTTGACTGAAGTAGCCTACCAGCAGGCAGGAGACGACCACGGCCAGGGTGACCGTGACCAGTATTTTCTGTTTAAGAGTGAGGGTTGCCAGCATAAAGGTGCTCAAAAGGTTGAGATTGACGACGCTCATATTAGCGGCAGCGCGGCGCTACCCATGAGGCTTGCAGCCCTTTATTTGCGGATTACGTTTGCGCTCACAGGGGCGGCGGCGCGCCCCTTCGCCATGCAGCACAGGCGGGATGCGGATTGACGGTTGCGCTAACTGCCGGGCCCCTTATAGTAGAGGCCATCCTTGGTGACTGACCCTCTGAATAATATGGAAAATATGATGCGCAGCTTAGGTGCGGGATGGACCCGTCTGCTTTTGGTGATGCTGGCGGCCATGCCGCTGTTGGCTGTGGCGGCACAGGGGGAGCGCCCGAAAATTGCGGTGGTGCTCAGTGGCGGCGGCGCCAAGGGCTCGGCCCATATCGGCATTCTCAAGGTGCTGGAGCAGAAACGGATTCCGGTCGACATCATAGTCGGCACCAGCATGGGCTCTTATGTGGCGGGGATGTATGCCATGGGGCTCAGTGCCGAGGAGGTGGAGCGCACCACCTTGGCCATCGACTGGAACAAGGGGTATCAGGACAAGGTGGGCCGCGACGAGCTGTCGCTGCGCAAAAAGCAGCAGAACGAGCAGTACCAACTGCGCACCGACATAGGGGTGAATGGCGACACCACCCAGCTGCCGGACGGTTTCTTCCAGGGCCAATCCATGGCCAGCCTGCTGCGGGGGGCCACCTCCAACCTGCCGGTGCAGGAGAGCTTCGATGATCTCCCCATTCCCTACCGCGCCATGGCGACCGACATGGAGACGGTCACCCCCTTTGTGCTGGATCACGGCAGCCTGGCCAAGGCGATGCAGGCCTCCATGTCCATTCCCGGCGCCCTCAAGCCGGTGGAGTGGGAGGGGCACATCCTGGCGGACGGCGGCAGCGTCAACAACATGCCGGTGGATGTCGCCAAGGCGATGGGGGCCGACGTGGTGATCGCGGTGGATATCGGTGCCAAGCTGCGTACCCGGGAGTCCCTCAAGTCAGGCTTGGCGATGATCGACCAGCTCACCACCTACATGACCCAGGTGGGCACCGACAAGCAGAAGGCGCTGATGGGACCGAAGGATATTCTGATCGCCCCCGAGTTTGGCGATATGGGGATCGCCGACTTTGCCCGGATGCCGGAGGGGATCAAGATCGGTGAGGCGGCGGCTGACAAGGTGTCGCTGCAACTCGATAAACTGTCGCTCACCAAGGCGCAGTACAATGCCTATCGCAACCAGAAGCTGAGCCGTCGTGCCGAGCGTAGCGGTCAGCCCGCCTACTTCATCGACAAGGTGGAGATCATCAACAAGTCGCGCCTCTCGGATGAGACGGTGCGCGCCATGCTGAAAGTGCGGCCGGACAAGGTACAGACCAACGAGAGTCTGGAAGCGGGCATTCGCCGCCTCTATGCCCTTGAGTCGTTCGACCGCATCACCTACGAGGTGGAGGAGCGTGATGGGGAGAATGTGCTGCTGGTGGATGCCAGCGAGAAGAACTGGGGGCCGGGCTACCTCAACTTCCAGTTCGGTTTCACCGATGACTTCGAGAACACCTCCAACTACAACGTCGGCATGTCCTATACCCTCACCAACGTCAACGAGTGGGGTGCCGAGTGGCTGACCGAGGCGTCGCTGGGCACGGCCAAACATATCAAGACCGACTTCTATACCCCGCTCGAACCCTCCCAGACCTTCTATGGTGAGGCGAGTCTGGCCTATGACCAGACCCTGCGCCGCCTGTTTTTCCCCAATCCGGATCCCGAGATGGTTTCGATAAGCTATCTCGACTCCGAATACTCCTTCTTCAGCGGTGATCTGGCGGTGGGCTGGAACCGCCAGCCCTGGAGCCGGTTGTCGATGGGACTGGAGGGACAACTGGGCACGATTGATGTGAAGAACTTCAAGGGGCTGGAGATGGATGCCACGGCGTGGGGCCCCTATGTCCGCTTTGAACACGACAATCTGGATAGCCGCTATTTCCCCTATCAGGGGATGAAATGGGACATGAAACTGGGCCACTCACACGTCAGTGTGGATGGACTCGAGTCAGCAGATGGCCGCAGTGAAGGCTGGAATTATCAGCTCTCGATGATCAAGCCCTGGTCATGGGACAGGCACAGCCTCAACCTGATCCTCGAAGGGGGCGGCTCGGGCAGTGAAGAGGTGGTGCCGCTGCATATTCAGGATCTGGGCGGGCTGTTCCGCCTCTCCGGTTTCCAGCGCTACCAGCTGAGCGGTCGCTACAGCCTGTTTGGTGGCCTGCGTTACATCTATCGGGTGGCAGACAATGACTTCGGTGCCCTCAAGATGCCGCTCTATCTGGGTGGATCTCTGGAGCAGGGCGGGGTCTGGAACAAGGGGGAAGATATCAGTCTGGAGAGCTCCTTCACCGCCGGTTCGCTTTATGTCGGGGTGGAGAGCTTCCTCGGCCCGGTGTTCCTCGGCTATGGCATGGCGGAGGGGGGCAATGACGTCTTCTATCTGCAATTGGGCAGTACGTTCGAATAATGCCGAAATGATGCCAATTTGTTAACTCTGGTTGAGGGCGTTCAATTAATTTTCAAAAAACACCAATCTGTTTAATTGGTTACGATTTTGTGGTGAATAAGCAAACAGGGTTTGGATTTTAATTAGTCGTTAAAACTTATATAGTGGGGAGCACCCTACGGGGTGTCCCGCAAGGACTATCGCCGCGAGCGTGGGCGAACCCCAAAAAAAGACCAAAGAGGAATTAGTCGTGCTTGAAACATACCGTAAACACGTCGCAGAACGTGCCGCCGAGGGCGTGGTTGCCAAACCTCTGGACGCAGAGCAGGTCGCCGCCCTGGTAACGCTTCTCAAGAACCCGCCCGCTGGCGAAGAAGACTTTCTGAAAGAGCTGTTGTCCTCCCGTATTCCCCCCGGTGTTGATGAAGCGGCCTATGTCAAAGCCGGTTTCCTCACCGCCGTCGCCAAGGGCGAAGCCCACTCTCCCATCCTGACTGCCGCCGAAGCCGTTGAACTGCTGGGCACCATGCAGGGTGGTTACAACATTCAACCGCTGATCGACCTGCTGGATCACGCCACTCTGGCGCCGCTTGCCGCCAAGGGGCTCTCCCACACCCTGCTGATGTTTGACTCTTTCCACGACGTGGAAGAGAAGGCCAAGGCGGGCAATGTCCACGCCAAACAGGTGATGCAGTCCTGGGCTGATGCCGAGTGGTTCCTCTCCCGCCCGGAGCTGGCCGAGAAGATCACTGTCACCGTGTTCAAGGTGACCGGCGAAACCAACACCGACGACCTCTCGCCGGCACCGGACGCCTGGTCCCGCCCGGACATTCCGCTGCACGCCCTGGCGATGCTGAAAAACGCCCGTCCCGGCATTACTCCGGACAAGGATGGCGCCGTCGGCCCCATCAAGACCATCGATGCCCTGAAAGAGAAAGGCTTCCCGCTTGCCTATGTGGGTGACGTGGTCGGTACCGGTTCTTCCCGTAAATCCGCCACTAACTCGGTGCTCTGGTTTATGGGTGACGACATTCCGTTCGTGCCGAACAAGCGCGCTGGCGGTGTCTGTCTGGGTGGCAAGATTGCCCCGATCTTCTTCAACACCATGGAAGATGCCGGCGCACTGCCTATCGAAGTGGACGTCTCCAAGCTGGAAATGGGCGATGTGATCGACATCTACCCCTATGCCGGCAAGATCTGCAAACACGGCACCGAACAGGTGCTGGCGCAGTTTGAACTGAAAACCGACGTGCTGATCGACGAAGTACGCGCCGGTGGCCGTATTCCGCTGATCATCGGTCGCGGCCTGACCGACAAGGCCCGCGAAGCACTGGGTCTGCCGTTCTCCACCGTATTCCGTCGCCCGCAGCCGGTGGCCGATACCGGTAAAGGCTTCACCTTGGCCCAGAAGATGGTGGGCAAGGCGTGCGGCGTGAAGGGCATTCGCCCGGGCACTTACTGCGAGCCCAAGATGACCACGGTCGGCTCTCAGGACACCACGGGCCCGATGACCCGCGACGAGCTCAAGGATCTGGCCTGCCTCGGCTTCTCCGCCGATCTGACCATGCAGTCCTTCTGCCACACCGCAGCTTATCCCAAGCCCATCGACGTACAGACCCACCACACCCTGCCGGACTTCATCATGAACCGCGGCGGTGTGAGCTTGCGTCCGGGGGATGGCGTCATCCACTCCTGGCTGAACCGCATGCTGCTGCCGGATACCGTGGGTACCGGTGGTGACTCCCACACCCGTTTCCCCATCGGTATCTCCTTCCCGGCGGGCTCCGGTCTGGTGGCTTTCGCCGCCGCTACTGGCGTGATGCCACTGGACATGCCGGAGTCCGTGCTGGTGCGCTTCAAGGGTGAACTGCAACCGGGCATCACCCTGCGTGACCTGGTCCATGCCATCCCCTACGCCGCCATCCAGAAAGGGCTGCTGACCGTCGAGAAGGCGGGCAAGAAGAACATCTTCTCCGGCCGCATCCTCGAGATCGAAGGTCTGCCGACCCTGAAAGTGGAACAGGCATTCGAGCTGGCGGACGCCAGCGCCGAGCGTTCCGCCGCCGGTTGCACCATCAAGCTGGATAAAGAGCCGATCATCGAGTATCTGAAGTCCAACATCGTGATGCTGAAATGGATGCTCTCCGAAGGCTACGGCGACGTGCGCACCATCACCCGTCGCATCAAGGGGATGGAAGAGTGGCTGGCCAACCCGACCCTGATGGAAGCGGACAAGGATGCCGAGTACGCCGAAATCATCGAGATCGATCTGGCCACCATCAAGGAGCCGATCCTGTGTGCGCCGAACGATCCGGACGATGCCCGTCTGCTGAGCGACGTGGCTGGCGACAAGATCGACGAGGTGTTCATCGGTTCCTGCATGACCAACATCGGTCACTTCCGTGCCGCCGGCAAACTGCTCGAGAAGTATCAGGGCGAGCTGCCGACCCGCATGTGGATCGCGCCGCCCACCAAGATGGACAAGGATCAGCTGACCGAAGAGGGCTACTACGGCATCTTTGGTCGCGTCGGTGCCCGCATCGAGATCCCGGGCTGCTCCCTCTGCATGGGCAACCAGGCACGGGTTGCGGAAGGAGCCTCCGTGGTCTCTACTTCCACCCGTAACTTCCCGAACCGTCTGGGTAAAGGTGCCAACGTCTATCTGGCCTCTGCGGAGCTGGCAGCCGTTGCCGCTATCCTTGGCAAGATCCCGACCGTGGCGGAGTACCTGCAGTACGCCAAGGCGCTCGATGCCACTGCGGCAGATACTTACCGCTACCTCAACTTCAACGAGATCGCCTCCTACACCAAGAAGGCCGATGCGGTGATCCTGCAGCAAGCCGTTTAACGGAGTTCTTGCGCGATTTGCGCGATAAGAAGCCAATAATGCCGCGTATTTACGCGGCATTATTTATTTGTGTGTTATTCACCGTCTTTTTTGAAGATTGTTTGCACGATCCTTGCTAGAGAGATCCAACCACCTGTTTGGTGGTTCGTTTTATAAACGCTTTGGGTTATGTTGTTCGGTTATGTGCGGTAATGATGAGGCATCGTTATCGAGGGAAAGTGGATATCTGTTCACTGGGTGCTTGCGTTGGCAGGCCTGACGAATTGCGGCGTGGTTCTTTATGTTTCTGTTCAGGATCGATCTCTCCCGAACCGGGTTACGCTTCGGCGGTGCCTTGCTGGTTTTTACCCTGCCGCTGCTGGTGGGAGCTTGGCTCATCCACAGCAATTATGTGCAGGAGCTGAAAGCGGAATCCAGCGCCTCGGCCCACAAGGCCAGAACCCTGATGGAGTCGATGCTGGATCATGCGGAGCAGGCCAATCGCTCCGTGCTGCCCTTGGTGAAGGCTCCCTGTCGCGACAACCTGCTGGTGCTGCGCAAGAAGGTCGCCATCGAGCCCTTCCTGCGTTCGGTCAATCTGGTGCGAAACGGTATCATCAATTGCACTTCGCTGTTTGGTGAGGCCAATGATGCCGATGACGGCTCCATCTACACCGGCCGCAAGCTGCTGCTGATGAGTGGCAACCGGGTGCGGCAAAATCACCCGCTGCTGGTGGTGCGCACCGAGCAGGGAAAGGATGCCGCCTTGAGCGCCATCGACAGTACCCAGCTCAGCTTCATGCTCTCCATGAGCGGAAAATCCAGTGCGCTCTATCTGCAGGTGGGGTCGGCCTGGCTCAATGAGTCTGGCCGCTATCTGAGCGAGGCGCCCACCCTCCATCGCGGGATCAGCCAGGCCCTCACCTCATCCCATTATCCTTTCACCATCCATGCCGGTTATGCCATGCCGGTCTACTGGAAGTCGCTGTGGGCCGCGCGGCACGTGGCGCTGTCGTGGCTGGCGGTTTCCTCGCTTTTGCTGGCCTGGCTGGTGTGGTGGGTGCTGGGGCGCCCCGGCTCGCCAACAGATGAGTTGCGACGCGCCCTGCGGGCCAGGGAGTTTGTTCCCTATCTGCAGCCGCTGATTGCCAGCCACGATGGCAAGATGATGGGCGCCGAGGTGCTGATGCGCTGGGAGCATGTCAATGAAGGGGTGATCCGGCCCGATCTCTTTATTCCGCAAGCGGAAGAGTCGGGACTGATCGTTCCCATGACCACCCATATCATGAAGCAGGTGGCGACAAG
The DNA here is from genome assembly GCF_040907925.1 of Aeromonas sp. s12. Taxonomy (NCBI): domain Bacteria; kingdom Pseudomonadati; phylum Pseudomonadota; class Gammaproteobacteria; order Aeromonadales; family Aeromonadaceae; genus Aeromonas; species Aeromonas sp. s12. Next base: position 59,842 of record NZ_JBFOCT010000034.1, on the reverse strand, counting down.
GTTGAACCGCTCTCAAGAGCAGTTGCCCGATGGGTTTCATATCAGCTTCAACATCAGCGCCGCTCATTGCCACGATTTTGCCCTGCTGGCCGAGTGTCGCGCCTTCCTCGGCCACTTCCTCCCCGGCAAGGTGGTACTGGTGCTGGAGCTGACCGAGCGGGAGCTGTTGATGTCAGATCCCCAGACCCTCTCCCTGTTCCGCCAGCTGGACGAGATGGGGGTCAAACTTGCCATCGACGACTTTGGCACCGGCCACTCCAGCCTGGCTTACCTGCAGCAGTTTCATGTGGATTACCTCAAGATCGACAAATCCTTTATTGCCCGCATCGGTACCGAGTCGCTCTCGGAACATATCGTGGACAACGTGATCGATCTGGCGACCCGGCTCGGTCTGGCGCTGGTGGCGGAAGGGGTGGAGAGCGAGCGTCAGGCTGACTACCTCAGGGCTAAAGGGGTCGACTATCTACAGGGATACCTGTTTGCCCGCCCCATGCCGCTGCGCCAGTTCTGCGAGGAGCTGCTGCCGGAAGAGGCGCAGACCCGGCAGCCAGATGGGGTACGAGGCATCCCGAACGCCACCTGATCTATCGGTGACTGACGGGCGGACACGCTCCCTTCTGGCAGGGTAGGGAAGTGCTCTCTCCCTATCCCCCCTCAAGTGCAGGGGCTTGTTTTCCATGCCTTGTGGCTCGCTTTTCGGTAGAATCGGCGCTCATTTTGACGTCAGTAAAAGATGAGGCGCGGTATGACGGTTCAGTTCCAGGCATTTCACAGCATCAAGGCGATCGGTAATCGGGAGGTGCTGTTCAACTGGTCGAGAACCAATCCCCTCGGAGCGCTGGATCAGGTGTGGCGCCCGAAAAGCCGCGACGAGTTGCAAGCGCTGCTGCGGGAACACCCCGAGCGCAAGCTGCGCCTTATCGGCTCCGGCCTCTCCTTCGAACCCATCCACAGCGTCTATGCCGAGGGCAGTCAGGCACTGCTGGTGGACTTGCACCACCTGCGCGGCCAGCTGACGAAAACTGCCGATACCGTGACCTATCAGGCGGGGACGCCGCTCGATACCGTTTATGCCGAGCTGATCGCCATGGAGCGGATGCTTCCCGCATCCCCCGGTGTCATCGGCATCCAGACCCTGGGCGGCGCCCTCAGCACCGGCACCCACGGTCAGGGGCTGCACCAGTCTGCCCTCTGCGATGCGGTGGAGGCGATGACGGTGATGCTGGCCAGTGGCGACATCATCCGGGTGGATCGCACCGACCCGCGCTTCGGCGCCTTCGTGATGGGGATGGGGATGCTCGGCATCCTGCTCGACGTCACCCTGCGCACCGTGCCAAATCGCATTATGCGCTGCACCAAGTTCACCACCGACTATCCCTTCCTGCTGGCACACAACGAGCGGCTCAACCGCGAGCACGGCTTCGTGAAGAGCTGGTGGTTTGCCTGGACCGGCGAGAGCCATATCTGGCTGGTGGATCCCGCTTCCGAGGAGGAGGTGGCCCGCTACCGCGCAGGCTGCAGCGAGCCGCTGCTGCTGGAGGGCGATATCGACGCCCGCATGAATGCCACCATAGATGCCACCTTGCAGAAGATGGCGAAAGATACCAAGGATGAGGCGTTGGCTGGTGAGCACTTCGAGACGGTACGCCGCTTCAAGGATGCCTCCGATCTGGTGGGCAACGTCTACCAAATTCTCTGCAAGGGGATCCCGGCACCTCAGATCAACTGTGAGGTGGCGGTGCCGCTTCATCGCATGAACGAGGCGCTGGAGACCCTGCAGGCGTGGCAGCAGGCCAATCCGGGCGTGCTGCACTATCCCTTTATCCTGCGTTGTACCGGCCCTTCCGAGGCCTGGCTCAGCGCCGCTTATGGCCAGTCGGTCTGCTGGATCGGTTTTCTGGTCTATCTGGCGGCGGACGGCACCTTCGTCAACGGCTCCATGGAGCAGATGCGCGAGCTGCAACAACTGCTGGCGCCGCTTGGCGGCATTCCCCACTTCGGCAAGCATCTGGCGATGGATCTCTACGACTTCCCGGCCCTGTTGCCACGCTGGAACGATTTCGTGGCGTTGAAAGCCGAGCTCGACCCCCACGGCCGCTTTGAAAACCGCTGGCTCAGCGACCTGTTTGCCAACCGGTAAGGATCTGACATGACCGATATGCAAGATACCCGTATCCCAGTGACCCTGCTGACCGGCTTTCTCGGCAGCGGCAAGACAACGCTGCTCAACCACTGGGTCAAGCAGCCGGAGCTCGGTGAGTGCGCCGTGCTGATCAACGAGTTCGGCTCGGTGGGGCTGGATCACCATCTGGTGCAACAGGTGGATGAGCAGGTGATGCTGCTCGACTCCGGCTGCATCTGCTGCTCGGTACAGGGCTCGTTGGTGGAGGCGTTGCAGGGGCTCTTTATGAAGGCCATCCAGCGCAAGATCAAACCGTTCAAGCGGCTGATTATCGAGACCACCGGTCTGGCAGATCCGGCCCCCGTGCTGTTCACGTTGAGGGAAGAGGGCTTTATCGCTCAGCGCTACCGCTTCGATGGCACCGTCACCGTCGTGGATGCCGGTCATATTGAGCTGCAGTTGGCGGCCCAGTATGAGGCGGTGAAACAGGTGGCGCTGGCGGATCTGCTGGTGGTGAGCAAGGGGGATCTGGTGGACGGCGAACAGCTGGCGCGGGTCGAAGCCCAATTGGCGGCCCTCAATCCAGCGGCCCCGATCCAGCAGGTGACCAATGGCGAACTGTCGCCAGCGGTGCTGGAGAAGCTCGGCGCTTACAACGAAGCGGCCGGGCGCGATGTGCGCCAGCTGCTGGCCTGGCTGCGCACCGAATCCCCCAAGCAGGGGCTGGCGTCACCGATGCAGCCGAAGATGCAACCGTTCGCCGCCAAGGTGGGCACAGCTGCGCCCACCCACTTCGAGCACGGCAACATCGAGAGTTTCTCTTTGCGCATCGGTGAGCCGCTCAAGCCCTCTCGCCTGCTGGCCGCCATCGATGCGGTGCAGGCGCAGTATGGCGATGCCCTGCTGCGCCTCAAGGGGATTTTGCAGCTGGAAGGGGAGAGCCAGCCGGTGGTGATCCACGGCGTCCACGGCCAGCTCTATCCGCTGCAGGCACTGGGTGAGTGGCCGGAGGGCAAGGCCCAGTCCCGACTGGTGTTTATCGTGAAAAGTCAGGACAAGGCCGGTATCGAGCAGCTCTTTATGGCGACCCTCAAGGCCCCCGAGCCCACTCTGGAAGAGCGGCTCAAAGCCATGCTGGGTCAGCCCGATAACTGATCTTGCGCGTTGCAGCTCTCCTGCATCGGGTCAGGACGGCGACGGTTGAACAGCACAAACGCCACCGGCACAAAGTAGAACGAGAGCAGGGTCGCCAGCGCTGTGCCACCGGCGATGGCGATGGCAAAGGGAGGCCAGAAGCCGCCGCCCCCCAGCAATAGCGGGATGAAGCCGCCCACCGTGGTGATGGTGGTCGAGACGATGTGGCGGCTGCAACCGGCCACCAGGTCACGGATCTGCGGCAAATTGCCCTGTTGTGCCTGCGGGTCTGCCTTCAGCTCGGCCAGAATGACGATGGCGGCGTTGATGGCCAGCCCCATCAGTCCCAGCAGGGCGATGATCACTGTAAACCCGAAGGGGTACCCCAGCAGCCAGACCCACAGCAGCCCGAGCCCCGCCGACTGGATCGCCACCAGGGTGACGATGCCTGCCAGCCGGAACGAGTTGAAGCTGAGCACCAGCACGGCCACCAGCAGCACGGCGACCAGGCTGACGTGCGCCATCAGATTGCCCACCGATTCATCCCGCTTGGCGGCTTCTCCGCCAAACTCCAGTCGATAGCCCGGCGGCAACGCCAGCGCCTTGGCGGCCAGCCTCTCTTTGACCTGCTCCAGCACGGTTTGCGGCAGTACGCCGACCGCCAGATAGGCCTCCAGCACATTGACCCGCTCACCATCCCGACGGCTGATCTCCCCCCAGCTTGGCAGCAGCTCGGGAGTGGCCAGTGCCCGCAAGGTGAGATTGGCTGCCCCTTGCTGGCCGGTGCCGGTGAGCGACAGCGGCACATTGAGCAGCGCATCCGGATCCTGACGCAAGGGCTCGGCCAGTCGCACCCGAACCGGGATTGACTCGGTGCCTTCCAGCACAGTGCCGCCCAACCTGCCATCCAGTGCGCCCGCCAGCCGGGAGGCAACATCTGTCAGGCTCATGCCTGCCAGTCGGGCGGCCTCCTCATCGACCTGCAACCAGAGTTTGGGGGCCCCGGCCTGCAAGGTGGCGCGGGTCTGCACCACTGCCGGGGTATTGGCGAGCAGACTGCGCAGCTCCTCTCCCAGACGGTGTAGTTGTTCAAGGTCGGGGCCAAACAGCCGCAGCTCGACCGGGGCATTGAAAGGCGGCCCCTGTTCCAGCTTGCGCACCAGGATCTGCGCTTCGGGAAATTTTGCATCGAGCCGCTGCTGCAGTTGTGGAATGAGCCGCTCGGCAGCATCGGCATCCTGCAGAGTGATCATCCCCTGGGCGTAATCGGCCCGCCCCTGTTTTCTGGGCACCAGGTTGTAGTAGAAGCTGGGTGCGTTGTCGCCCACCACCCAATCCTGGCGAACCAGCTCGGGGAGGCTGGCCAGCTCGACGGAGAGCCCCAGTGCCAGCTCGCGGGTGCGCGCCAGGCTCGCCTGTGGGGAGAGGCTGGCCTCGATGTGGATCATGTCCCGGTCGGCAGGGGGAAAGAACTGTTCGGTGAGGCGGCCCGCCACCCAGAAACCGAGCAGGGGCAGCAGACTGACCAGCAGCAGGGTACGCCAGGGGTGAGCCAGCGCCATGGCGATGCTCTGCTGGAAACGTGCGCTCACCCGGGGCAGGTGCAAGCCATCCTGATACCAGCGTCCCCCCTGATCACTGCCAATCCAGCGGGCTGCGAGGCCAGCCACCAGGGTGTGGGCGATGAGGTAGGATCCCAGCAGCGAGCAGATCACCGCCCAGGCGATGCCGCCGACAAACTCGCCTGCGGGGCCCGGCATCAGAATGATCGGCATAAAGGCGAGCATGGTGGTGAGGGTGGAGCCCAGCAGTGGCAGCCAGAGGTGGCCGATGGCTTCCAGTGCGGCGGCACTCATGGCCATGCCGTGGCGGCGCTGATACTGCACCCGATCCGCCATGACGATGGCGTTGTCCACCATGATCCCGAGCGCCACCACCAGACCGGTGACCGACATCTGGTGAATGGGCAGATTGATCAGGTTCATGCAGGCGAATGAGAACGCCACGGTAAGCGGCAGCGACAGGGCCACGATAATGGCGGCCTTGACTCCCAAGGTCACCAGCAGTACGGCCACTATGATGAGGAAGCCCTGCACAATGTTGATGAGCAGGGTGTCGAGCCGCTGATCGGTATAACGCTGCTGATCGAAGCTGGTGACGAGGCCGATATTATCCGGCAAGTCCTGTTGCAGCTGGGCCAGCATGGTATCGACCCGTGCCGACCAGAGGTCGATGCGGTGATCCTGTGCCATGCGCAGGCCGACCACCACGGCCCGCTCACCATTGGCAAAGGCCAGCTGGCTCTCCGGCTGGTGCAGGGTACGCCGTACCTCGGCCAGATCGCCAAGGCGCAGGGTCTGGCCCTGCTCGCCGGTGCGCAGCGGGATCTGGCGGATCCGCTCCAGGGTATCGAGGGCGCCGCGGATCTCCACCTGAAAGCGATTGTGGCTGCCCTGCAACTCCCCGGCGGCCACTTTGGCATCGGCACCGCTCAGTGCCTGGGCAAGCTGTTCGCCACTCATGCCGCTGGCACTGAGGGCGAGGGGATCGAACCGCACCTCGATCTCCTCCTGCGGTGCCCCGACCCGCTCGACGTATTCGGTGCCCGGCAGCTGGCGAGCCCGGCGTTCCAGCTCGGCGCTGTAGCGGGCGAGGCGATCCAGCTGCGGCTGGCCCGGCCCGCGCCAGACCACATTGACCAGCCGGGTGAAGGGGTAGCCCTTCTCGTCATCCAGCTTGGGGGCACTGGCGCCGGCTGGCAGTCCGGCGGCAAGATCTGCCAGCCGGTCACGGACTCTGGACCAGACGGGCTCGACATCGCTGACCTCATCCTTGAGCTCCAGATTGATGATGGAGAGACCGGGGCGAGAGCTCGACTCGATCAGCTTGATCTCGCTCTGGGCCCGCAGCCGGTTCTCGATGGGCTCGCTCACCAGCGCCTCCACCCGCTCGGCGCTGGCCCCGGGGAAGTGGGTAACCACGCTGGCAAAGCGGCTGGTGAGCTGGGGATCTTCGGTTCTGGGCAGGATCTGCAATGCCGCAAGGGCGGCCGTCAGCAGCAGCGCGACCGTCAACAGCAGCAGTCGGCCATTCTCGATAAACGGGCGGATCATGACTGTGGCTCCAGATGCGCCGCCTGATGATCCACGCTGGTGCTCAGGGTGACCTGCTGGCCCGGCACCAGTTTATGCAGGCCATCGGTCACCAGCTGTTCCTGTCCGTTCAGGGCACCACTGATCCAGGCCCGTTCGCCATCTTGCTGCAGCAGGGTGACGTCCCGACTGACCACCCGGGGTGGCGTTTCGTCGTTGAGCAGATAGAGGGTCCAGCTACCGCGCAATCCCTGGGTCAGTGCGGTGAGCGGCACCTCGTAGGCGCGGGTGGGCTCGCGGGTCTGATGCAGCAGGGTGATCAGTTGCCCCTCTGCCAGCTGTTCGCCGCCCCGGGTCAGCTGGAAGCGGGCGGTGCGGGTGTGGGTCTGCCCGTCCACTTGTACCCCCAGATTAAGCAGGCGCCCCTCCAGTGATTGCGCCCCGCTTTGCAGGGGATAGCGTTGGCCGACGATCAGGGATTCGGCCTGTTTCACCGGCACGCCGATATCGGCCTCCCACTGGCCGCTGCGGGTCAGGGAGAAGAGAGGCTGGCCTGCGGCCACCACAGCCCCCAATGCCTGCTCGCGGCTGACCACAATCCCGTTGAAGGGGGCGCGCAGCTGTGATTTCTCCTGTTTGACCCGGTTGGCTTCGAGGGCGGCGGCCAGCTGGTTGGCGCTTGCCTCCAGCATGCGGACTTTGCCTTGCTGTTCATCCAGCGCCTGACGGGAGCTGAACTGCTGCTGGCGCAGAGCTGTGAGCCGATCGAGCGTCTGCCGGGCAAGGGTCAGTTCGGCCTCGTTCTGGGCGGCCCGGGCGGCCAGCTCTTTGGCTTCCACTGCCAGCAGCCGGGTGTCCAGTGTGGCGAGCAGTTCGCCAGCCGCGACCGGCTCTCCCCGTCCCTTGTGCAGGGTGGCGATCCGCCCTGCCAGCTCGAAGCCTATCTGGCTGTGCTCGGGGGCGATCACCCGGCCATTGAAGCGGTGCAGCACCGGGTAGTGATCGCTGGCTTGCAGCGGCTGGGCGATCACCCGGGTCAGGACGGGTGTTTCTTCTGACTCTGTGACCGGGCTGCAGCCACTCAGTAACAGCGCCAGCAGGATTAAGCAAAGTGTCATGACATCATCCTCTGGTTGACATAACATCAAATCACACCGGTGAGTCTAGTTTTTCGAAACTAGACTGTCCAGTTTGATTGTGGAGGAAAAATGAACATTTCACCCCGTAGTCAGCAGAAGCGGGCTGCGATCCTCGATGCTGCCGGGCGGCTCTTCTGTCAGCATGGTCTGCATCTGGTCAGCATGGACATGGTGGCCAGTGAGGCGGGCGTCTCCAAGCAGACGGTCTACAGCCATTTTGCCAACAAGGAGTCGCTGTTTGCCGAAGCGGTGGGCAGCAAGTGCGTCAGCAGCGAGCTGATGCCGGAGGTATTGTTGCGTGGCAACAATGTGCGGGAGAGCCTGATTGCCTTTGGTCGCAGCTTTCGCAAGTTGATCCTGAGCGATGATGCCATCAATATCTTTCGCACCTGCATCAGCTGCAACGATGCCCAGCTGGCCACCCTTTTTTTCGAGGCGGGCCCGCTCTACGTGACCGAGATGCTGTCCAACTGGCTGGAGCAGCAAAAGCAGCAAGGCCTGCTGTGCCATCAAGACAGCGAACAGGCCGCCTTGCAGCTGTTGCTGATGTGGCAGGGCAAGGAGCGAATGCTCCGTGAGCTGGGTCTGCCGTTGACCCAGAGCGCTGCCGAGCAGGATGCCTGGACCCTGAGTTGTGTCGATCTCTTCCTGACCGCCGCCGCTCCCCCGCAAAAATAATGGAGGTGGCAATGAGCCACACAGTGACAGATGCCCAGCGCAAGTGGCTGCCCCTGCTGGCGGCGGTCGGTTTCTTTATGCAGGCGCTGGATGGCACCATTCTCAACACCGCCCTGCCCAGCATGGCCGAGACCTTGGGAGAGAGCCCGCTGCAGATGCAGTCGGTGATCATCGCCTACATGCTTACGGTGGCGCTGCTGATCCCGGCCTCCGGCTGGCTGGCAGACAGATTCGGCACCCGCCGCATCTATCTGGCTGCCATCTCGCTCTTTACCCTCGGCTCGCTCGCCTGCGCCGCCTCCAATTCGCTCTCCATGCTGGTGGCCGCCCGTGTGCTTCAGGGGATTGGCGGTGCGCTGCTGATGCCGGTGGGACGGTTGGCGGTGCTGCGGGTCTATGACAAGCACGAGCTGCTGCGGGTGATGTCGTTTGTCACCATCCCGGGGCTGCTCGGCCCGCTGATGGGGCCGGCGCTCGGTGGCTGGCTGGTGGAAGTGGCGAGCTGGCACTGGGTGTTTCTCATCAACCTGCCGGTGGGGTTGCTCGGCTTTATCGCCAGCTGGCACTTTATGCCGGAGCTGCGGCAGCAGACCGCCCGGTTCGACTGGCAGGGCTTTGTGATGTTCAGCGTCGGCATGGTGCTGGTGTCGGTCGGCTTGCAGGGTTTGGGGGAGCACAGCATCTCCACCGGTTGGGCGCTGTTTGCACTGATCTTCGGCTTGGCGGCGATGGCGAGCTACTGGCTCTATGCCGCCAATGCACCGCAGCCGCTCTTTAGCCTGAACCTGTTCAAGACCGCCACCTTTGCCATCGGCATCTGGGGCAACCTGTTTGCCCGCCTCGGCAGCGGCGCCATGCCCTTCCTCACTCCGCTGTTTCTGCAACTGGGGCTCGGTTTCTCCCCGAGCAAGGCGGGGATGACCATGATCCCCACCGTGATTGGCGCCATGCTGACCAAGACGCTGGTGAACAAGCTTATTCCGAAGGTGGGCTATCGCCGCATCCTGATCGGCAACACCCTGCTACTGGGGGCGATGATCGCCAGCTTCTATTTCATCGACAACCAGCTCCCCTACGGGGTCTTGCTGGGCTGGCTGGCGATCTTCGGCGCCATCAACTCGCTGCAGTTCTCCGCCATGAACACGCTCACGCTGCAAGATCTCAGCCCGACTCTGGCCAGCAGTGGCAACGGTCTGCTCTCGGTGGTGATGCAGCTCTCCATGAGTTTGGGGGTGGCGATTGCCGCCAGCCTGCTCGGGCTCTTCTCGGCGGGTACCTCAGCGGCTAACGGCCAGTGGCTGGCCGGGTTCCACCTTACCTACCTCTGTGTCGGGCTGCTCTCCATGCTGGCGGCGTTGATCTTCGCCCAGCTGGCGCACGATGGGGCTACGCCGTCGGTGCGGGCAGATAGCTGACTTGGCAGGGGAGCTGCGCCAGTACCTCGGCCAGATGCTCGGTCGCCAGCAGAAAGGTTTGCTCCGGGTGGCCCGGGGTCCAGGTGAAGGCGGTGTGGTTGAGCAGTTGCGGGTCCACCAGTAGTGGAATATCGGCACGGGGCAGGAAGGGGCAGACCGCTCCCGGCAGGCAGCCAATCTCCGCCTGCATCTCTTCGGCGGTGCAGATGGAGGGCTTGGCACCGAGTGCGGCTTTGACAGCCTTGTTGTCGAGCCGTCCGTCCCTATGGGTCAGCAGCAGGGCGAAGCGGCCATCCTTGAACTTGAGAAACAGGGTCTTGCTGAACTCCGCCTGCCAGCCGAGGCGGGCCTTGACCTTTTCATCGGTGGCGTAGTCGAGGATGGGTTCATGCTCATAGCGCTGGTGGGGCAGTTCGGCCAGTAGCTGGCAGTTGAAGTGGTGAATGGTATCGAGTGGCATGGGGTTCTCCTGTAGTGGGCGCTATCCTGCCAGCCTCGCAGGGTCAGGCCCAATGACACTTTCTTATCCGTGATAAGCAACCCTGTCTGTGCAAACAACAAGGGCGCCGTGAGGCGCCCTTGTTGATCAGTGATGCTGCAATTCGCACGCTTCCCAGTGAAAGGGAATGGGGCACAGCTGCTGGGAGGCCTTGTCATAGGCTTGCCACAGCTCGCCCATGGTGCGTCCATCGAGGGGGTGGCACAGTTTGGGGGCCAGCTCGGCCAGCGGCCACAGCACGAAGGCGTTGGTGAGCACTTCACCGCGTGGCAGCACCAGCGGGGTGTCGCAGACTAGATCGCCATAGAGCAGCAGGTCGAGATCCAGGGTGCGCGGGGCGAACTTCTTGGCATCCGGCTCGCGGCCGTGGGCGAACTCCATGGCCCGCAGTCGCTGGCAGACGGTGGTCAGCGGCAGATCGGTCTCGGCAGCCGCTACCAGGTTGTAGAAGGGGCGGCCGTTGAAGCCGACCGCTTCGCTTTCGAATACCCGGGAGACCCGCAGCTCGCCAAATTCGGCGTGCAGGGCATCGAGCCCGGCGCGGATATGGCGATCCCGCTCGATGTTGGAGCCGAGGCTGATATAGATGGTGGTCATCAGTTGCTGCTCGCGGCAGGGGTGCGATGGCGCAGGATCTCGACGCCGACCCCGGCGGCATTGGGCACGGCGCCCGGCTTGGTGAGGGTCACCTTGACCCACTGTACCCGCTCGTCGGCGAGCACCAGCATGGCGACCTGCTCGGCCATGGTCTCGACCAGCTCGACCACCTTGCCGGTGACATGCTCGCAAATCTTGTTGGAGAGGTCGGCATAATCCAGTGCCAGATTGATGTCGTCGGTTGCTGCCGCGGGGCGGTTGTCGAACCCCATCTCGAGGTCAAAACGGAGCTTTTGGCGAATGCCCTTCTCCCACTCATATACACCGATGGTGGTCAAAACTTCGAGTCCGCGAATAAACACCTTGTCCATGACTGTACTTCTTCTTTACTCTTGATGGGCTGTGATGACAGCGCAGGGATGCTGGCCGGGCAACAGGCTTGCCGAGGCGCTCTGGGTGGGCATGGGCCCATGCCAGCGTATGTGGCCCGCATCATACCCCATTCATATCGTGGTAAAAACGACCAAGATGACGGCCCTGACGATTTTGATGATTATTCTGGCCTACCTGGGTGGTTCACTATCCAGTGCTGTGCTGGTCTCCCGCTGCACCGGTCTGCCCGACCCGCGGGATCATGGCTCCCACAATCCGGGGGCAACCAATGTGCTGCGCCTTGGTGGCCGGATGGCGGCGCTGGTGGTGCTGTTGCTCGATGTGCTCAAGGGGACTGTGCCCGTCTATCTCGCCTGGTATCTGCAGATCAAACCCGTCTACCTCGGCTTTATCGGGGTCGCCGCCTGCCTCGGCCATATGTACCCCATCTTCTTTCATTTTCGCGGTGGCAAAGGAGTCGCCACGGCACTGGGGACCATGATGCCCATCGGCTTTACCATGGGGGGCGCCGTGATTGGCACTTGGCTGCTGGTGCTGCTGGTGAGCGGCTACTCCTCGCTGGCCTCCATCATTACCGTGCTGCTGACGCCACTCTTTACCTACCTGCTCAAACCCGAATATACCCTGCCAGTCTCCCTGCTCTCCTGCCTCATTCTGATCCGCCATCACGAGAACATCTCCCGCCTGCTCAAGGGGGAGGAACCCAGAGTCTGGGGGCGAAAACGCGCGGCCTGTGCCGAAGAAGTGGCAGAAATGGACGATGTTGCGCAAAAAAGAGACGAACGAGACAAAAAGTGAAATTTCCCGTTGACCATCCGCCTTAAAATCCGTTTAATAGCGCCCACGCCCAGATAGCTCAGTCGGTAGAGCAGGGGATTGAAAATCCCCGTGTCGGCGGTTCGATTCCGTCTCTGGGCACCAATTTTGGTGCCATGAAATAAAAAATTTGTTCATGCACAATGGTTTAAAGTGTGCCGGCTTAGCTCAGTAGGTAGAGCAACTGACTTGTAATCAGTAGGTCACCAGTTCGATTCCGGTAGCCGGCACCATTTGCCCAGATAGCTCAGTCGGTAGAGCAGGGGATTGAAAATCCCCGTGTCGGCGGTTCGATTCCGTCTCTGGGCACCAATTACAATTCCTCCTTAGTTCAGTCGGTAGAACGGCGGACTGTTAATCCGTATGTCACTGGTTCAAGTCCAGTAGGAGGAGCCAATTCAAAAAGCCCTTGTCGCAAGACAAGGGCTTTTTTCTATTTGGCGCAGCCATTTTTTAACCATAAAAACAACCACACACGCACAGATGAACCGCAGGATAGATATGGAAAATCATGTAGTTATAGAGTCAAAGGGGCGACTTGCCGCCATTCGGAACTGGATGGAACCCGTGCTGGTACTGCTTATTCTCGGCAGCCTGTTCGGTTACCTCGGCAGCCAGATGGGCCTCTCTGCCATGGTCAACACCCTGTTCAATACCGCCCACCAGCTGCTGCTCAATACCGTGCTCTTTATCATGGGGATCACGGTGCTCTCCGGTGCCCTGAGCCAGCTCTTGAGTGAGTTCGGGGTGATCCGCCTGCTGGAGGTACTGCTGGCCCCGCTGATGAAGCCGGTGTTTCGTCTGCCTGGCCGCACCGCGCTGGCGGCGCTGATGACCTTCTTCTCCGACAACCCGGCTGTGATCAGCCTCGCCAAGGACAGCCGCTTTCGCAAAGGCTTCACCCCCTGGCAGCTGGTGTCGCTCACCAACTTCGGCACCGCCTTCGGCATGGGGCTGATCGTGGTGACCTTTATGGCCACCCTGCAACTGCCGAGCGGTGAATCCACCGCCAGCGCGGCGCTGATCGGGTTGCTGGGTGCTCTGGTGGGCTCGGTGGTCTCTACCCGGCTGATGCAGCGGATGATCCGCCCCTTGGTGGGGGAAGTGCTGAACGATGATGCTGTATCGTCCGACGGCCGCAAGGTAGGGGTGACCAAAGAGGCGGCTCCCGGCTGGCTGCGGATCCTCAACTCACTGCTCGATGGCGGCAAATCTGGCGTGGAGCTGGGGATGGCGGTGATCCCGGGTGTGCTGATCATCAGCACCTTCGTGATGTTGCTCACCTTTGGCCCAGGCGACAAGGGCTATACCGGCGAAGCGTTTCAGGGGGTAGCCCTGCTGCCGGTGCTGGCCGCCAAGGTGAGTTGGCTGTTTGACCTGCTGTTTGGCTTCCAGCAGCCGGAGCTGGTCGCTTTCCCGGCTACCTCGCTCGGTGCGGTCGGTGCCGCCATGTCGCTGGTGCCCCCTTTTATCGCCAAGGGGTGGATCACCGGTAACGAGGTTGCGGTGTTTACCGCCATGGGGATGTGCTGGAGTGGCTTCCTGAGCACCCACACCGCCATGCTGGATGCCCTCGGCTATCGCCACCTCACCTCCCGCGCCATCGTTGCCCACACCATCGGCGGCCTGTGCGCCGGTGTGGCGGCGCATCAGCTCTATCTACTGCTGGGCTGAGTCGGGTTCAGACACGGAAACAAAAAGAGGCTCTTCGGAGCCTCTTTGCGTTTCCCCCTGCCGCGCCCTGCTCACGGGCGCACCAGTCACCTTTGCGGCGTGATGCCCTGCACCTTCAACCAGAATCGCTCCTGGCAGTGGTTGTGAAACAGCTTGCTGGCTGGAGTGATGGGGATGGGGCTGGCGATGACCCGATAGCTGATCCAGCACTCGGCACAAAGCTGCTGCGATGGCGCTTCGTCCTGTTCGGTTTGCTGGCGGATGACGCCCCCATTGGCAAACCAGCTGGTGGTTATCTGGTGCTGGATCACAGTGCCGCTCTCATCATGCTCGCTATAGTGTTCACTCTCTTGGCGGGTGAGAGTGACGGGGCTCTCCTGTCGATGAATGGCCCTGATATAGCTGATTAGTTGATTCATTGCCGATCTTGCCGTGATGGTTGGCCTGCACTGGATGAGCTGTACAGGATGGAAGAGGGCTAGCGTAACGTGCTGCCGGGGTTGCGGCAATCGCCTCGGCTGCACCGCAAGCAAATCTGAAAAGGGGAGAGCAATGGGGATCCCGCAAAACAAGGCCGAGCTGCTACTCGCGATCGATACCAATTTCAGCAAGTTGTTCAAGGCGTTGCAGGCCGTCCCCGAGAGCCGGGTGCGGGAGCCGACCCTGACAGGGCACAGCAAGGGAACCACCATGAGCGTCGCCAATCTGCTGGCCTACCTTATCGGCTGGAACGAACTGCTGATCAAGTGGATCGAGCGGGATGCGGCAGGTCTGCCAGTGGATTTTCCCGAAACCGGTTTTAAGTGGAACGAGTTGGGCAGGCTGGCCCAAAAGTTCTATCGGGATTACGAGGGGCTCAGCTATCCGGCGTTGTTACAGCGGTTGGCTGCCGCCAGAGGGCACATCATCGAACTGGTGGAGGCGCGCAGCGACCTGCAGCTGTATGGCTGCCTCTGGTATGAGAAGTGGACGCTCGGGCGGATGATCCAGTTCAATAGCGCCTCCCCCTATCTCAACGCTAACGGGCGGCTGCGCAAGTGGCTCAAAGAGTTGGCGAGCAGGGTGTGAAAAGAGGGCGATAGCTGCCCGGGGGGGGCGGCAAAACGCTTTGCCACCATATTGCCACTACCGCCCGTGGCGGCAGCTACTGGCCGCCTGACTCCCCTTTGCGCTCGGCTATCTCCTGCGTGCTGGTTGAATAAATAGATCAGCCATTCAAGGGATTAGCCGGTGCAGTGCGTTTTATCGCCGTGCTGGCCCCGCTTATGCACATCTCTTGGCAACACCATCAAGGGTCGTTGTCGCGGAGAGATATCATGATCAGCAACCTGCTTCCCCTTGCCTCTATCGCCCTCAAGCTGGGCAGTCAGCTGCTCGGCAGCAGTGCCAAACCTGAGCCTGTGCAGCAAACAGTGCAGGAAGATCGCCTCGCCCCGACCGTCCAGAGCTTGTTCCAGCGGCTGGGTGTCAAGGATGCCGACAGCGAGCAGAACCATGCTGCCATCAACCACTTTATGGGGGAGCTGATGCAGACTCTGGGGCAGGAGAATGGTGGCCAATCCCTTCCCGCAGCCATCGACAGCGCCCGCAACCAGCTGGTGAGCGGCACCCAGAGCACCCGCCTCGATGCCCTGCAAAGCGAGCTTGATACTCTCAAGGATTCCCTCGGTGCCAGCCATCTCAACCTCGATCAGCTGCTCGCTGCCTTTAAACAGACCTTGCCCAATGGCAAGGGGGAGGGGGTTGGCAAACTGCTTAATGCCAGCGCCTGAACCGCGGTGAGCAATAAAAAACGGCAACCTGAGGTTGCCGTTTTGCTTTCTAGTTCGAATGACAAGCAGGTTGGTTTAACCCGTCCGTTTTGCCAGCCAGGTTTCGGCGGTGGTCAGGGCTGCTTCTACCTGTTCGCGGGCGACGCCGCCTTTGGCGACCCGCTTGGCCAGGGTCGCTTCCAGTTCCAGATTGGGGTAGACGTCGAACTCGATCACCGGGCTGAAGCGCTGGAACTCGCCGATGGAGAGCTCCTCCAGCGGTTTGCCCACGCTGATGGCGAATACCACAGTTTCGCCGACGATATGGTGCGCTTCACGGAATGGAATCCCCTTGGCTACCAGATAGTCCGCCAGCTCGGTAGCGTTGGCATAGCCGCCTTGCGCCGCCGCCATGGTGCGCTCACCATTCACCTTCAGATCGATTAGCACCAGCGCCGCCATGTCGAGGCAGTCGTGCCAGGTGTCGAGGGCATCGAACAGCCCCTCCTTGTCTTCCTGCATGTCCTTGTTGTAGGCCAGCGGCAGCGCCTTGAGGCTCATCAGCATGCCCATCTGGGCGCCGACCACCCGGCCGGTCTTGCCACGAATAAGCTCCAGCGCATCGGGGTTCTTCTTCTGCGGCATCAGCGACGAGCCGGAGGTAACCGCGTCGGAGAGCTCGACAAAGCCCGCCTCGCCGGTGTTGTAGAAGATAAGGTCTTCGGCAAAGCGCGACAGGTGGGTCATGGAGAGGGATGCCACGTGCATCAGCTCCACCACGTGATCCCGATCGGAGACCGAGTCCAGACTGTTGCGGGTGGCGCCGGCAAAGCCCATGTCGAGCGCCAGCGCTTCGCGGTCGATGGCGTAGGCAGTGCCCGCCAGCGCGCCGCAGCCGAGCGGGCTGGTGTCGAGGCGCTTCAGCGCATCCTGCAGGCGGGAGTAGTCCCGCTCCAGCATCTCCACATAGGCCAGCGCCCAGTGAGCGAAGGTGACCGGTTGGGCCCGCTGCAGGTGGGTGTAACCGGGCAGCACCGCGGCCTGATTGACGCGCGCCGAGGCGACCAGCCCCTGCTGCAGGGCGGTGATGGAGCCGAGCAGCAGCTCGCCCTGCGCCTTGCACCAGAGTTTCAAGTCGGTGGCGACCTGATCGTTGCGCGAGCGACCGGTGTGCAACTTCTTGCCGAGATCGCCGACGGCGGCGATGAGCTGGCTCTCGACCCAGGAGTGAATGTCTTCGGCATCCGAGCTCAGGATCTGCTGGGGATCCTGCTGCACCGAGGCGAGCAGCACCTCCATCGCCTGCTGCAACTTGCCCTGCTCATCGGCGGTCAAGACGCCCACCTTGACCAGCGCTTTGGCCCATGCCATGGAGCCCTGAATATCCTGCTCCGCCAGCCGGTAATCGAACCGCAGCGAATCGTTGAACTGCTTGAACCGGCTATCGGCTCCCTGACTGAAGCGTCCACCCCAAAGTGCCATACTGCTCTCCTTGAATGCGTTGTCGGCGGCGCCCTGGCCACCGAGCTTGAAATCGTGCCCTGTTTTTCTGCGAGCCTGTTATCTCACAGAAGCGGCCGGGGCGCTGCCGCTCTTGTCACACCCGCTGATGATGGGTCAGGGGCTATGCCCTCTGCCTGTAGAAGAGGGGGCCATGCCCCCTCAACGGAATCAACGGGTTATCGCGCTTGCTTAGCCGTGGGTGTGATCGCCACCGATGGCCTGATGCTGCTCCTTCATGGCGCGGATCCGGCTGGCCAGAGTGTAGAGACGGATAAAGCCTTCGGCATGGCTCTGGTCATACACTTCGTCGGCGCCGAAGGTGGCAAAGTCTTCGGAGTAGAGGCTGTTCGGTGACTTCTTCTGCACCGCGGTGACCTGACCCTTGTACATCTTCAGTACCACTTCACCGTCCAGATCTTCGGCGATGGCGTTGGCAGAGGCGAGGATCGCCTTGCACAGCGGGGTGAACCAGCGGCCGTCATAAACCAGATGGGAGAACTCGGCACCCAGCTTCTCCCGCCAGGCGCGGGTCGGGCGATCCAGTACCAGCTCTTCCACGGCGCGCAGCGCGGCGACCATCACGGTACCGCCCGGGGTCTCGTAGCAGCCGCGGGACTTCATCCCCACCATCCGGTTTTCGGTGATGTCGATGCGGCCCACGCCGTGCTTGCCGGCACGCTCGTTC
This sequence comes from Aeromonas sp. s12, assembly GCF_040907925.1. Classification (NCBI taxonomy): domain Bacteria; kingdom Pseudomonadati; phylum Pseudomonadota; class Gammaproteobacteria; order Aeromonadales; family Aeromonadaceae; genus Aeromonas; species Aeromonas sp. s12. The sequence goes on along the minus strand of NZ_JBFOCT010000034.1, from coordinate 42,344 downwards.
AGGGTCATCAGGATCTGGTGCGGGCTGAGCGGCTGGTCATCCACGGCCACCACTTCACCCTGCGCCACGGTCAGCTTGACGTACTCCGGCTGATCCGGTGCCTGTTCGGCCGGTACGGTCCACTGCCAGACCGCTTCGGACGGCTCGTTCCAGGTGCTCTCCAGCTCGCCACCCTCGGTGGAGATGTGCCAGGCGTTGGCGTCGCGGCTGTAGATCTTCTTCAGGGTCGCCTTGCAGGGGATGTTGCGGGTCTCCAGATAGGAGAGCAGATCTTCCCGGGAGCGCATGTCCCAGATCCGCCACGGGGCGATGACTTTCAGCTGGGGCGCCAGCGCGGCAACCGCACCTTCGAAACGCACCTGATCGTTACCCTTGCCGGTGCAGCCGTGGGAGATGGCATCGGCCCCTTCCGCCAGCGCCGCTTCCACCATCGCCTTGGCGATCACCGGACGGGCCATGGAGGTGCCCAGCAGATAGGTGCCCTCATAGACGGCGCCGGTCTTCAGGGTCGGGTAGACGTACTCTTTGACGAACTCTTCCCGCAGATCCTTGATGATGCACTTGGTGGCGCCGGAGGCGATGGCCTTCTGCTCGATCCCTTCCAGATCGTCACGCTCCTGACCGACGTCGGCCACGAAGGCAATGATTTCGGCGTCATAGTGCTCTTTCAGCCAGGGAATGATGGCCGAGGTATCCAGTCCACCCGAGTAAGCCAGTACGATCTTGTTGATTCCGCTCATGTTACTTCTCTCCGTGATGATTCGATGATGATTCAATAAAAGGGTCGTGATTCAGGTTGAGTGCCGCGTTACTTGTTGCCCTGACTATTTATGCCCAAACAGGGTCAGCAACACGGCGTTCTGGATATGCATCCGGTTTTCGGCCTCGTCCATGATGAGGGAGGCGGGGCCATCCATCACCTGCGAGGTGATCTCCAGCTCCCGATGAGCCGGCTGGCAGTGCTGCACATGTGCAATGCCGGTGCGGTCGAGCAGGGCCTGGTTGATCTGGTAAGGCATAAAGAGGTCTTTGACCTGCTCCATCGGGGTGTTGTCGCCCATGGAGACCCAGGTATCTGTGTAGGCCACGTCGAACCCTTCGATATCCGCCACGTCATCGCTGATGTGGATGGTTGCCCCCGACTTGGCCGCCAATGCCTGCGCCTGCAGGAAGATCTGGGTATCCGGGCCGTGGCCTTTCGGGCAGATGAGGGTGACGTCGGTGCCCAGGGTCGCCCCCAGCAGCAGCAGAGAGTGGCTGACGTTGTTGCCATCACCGAGGTAGGCAAGTTTCACCTTCGACAGATCGTCGTAGTGCTCGGCAATGGTCATAAAGTCGGCCAGCCCCTGACAGGGGTGGTAGAGGTTGCACAGGCTGTTCACCACCGGCACTGTGCCGTGCTCCGCCAGCTCGACCAGGGTCTGGTGATCGAACACCCGGGCGACGATGGCATCACACCAGCGGGACAGGTTGGCGGCGAAATCCTTCACCGACTCCCGCTTGCCCAGCGCGCCGTTCTGCTGATCCAGATAGACGCTGTGGCCGCCCAGCTTGGCGATGCCTATGTCGAAGGTGACCCGGGTGCGCAGGGAGGGTTTCTCGAACAGGGTGACCACACTCTTGCCCGCCAGCGCCTGGCTGTACTTCTTCGGGTCGGCCTTCACTGCCTTGCCCAGCGCAATCAGCGCTTCAATCTGGGCTTTGTTCAGATCACTGTCTTTCAGAAGATGTTGCATCGGATGTTCCTTGTTCCGGTGGAGATCAAATAGCGACCTGGGTGCCGACCGCGCCGCCAGCCAGCAGCTTGAGCAGCTGATCCGGGTAGCGCCAGCTGGCGACACAGACCGGCTTGCCGAGGGTCTCTGCGGCGTGCAGGGCTGCTTCTACCTTGACCGCCATGCCGTCGCGGATCACCCCTTTCTCCATCAAATCCAGCGCGGTCAGCTTGTCGAGCTGGGGCACCAGCTTGCCCTTGCCATCGAGGATGCCGCTCACATCGGAGAGCATCACCAGATCGGCACCGAGCGCTTCGGCAATGGCGGTGGCCGCCTGATCTGCGTTGACGTTCATCAGCTGCCCGTCGGCAGTGATGCCGATGGAGCTCACCACCGGCAGGAAGCCCTGACCTAGGATCCCCGCCACCAGCGCCGGGTTGCCCGGCTTGCACTCGCCGACCGCGCCGAGATCCGGGTCGAGCTGGGTCACCTGACAGAGGCCGCCGTCGGCGAGGCAGAGCCCAACTGCCGGAATGCCGGTGGCGATCGCCTTGGCCATCATTTGCTTGTTGGCGGTCCCCGCCAGCGCCCCGGCAATAAAGGGGATCTGCTCGAACGGGGTCACCCGCAAGCCGTTCTTTTTGGTAGAGGTGAGACCCAGCCCCTTGAGCAGGTCATCCACCAGACAGCCACCGCCGTGTACCAGCACCAGCGGACGGTGCTGATCGTCGAGAAAGGTTTTGAGGGTGGCGAACAGGGCGGTCAGCGCCTCGTCGTTCTCGATAAGGGCACCGCCCAGCTTGATTACCAACGTCTGTTTGTCCATGTTCGAGATCCTTCCTAAGTCCTTAAATCAGGCCGGTGGCCGGTTCAAAACCAAATTTGATATTTATGCACTGCATGGCTTGCGAGGCGGCGCCCTTGAGCAGGTTGTCGATGGCGGAGACCACCACCAGCATGTTGCCCTGCTGTTGCCAGGCGATATCGCAGTAAGGGGTGTTTGCCACACCGCGAATAGAGGGCATCTGGCCGGTGAGTCGCACCAGTGGCTTGCCTTCGTAAGCCTTGAGGAAGGCCTGATCCACTTGCGTAGGAGTGACGCCGTCCGCCAGCTGCACATAGATGGTGGCCAGAATGCCGCGCACATAGTTGCCAAGGTGGGGCTGGAACAGCACCTCCTTGCCGAGGTGATGGCTGATCTCCGGCTGGTGTCTGTGATTGAAGGTGCCGTAGGGATTGAGGCTCACTTCGCAGAAGCTGGTGTTGATGGCTGCCTTGCGCCCGGCGCCGGAAACCCCGGAGACGGCGTTGATGATCGGCTGCCACCCCTTGGCAATCAGGCCATCCTGCTGCAGCGGCTTGAGGGCGCACAGCGATGCGGTCGGGTAGCAACCGGGCACGGCAATCAGCTGGGCGGTTGCGATGGCATCGGCATTCCACTCCGCCAGGCCATAGGCGGCCTGATCCAGCCACTGTTCGCTCTGGTGGGTGAAGCCATAGAAGCTGTCGTAGAAGCCCTGATCCTTGACCCGGAAGGCGCCGGAGAGATCGAACACCGGCAGCCCCTTGGCGAGAAACTTGGGCGCCAGCTCGGCGCTCACTTCGTGGGCGGTGGCCAGCAGCACCAGATCGGCCTGGGTCAGGATCCGGGTCATGCCGTCGTCGTCCAGCGGTAGCAGCGGTTGATCGAGGGCGCCGACCCACTGGGGATGCAGGGAAGAGAAGGGCTTGTGGGCATCCTGACTGCCGGCGGAGACATAGAGGCCGAACAGCTTGAGTTGTGGATGGTTCTGTACCAGTGCGGCCAGTTCGGCTCCCGCGTAGCCACTGGCACCGACGATAACGGTGTTAAGCATGTTGAATATTCCAAGTCAGAGTTCGAGATTCACAGCATGACGCTGCAGTGCACAAGGGTGTTCGATCGCCCCTTTGCACAAGTGCGGAGGGGCAATTCAGGCGGGTGTGTGTCGTCGGTTATAGATCAGGTGACAGAACATTAACTTTCCCTTACAACTAGAAGCCTTTGTTGATGAGCCAGATATTCAGGTAAAATTACAGAATATTCATGCACTCGCTTTGCATTTGTATTTTCTAGCAGAAACATTCCGGGGACGCAAGGAGGAGCTGATGGCCAATCTGGATTTTTTTTCACTTTATAAGAATATTATTGCGATTCCCTCTATCAGCAGCACGGATCCCAAGTGGGATCAGAGCAACGAGGCGGTGATCCGGCTGCTGGCTGACTGGTTCGGTCAGCTCGGTTTTCAGTGCGAGGTAACGGCGCTCCCCGACCTGCCGGGCAAGTTCAATCTGGTGGCGACGATTGGTCAGGGGGAGGGCGGTCTGCTGCTGGCAGGCCACACCGATACGGTGCCGTTTGATGAAGGAGGGTGGAGCAAGGATCCCTTCAAGGTGACCGAAGAGGGCAACCGTCTCTATGGCCTCGGTACCATCGATATGAAGGGCTTCTTCGCCTTCATAGTGGAAGCGCTCAAAGAAATCGATCTCACCAAGCTGACCAAGCCGCTGCGCATTCTCGCTACCGCCGATGAAGAGACCACTATGGCGGGGGCCCGCGCCATCGCCGCGGCGGCCGAGCTCAAACCCGACTACGCCGTGATTGGCGAACCGACCGGGCTGGTGCCTGTGGTGGCCCACAAGGGACATATGTCGGAGGCGATCCGTATTACCGGCAAGAGCGGTCACAGCTCGGATCCCGCCAACGGTGTCAACGCCATGGAGATCATGCACAAGGCGATGGGGCAGGTGCTGCGCTTGCAGCAGGATCTGAAAGATCGCTACGCCGACCACCGCTTTGCCGTGCCGCAGCCGACTCTGAACCTCGGTTACATTCAGGGTGGTGACAGCCCGAACCGCATCTGCGGCTGCTGCGAGCTGCATATCGACCTGCGACCCACCCCGCAGGTGGGACCGGACGAGTTGATGGGGATGCTCAAAGAGGCGCTCTCTCCCATCGAAATTCACCAGCCGGGCTGTCTGCATCTGCAACATCTGCATGAACCCATTCCCGCCTATGCCTGCGCCGACGACTCTGTGCTGGTGCGCGAAGCTGAGAAGGCGAGCGGTCGCGCCGCCGAGTCGGTCAACTACTGCACCGAGGCGCCGTTTATCCAGCAGCTTGGCTGCGAGACTATAGTGATGGGCCCCGGCCATATCACCCAGGCGCACCAGCCGGATGAGTATCTCGACCTCTCCTTCGTCAAGCCGACCACCGCAGTGTTGCAACACCTGATCAGACGTTTTTGCCTGTAGCGGCGGCGGTGAAAGGGGCGTAAAAACTGTAAGTAAGTTACATAACAAGCCGGTTGTGGAGTGGTGAGGGAAATACATGTTCTGAATCGGCCTGTTATTTGACCTTGCGCAGACAATCTGGGTAGATTGTCACCCTAAGATGACGGAGCATATGTTGTAATCGCACAACAATAAGTGAGGTCGTCTAGCACCCCGGATGGGTGTCAGGCACCAACAAGATAAGGATGTGGAATGAACGAAAAGTACGCCGCACTACGCGCCAACGTAGGTATGCTGGGTCAGCTGCTGGGTAAATCCATCAAGGATCATCAGGGTCAGGCCTTTCTCGACAAGATCGAAACCATTCGCCAATTGGCCAAGTCCTCCCGCAAGGGCAATGAATCAGACCGGGAACGTCTGCTCGATACCCTGCGCACCCTGAGCGATGACGAACTGCTGCCGGTGGCCCGCGCCTTCAGCCAGTTCCTCAATCTGGCCAACGTGGCGGAACAGTTCCACACCATCTCCCGTCGCTGCGAAGAGCAGGTCTGCACCCCGGACCCGCTGGAGCAGATGTTCGACAAGCTGAAAGCCTCCAACCTGTCGCAAGAGGCCATCATTCAGGCCGTGCGCGAGCTGGATATCGATCTGGTGCTGACCGCTCACCCCACCGAGGTGACCCGCCGCACCCTGATCCACAAGCACGTACAGCTCAACGACTGCCTCGAGGCGCTGGAGCTCTCCGACCTGCTGCCACGCGAGCGGGACAAGATCCTCAATCGCATCGAGCAGCTGATCAATCAGGCGTGGCATACCAACGAGATCCGCGAACAGCGCCCGACCCCGGTCGACGAGGCCAAGTGGGGCTTCGCCGTGGTGGAGAACAGCCTGTGGCCTGCCATCCCAGAATTCATGCGCAATCTGGACGAGCGTCTGCAACACCATCTGGGTGTGCGGCTGCCGCTGGATGCCGCGCCGGTCAAGTTCACCTCCTGGATGGGCGGTGACCGCGATGGCAACCCCTTCGTCACCGCCAAGGTGACTGCCGAAGTGCTGGAGCTGGGCCGCTGGATGGCGGTGAGCCTGTTCTACAAAGACATCAAGGAGCTCACTTCCGAGCTCTCCATGTCCGACTGTACCGACGCCGTGCGCGCTCGCGTTGGCGATCATCCCGAGCCCTACCGTGCGCTGGTGCGCGAGCTGCGTGAAGCGCTGCGCGAAACCAAGGAGCACCTCACTGCCAAGGTGCAGGGTCAGGTGAGCGAGAGCCAGGATCTGGTCAAGACTACCGCCCAGCTGCGCGAGCCGCTGGAGCTCTGCTACCACTCATTGCACGCTTGCGGCATGGGTAATATCGCCGATGGCATGTTGCTGGACGTGCTGCGCAAGGTCGCCTGTTTCGGCATCCATCTGGTCAAGCTGGATATCCGTCAGGATGGCGAGCGTCACGGGCTGGTCTTCTCCGAGCTGACCCGCTATCTGGGTCTGGGTGACTACGCCGAGTGGAGCGAAGATGACAAGCAGGCCTTCCTGCTTAACGAACTGAACTCCCGTCGCCCGCTCATTCCCCACGACTGGGAACCGAGCGCCGAGGTGCGCGAGACGCTGGATACCTGTCAGGTCATCGCCCAGCACGACCCCGATGCGTTCGGTATCTACATCATCTCCATGGCCGGTGCGCCGTCCGACGTGCTGTCGGTGCAACTGCTGCTCAAAGAGGCGGGCTGCAAGTTCCGCATGCCGGTCGCCCCGCTGTTTGAAACCCAGGATGACCTGATGGCAGGCACCGCCGTGATGGAGCGTCTGCTCTCGGTGGACTGGTATCGCGGCTACATTCAGGGCCGTCAGTACGTGATGATCGGTTACTCCGACTCTGCCAAGGATGCGGGCATGATGGCCGCAGGCTGGGCCCAGTACGCCGCCATGGAATCCCTGGTGGGTCTGGCCGAGGCCAACAATATTCGCCTCACCCTGTTCCATGGCCGTGGCGGTACCGTCGGTCGTGGCGGTGCGCCTGCCCATCAGGCGATCCTCTCCCAGCCGCCGGGATCCCTGCGCGGCGGTCTGCGTACCACCGAACAGGGGGAGATGATCCGCTTCAAGTTCGGTCTGCCGAAAGTGGCGATCAAGAGTCTGGAGCTCTACACCAGCGCCGTGCTGGAAGGGAACCTGCTGCCACCGCCCAAGCCGAAAGAGTGCTGGCGCGAGGTGATGGAACAGCTGGCCGCCGACTCCTGCGATCACTACCGCAGTATCGTGCGCGGTCATCCAGACTTCGTCCCTTACTTCCGTGCCGCCACCCCGGAGATGGAGCTCGGCAAGCTGCCGCTCGGCTCCCGTCCCTCCAAGCGCAAGCCCAACGGCGGCGTCGAGAGCCTGCGCGCCATTCCGTGGATCTTCGCCTGGACCCAGAACCGCCTGATGCTGCCGGCTTGGCTCGGTGCCCACAAGGCGCTGCAACAGGCCATCGACGGCGGCAAGCTGGCCGTGCTGGAAGAGATGAGCGCCCAGTGGCCCTTCTTCCGCACTCGTCTTGAGATGCTGGAGATGGTGTTCCTCAAAGCGGACGTCTGGCTCGCCGAGTACTACGACACCCGTCTGGTGCCGCAGGAGCTGTGGGGCCTTGGCAAACAGCTGCGTCAGGAGCTTGCCGAATCCATCGAGGTGGTGCTGAAACTGAGCCCGTGCGGGGATCTGCTGGAGGATCAGCCCTGGATCAAGGAGTCCATCAAGCTGCGCAACCCCTACACTGACCCGCTCAACGTGCTGCAGGCCGAGCTGCTCAACCGCTCCCGCAACCACCCGGAGACCCTGCACCCCGAGCTGGACAAGGCGCTGATGGTCACCATCGCCGGCATTGCCGCAGGGATGCGCAACACCGGTTGATAGCCAGCTCAATCCAGCGGGCTTCAGCGATATCCATCAAGCCAAAGGGCGCCGACAAGGCGCCCTTTGTTGTTTCTACGATCTCGCTTGGTTTATAGGTTGTCTCTATGGGGTTGCCGCTTCCAGTGCGACTATTTCGCCGCCGCTGATAAGCGGCAGGTTGCGGCTGATCTGCTCCACCGGCCAGTCCCACCAGGCGATGGCGTTGAGACGGGCTATGGTGTCGTCGCCGAAGCGGTAGCGGATCACCTTGGCGGGGTTGCCGCCGACCACGGCGTAGGCGGGCACGTCGCCGGTGACCACGGAGCGGGCGGCGATGATGGCGCCGTTGCCGACCTTTACTCCCGGCATGATCAGGGCGTCATAGCCAATCCAGACATCGTTGCCGATCACGGTATCCCCCTTGTAGGGGAGGCTGCCCGGGGCGGGTGCGGCATGCTCCCAGCCGTTGCCGAAGATAAAGAAGGGGTAGGTGGAGAAGCCGGAGGTCTGGTGGTTGGCGCCATTCATGATGAACTTCACCCCTCGGGCGATGGCGCAGAACTTGCCGATGATGAGCTTGTCGCCGATGAAGGGGAAGTGGTAGAGAACGTTGCGCTCGAAGCCCGCCGAATCCTCCGGGTCGTCGTAATAGGTGTAGTCACCCACCTCGATATTGGGCCCCTTGATGGTGTTCTTGATAAAGCACACCTGGGGAAAGCCGTTCATGGGGTGGGGATTGGCGGGATCGGGTCCGTGCATCTGGTCTCCTTGGATGGGCTGGGCTAGAGCGCCGGGAAGTAGCAGGCGCTCATGTCGATGGGGTGATCGGGGCAGCCGGGCAGATAGAACTGCCAGCCCGCATCGGAGAAAGCTCGCAGTTCGGTTTCAACAAACTTGATGGCGAGGCTCAGGGCCTGCAGGCTGTCGATGCCGTAGATAAAGGTCTTGTCGCTCAGCCCCGCCAGCTTCACCTTGCAGCGCCAGTCACCGCTGGCGGACTTGGGATCCGGCTCGGGGGCCTTGATGGCGATCTTGAGGGTGAGCTGTTCCCCTTCGAGGCTGACCGCTTCGAAACGGGCTTTGACGATGGCGTTTTTCATCTGGCGATTCCTTTTCCGTGGTACAGCCCCTGCGGTTGCGGGTGGCTGGCTCCCTGATGGCTGATGAGGTGAAAACTGGACTCAGGACGGCCAGCGTAAATGAACTTGTGAGTTGAAACAATGGGATATGCGCGACCGGGGGAGGGGGCTTTCGCTACTGTGAGCGAGCGCAGTGGCGGGAGTAGCAACGCGCTGGCCGAGAGGCTGGCAGGCTGCTAGATGTAAAGGATTGTTGGCTGTGGCCGCAGATTTTTCTGTTCTGCCGATGAGGGCGAGCGAGTCCTCTTGAGGCAGAATATCTCCCCCCTGTTTGACGTTGAAGTACAGGAGTCTCCGTGGCGCTTTCGGTAACCCAGCTTTATGAAGTGATGGCCCAGCTGCCAGATCCCGTTTTTATCCTCAGTGAAGATGGCTATTACGTGGAATATATCGGCGGTATGGAGCAGCAATCCTATCACGATGGCAATCCGCTGGCGGGCAAGCAGCTGGCCGATGTGCTGCCACCCGAGATGGCCATATGGGTCAAGGCGCAGGTGGCCCAATCGCTGGCGAGCGGTCAGGTGCGAGTGGTGGAGTATGAGCTCTCAGCAGCCGAGGTGGGGGGGATCAATGCTGCCGCCGGGCCGCAAGGGATACAGCGTTTTGAGGGCAAGATTGCGCCGCTGCCCTCTCTCTATGACGGCAAGCGGGCGGTGGCCTGGGTGACCCGCAATATCACCCGCCAGTACGAGTTGCAGCAGCGACTGCTGCGCCAGAGTGAAACCGACCAGTTGACCGGCCTCTACAACCGCCGGTTCTTCTTCGAACACTGTCAGCCGCTGCGGGCAGGGGAGGTGCCCTGTGGTCTTATCATGCTCGACATCGATCACTTCAAGCAGCTCAACGATCGTTACGGCCATCAGCAGGGAGATCGGGCCTTGCAGCGCTTCAGTAGTTGTATCGATGCCCTGTTGCGGGCGGACGACCTCTTTGTGCGCAGCGGTGGCGAGGAGTTTCTGATCCTGCTGCCGCGGATCGATGAAGCCGGTTTGCAGCAGATGGCGGAGCAGATCCGTGCCGCCGTCGAAGCGCTGCCTGCCGATCCGGTCGCCATCACGGTCAGTCTGGGCACAACTCTGGTGCAGCCGGAGGAGGAGATCAATCAGGCGCTGGCTCGGGCCGACGAGTGGCTCTATCGGGCCAAGCGGGCAGGCCGCAACCGGGTGGCGCACTGCCCGGCAGGTTGAAAGTGCCGCCCCGGTCGCTGTGGGAAATAGCCTGCGCTTTTACCCTGAATAAATTGGCTGACATCACTGTCAATTAGTAGAAAAGTTGGCCGTATTATTTAACTCATATTCCACAGCTTAAGGTGTTAATATTATCGGCCTGATCGCTGGTCTTATTTGTGTTGTTGGGCAACAGCATGAGGTTTTATCGGTATGTTATCAAACAGGCGTGAATCTGGTTTTGGGTGACGAATGTGATACATCCTGTTGTCTTTTGAAACATTCCGATTCAAATAGTCATGAATTATTAACCTTGACCCGGATAGCGATTTCAACGATGGTAGCGTGGCAGCTCCGTTTCTCTCCGGTGGCCCTGTTGGCCGCTGGCGGCGTTGTTTTTTCATGTGCAGGGCGATATGCAACGACATATCTCCAGCCTGTTATTCGGGCCAATAAAAATAATGATGACAGATTAATAAGGTATATATTGCAATGAGTGTTTCTATTGCTGAAAAGAGTAACCCTGTTTCAAAATTGAAATGGGAGAAAAGCGATTCGGTATGGACCATGGGCCTATATGCCACTGCTGTCGGTGCCGGTACGTTATTTCTTCCTATTACTGTTGGCAGTAATTCCCCGGTTATTTTGCTATTTATTTTATTGCTGGCTTTTCCGCTTTCTTATTATTCCCACCGGGCATTGAGCCGCTTTGTGCTCTCCAGCTCCCATCGGGAAGGGGATATCACCCATGTGGTGGAGGAGCACTTCGGTGCCAAGGCGGGCAAACTGCTGATGCTGGTCTATCTGATGGCCTTCTACCCCATCATTCTGGTCTACAGCATCTCCATCACCAACGCGATTCAGAGCTTCGTGGTTCACCAGCTGGGGGATGCCGAGCTGCCGCGCGGCTTGCTGGTGCTGGGGGTGATGCTGGGCCTGCATCTGGTGCTGCTGGCCGGCAAACAGATCGTGGTGTCGGCCATCAGCATGCTGGCGCTGCCCATGGTCGCCTTTCTGATTGGCCTCTCCATCTATCTGCTGCCCCAGTGGAGCCTCTCCTATTTCAGCGAGAGCCAAGCGGTGGATTGGCGGGATCCGGCGTTCTGGAAATCCCTCTGGCTGATCGTGCCGGTGATGGTCTTCTCCTTCAGCCATGCGCCCATTATCTCCTCCTTCAGTGCGGCGCAGAAGAAGCGCTGTCAGGAGAATGCCGACCTGCGTGCCAAGCGGATCATCAAGTACAGCAGCATGCTGATTTGCGGCAGCGTGCTCTTTTTCGTGGTGAGCTGCGTGATGAGTTTGAGTCAGGCGGAGATGGCGCTGGCCCGCACCGACAATATCTCGGTGCTGTCGGCGCTGGCGAACAAGTTCTCCAACCCGCTGATCGCCTATGTGGGGCCACTCATCGCTATTCTGGCCATGTCCAAATCCTTCCTCGGTACCTCCATGGGGGTGAGCGAGGGGACGGTGAGCATGGTGAGCGGTGCCTGTCAGGGGCTGGGGCTCTCCCTCAAGGAGTCGACCATCGCCCGGGTGTCATCGGTGATCCTGTTTATGGTGACCGCCGTCATCACCTATCTGAACCCCAATGTGCTCGACATCATCGAGCGCGTCAGTGGCCCGCTGATCGCGGTGATCCTGTTTCTGCTGCCGGCCTGCTCTATCTATCGCTTGCCCGCACTCAAGCGTTATCGCGGGCCGAGTACCCTTTTTGTGTTGGTGATGGGGCTGCTTGCCATCTCGGCCCTTATCTACGATCTGCTTTGACCGGGCGGTATCCCGCACAAATCAAAAAGGGCGACCATCTGGTCGCCCTTTTTCTGTGCATCGGGGTTAGCCGAGCAGGCCGCTGGCGCTCTGGCCCGCCATCAGCAAGCCGATGGCCAGCACGCTGAACCAGACCAGGGTTGCGCTTACCAGCAGATAGCCGCTGGCGACGAACAGACCGTCCCGCTGCAACATGCCGGTGGCCAGCAGCAGGATGGCCCAGGCAGGCATGGCGTTGGTAAACGGGATGGCGCCCAGGGGCAGCATCAGCAGCAGGGCGGCCAGCATGATCAGCAGGCCGTTGCAGCGGTTGACCGTGTTGCTGCCGGTCAGCACCAGCAGGCGCGGGCGGATAACGCGATCGACCCGGGCCAGCAGATCCGCCCCCTTGTGCAGGGTCGGCTTGAGCTGGTCGGCGGCGAAGCGGCGCTCCATCAGCATGGCGGGCAGCCAGGGCACCCGATTGAGGGTGATGCCGATGCCGATAAAGAGGATCAGCAGGCCAAACGGGGTGCTGACCCCGGGAATGGAGACCGGCAGCAGGAAGGGGACGGTGAGCAGGACGCAAAACAGCAGCATGCCCTGTTCGCCCACCAGCGCGAGCATCTGGCGCAGGCTGATGTGGCTCTCGTCGATGGCATGCGCGGTGGCCCGCAGGGTATCCGCGAGGGTAGTTTTGGGGTCGTTGAGTTGCGCGGCAACCATTCCCTGATGTCCTTTTGAGTGGTGATAACGGGCCCCGATGACCCGATTTGGCGCCAGCATACGTGGCAGAGGTTAACCGTCGATGAATGGTGGCAGGGGCGCATAGCGGCGCCAGTGGGGCGGCTCGGCAGAGGTTCCGGCGAGAGGGAAATCCCGCGATGAAAGTGATCCGGTACAGCCGCCGTTTAGGATGGGCCTAGGACGCCTCTGGTATGCTTTCTGCACAATCACACAGGGAGCAGGGGATGATGAAGAGAGCCGGGATAGCGATGATGGGGCTGTTGTTGCCACTGGGGCCGGTCTGGAGTGCTGAGGGTTCAGCCACATCCGGTTGGCAGGTGACGTCGTTTTTCGGCTACAGCTCAGCCATCGACTTCGAGAAGAGTGACGATGTGGTGCAGCCGGTGCCGCTTTCTGCATCGTTTGATTCACTGCAGGGGCAGAGCTCCGGCAGCTGGGGTCTTTTTATCAGCAAGGAGGTGGATGATCCCGGCATGATTGAGCTGCTCTACAGCCATCAGTCCACCCCCCTCTCTCCCGACCAGCCGGATCGCCTGACGGTGGACATCCTGCACTTTGCCGGTGCGCTGACCCTCTCTGACAACCTGATGGCGCCCTACATCGGCGCCGGGATCGGGGTGACCCGCTTTGCCGCCTACGACAGCGAGGTGACCCCTTCCATGTCGCTGGCGCTTGGGGTGCAACCGCGCCTCGCCGAGCATCTGGCGCTGCGGGCTGAGGTGCGCGGTTATGGCTCGCTGGTCAACGACAACAACCAGTTTCTCTGCAACCCGGAGCAGTGCGTGTTCAAGGTGCGCGGGGAGCTGGTAACTCAGTGGCAGGCCAATATCGGTCTTACCTTCCGCTTTTAGGCGAGGGGATTTTCCCCATAAAACAGGGGCCATTGGGTCCCTGTCTCAGCAGCAATCTTCCGCCGTGATCGGCAATCAATCGGTAGCTCTTTACGCCTCCTTGTTAGTCGGCGTCGCCCATACCGCGCAGTTTCTGCCCGCCTCCTTGGCGCCATAAAGCGCCTGATCCACCCGCTTGAACAGCGAGACTGCTGGTTCCTTGGGCTCGCGGATCCCCACTCCCAGGCTGACCGTCATGGTATGGGTCGGGTCGGGGGCTATGGTGCGGGTCGCAGTGAGCAGGGTGTTGGCCAGTTGCTGCAGCTCGGCTTCGTGGGCGATGGGCAGCAGCAGGGCAAACTCTTCACCCCCGACACGGGCCGCCAGCGCACCGGGCGGGCAGTGCTGTTGCAACAGCTCGCCAAACTGCTGCAACACCCGATCCCCGATATCGTGGCCGTAGTTGTCATTGATCACCTTGAAGTGATCCAGATCCAGCAGGATGAGGGCGTGGCAAATACCCTGCTCCAGAAACAGCTGCTGATGAAAGTAGCGCCGGTTTGGCAGCCGGGTCAGATCGTCGAACAGTGCCTGTTGTCTGAGCTGGGTATTGATGTGGAAGAGGTGGTGCATGGTGCTCAGAGTGCCGATGCTGCTGAGCAGGATGCCGCTGGAGCGCAGCAGATCCTCGGCATAGATGGCGAGCCAGAGTGGCTGCGCCACCAGCTCATCCATGATGTCGGCGGTGGCCCCCATGATCCACAACATCAGACCGCAGGAGAGCATGCGGTAGGTGTGGGTGGGCAGGTGGGCGCACTGCACCACCCAGAACAGGAACAGCATGGTGAGCCAGTTGATCACCTCGAAGCCAAAGCTGACGGCGTAAAAGCGCTCGTAGGGGAAGTGGGGCAGCAGCAACAGATGAAGGACCATGATGGCCAGCATCACTATCCCCAGCAGCGCGATGTGGGCGCGATGCTCCCGGTCGAGATGACGGTAGTGGGAGAGGCTGATGTCGAGACGATCGAACTGCATGGTGTTCCTCGGATTGGGACTGCCATCACCTTGCAAACAAGGGGCTGTGTAATGGCATGCCGTGGTCGGATAACAGGAAACGGCTGGTCTGTCAGTGTAAACGAGCGGGCCCGCAGCGCGCGATATCGATGACGTCAGCTTGTGGGCTGGCTCCGGGTTTGCGCACTTCTGGTGCGCGACGTATCGCCTGCCCTGTGACAGGGCGACCCTGGGCAGGTTAACGCAGCTCATGCGCCAAATTGGTGCGTTGATGATGCGTAATCTTACTAATGCAATGATTTAAAAGGATTTAAATTTGTGGCCCGCTTTATGCTTTTTACATGTCAGACGGTCTCTTGCGGTCATCGGCGGCAGATGCAGTGATGAGGAAGTGGCAAGAGACATCCCCGTGCCGGGCGCGGGTGTGATTCTGGCGGGTTGCAGCAACACCTTGCGGTTCGCCACAGATTCAATCAGGGAAACGGAGCCGGTCTTGTACCGGTACGACAGGGAAGGAGAGTGCTCTATGGTCAAAAAATGGATGATGGCGGGTCTGACGATGTTGCCTGCCTTGCTGGTTACCCCAAGTTGGGCCGAAGAGGTCGCTCAGGTACAGGCGGCGGTGGCACCGGTTGCCGCCATGACAATCAACAAGGGTGACAACACCTGGATGCTGCTCTCGGCGGCGCTGGTGATCCTGATGTCGATCCCCGGTCTGGCCCTCTTCTACGGTGGTCTGGTGCGGGCCAAAAACATGCTGAGTGTGCTGATGCAGGTCTTTACCCTGTTCTGCCTTATCTGCGTGCTCTGGGTGATCTACGGCTATTCGCTGGCCTTTACCGAGGGGGGAAATTTCTACGGCTCCTTCAGCAAGGTGCTGCTCAAGGGTGTAACCCCTGACTCCATCGCCGCCACCTTCAGCAAGGGTGTCGGGATCAGCGAGCTGATCTATGTGGTGTTCCAGGGGGCCTTTGCCGCCATCACCTGCGGCCTTATCGTGGGGGCGTTCGCCGAGCGCATCAAGTTCGCCGCCGTGCTGCTCTTCTCGGTGATCTGGTTCACCTTCGCCTATATCCCGCTGGCTCACATGGTGTGGTACTGGGCGGGTCCGGATGCCTATACCAGCGCCGAGGCTGCGGCCACGGCGACTGCAACTGCCGGCTATCTGTTCCAGCATGGTGCGCTGGACTTTGCAGGCGGCACAGTGGTGCACATCAACGCCGCCGTGGCGGGTCTGGTGGGTGCCTATCTGGTGGGCAAGCGTCTGGGCTACGGTCGTGATCCCATGACCCCCCACAGTCTGACTATGACCATGATCGGCGCCTCCCTGCTCTGGTTCGGCTGGTTCGGTTTCAACGCGGGCTCCGCGCTGGAAGCCAACGGTATCGCCGCACTCGCCTTTATCAACACCTGGGTGGCGCCGGCTGCGGCAGCTCTCTCATGGACCTTGGCCGAGTGGGTGATGAAGGGGCGTCCCTCCCTGCTGGGTGCAGCATCCGGTGCGGTGTCCGGTCTGGTGGTGATCACCCCGGCAGCCGGTTTCGTCGGTGTGGGTGGTGGTCTGGTGATGGGCCTTATCAGTGGCGTGGCGGGTCTGTGGGGGGTCCACGGTCTCAAGCGCATGCTAGGGGCCGATGACAGTCTGGACGTGTTTGGCGTGCACGGGGTGTGCGGCATTCTCGGCGCCCTGCTGACCGGCGTCTTTGCCAGTCCGGATCTGGGCGGCACCGGGGTGTGGGATTATGTCACCAATCAGGTTGCCGAGGGTTACTCCATCCTGACTCAGGTGAAGATCCAGGCCATCGGGGTCGGTGTCACCCTGCTCTGGTCCGGTGCCGTGGCGGCGATTGCCTTCAAGGCTGTCGACATGCTGGTGGGTCTGCGAGTGAATGGCGATGCCGAGCGGGAAGGGCTGGATGTCACCTCCCACGGCGAGAAGGCTTACAGTATGTAATTCCGAATGCCAGACAATAAAAAACCGCCGGGATCGGCGGTTTTTTTATGGTGCAAGCGCGGTGGCGCTTTTAGTTCACGACGGCCACGTTGATGCTGCCATTGCCCTGGGTCATGCGCACGCGAGCACCCGGGGTGAAGGTGGGGCTGGCTTTCTGCACGACCACGATGGCTTCGCCGTTCTCTTTCTTGATCTCCAGCTCGACGCCGTCGACCTGATTCATATTGTTGCCGATGGCGTTGCCTGCCGCTGCACCGGCGATGGCGCCGCCTGCGGCTGCGATGTCGCGTCCGGTGCCGCCACCGACTGTGCTGCCCAGCAGGCCGCCGACTACGGCGCCGCCAATGGTGCCAATCAGGGAGTTCTCATCGGCCTGGATCTTCACCGGGCGGGTGGAGATGATGGTGCCGTAGCTGACGGTCTGCACCTGTTTGGCGCGGTCTTTGGTGTAAACATCGCCAGAGTAAACGTCACTGTTGGCGCATCCGGTGATGGTGGTTGCTGCCAGCAGGGCAATAAGGGTCATACGCTTCAACATGGTGGGCCTCCTGGGCTGCACGTAATTTGAACAATCCGGTTGATGAGTGAACTTTACTCCAACCCCGTCACACATGAAATCGGCAAAATGTAACCAATTATGCGTTCTGTAACCGGTTTTGTCCTTGAATCGCAGCTGTACCGGAGAGGGTTTTAACCAGCAGCAGACGGTCTTCTCCGGGGCCGAAATAGTCGGCTACTTCCGCCTGCAATGTGTAACCGAGCCGGTAGTAGAGGCGCTGGGCCGGATTGGCCGGATCGACCGTGAGCCGCAGTTCGCTGATCTGCAGCGCCTGCTGGTTGGCCTCCATCTGGCGCATCATTCGCTCCGCGAGGCCGAAACCGCGCGCCTCGGGCAGCACCGCCAGCGAGAGCACCCAGCCTTGCGACCGCTCCTGACCGAATCCTCCCAGTACATACCCCACCAGCTGCCCCTCGTATTCGGCCACCAGCAACAACTCGGGCCACAAATCCATCGCCTGACGGAAGAAGAAGGCGGGATAGACATCTTCGCCAAACACCTTGGCATCGATCTGCCAGATGGCGTGCATGTCATTGTGGGTGGCGGGGCGTAGCAGGGGCGGGTTGTGGTGCATCAGGACTCCATCGGCAGCAAACGGATCGGCAACGCCGCTGACCTTGGGGTCAACGGCAAAAAAGGAGTCATAGGGTAGTGGTCATCCCCTGCCGGATGCAAGGGATTGGCGGCTATGGCGGCAGGGGGCGGCTCTGAGGCAGTTTGGGAGCCTTGCGCAAGCCGTCGAGCAGATGGCGGAGGGTGAGCCAGGGGTGGCGCAGCAACATGCGCGGGCCGCTCCACTTCATCACCTGCTGGATCTGTTTGCGCATCGCCGGTGCGTAGCAGTGGATATTGCAATTAGCGCAGGTGGGTTTGTGGCCGTGGCCATAACGGCAGCGACGCAGGCGCTGATGGGCGAAATCCCGCAACTGGCGACAGTGGCGGCAATGGGGATCCTGATGATGGTGCTGGCAGTAGAGGCGGATCATGGCGCTGACCGTCTGCTGCTCGCGCATGAGTCTGGGATGGTCACTCGCCTTTTTGCTGGCTGCGGCGTGTGAGCCCCGGGCTGGGCTGGCATGATGACTTTTCATGGCCGCCATTCTCCTGACCTGCTCGCTTTGGGTGTTGATACAGGTCAAAAGGGGGGATAAAAAACAGGGCCCGCAGGCCCTGTGTCATCAGATGAGGCTGGTTGCCTGCTCCAGCCAGGCGAGATCCTCGCCCTCGAGCAGCGGGCTCAGGCGGCGGAACACCTCGACATGGTATTCGTTGATCCAGCGGAATTCGGCCGGGCTCAGCAGGCTGCGGTCGATCAGGCGGGTATCGAACGGCACGTAGGTCAGCCGCTCGAAGCCCAGCATCGGCAGCTCGCCAACCTGTTCCAGCTCGGTCACCACTACCAGGTTTTCGCAACGGATGCCAAAGCCATCTTCACGGTAGTAGCCCGGCTCGTTGGAGAGCACCATGCCCGGTTGCAGGGCAACCATGCTCCCTTTCGGCGCGATGCGCTGGGGCCCTTCGTGGACACTCAGGAAGTGGCCGACGCCGTGGCCGGTGCCGTGGTCATAGTTGTAACCGGCTTGCCACAGCGGCATGCGGGCCAGCACGTCGAGCTGGATACCGGCGGTGCCGCGGGGGAAGCGGGCCTGATCCAGCGCGATATGGCCCTGCAGTACGCGGGTAAACATCGCTTTCTGCTCGTCGCTCACCTCACCCACCTTGATGGTGCGGGTGATGTCGGTGGTGCCATCCATATACTGGGCGCCGGAGTCCAGCAGATAGAGGCTGTCCTGGCCAAACGCGCGCGGGGTGCCGTTGGTGTGGTGGTAGTGGCACATGGCGGCGTTGGGGCCGAGCGCGGAGATGGTATCGAAGCTCGGCTCGACGTAGTGCTCCTGCTCGCGGCGGAACGCTTCCACCTGATCGGCCAGGGTGCCTTCATCCACCCCCTCGAACTCACCGGAGGCGACCAGCCGATCCAGCCAGGCGAGGAAGCGGGTCATGGCCACGCCATCACGCAGGTGAGCGGCACGCATGCCGGTCAGCTCGATTTCGTTCTTGCACGCTTTCGGCAGCATGGTGGGGTCTTGCCCTGCCACCAGAATGGCGCCCGCCTCTTCCATGACGAGCTGGGTCCAGGCGTTGGCGCTGTCCGGATCGGCCAGCACCTTCTGCTGATCTTCACCGATGCGTTGCAGCACGTCGCCCAGCTTGTCGATGGGGTAGACGGAGACATCCTGCCCAACGTGTTGGGTAAAGGCGAAGCAGTCAATTTTGTCGGTATCGACGAAGAAATCCATGCTGGTGTTGGCGTAGAGCACCGCAAAGCCCAGCACCACCGGCAGCCGGTCGATATCGCGGCCGCGCAGGTTGAGCAGCCAGTTGATGGGCTCGGCCTGGGTCAACAGCACCGCATCCAGCCCGCGCTTGCGCAGGTCGGCCGCCAGCTGTTCACGTTTGGATTGGCTGGACTGGCCTGCCAGCTCCTCGCTGTAGAGGATGACCGGGCTCTTGGTCGGCTCCGGGCGATCGCTCCAGTTCAGGTCGATGGGGTTCTGCTCGACGCGGATCAGCTCGATACCGCGATCGGCCAGCACGGCCTTGGCATTCTTGTACCAGGTCAGGCTGTGCAGGCGGGCATCGAAGCCAACCCGGGAGCCTGACGGCAGCTGTTCGGCCAGCCACTGCACATGAGGATTTTCAATGAGGTGGAGGAATTCGAACAGTTCGGCGGGAGTTTGCATCCGCGCCTGCACCGTATAGCGACCATCGACAAAGAGGGCTGCCCGCTGGGCCATGATGATGGCGACGCCGGCAGAGCCGTTGAAACCGGTGATCCAGTCAAGCCGCTCGGTATAGGCGGGGATGTACTCGCCGAGGTGCTCATCATCGTGGGGGACGATAAAGGCGTCCAACTCCTGCATGGCCAGCTCGGCCCTGACTTGGGCGACGCGGGTTTCAATTATCTCGAAATTATTCATGTCGTTAGTGCCAGATGGTTGCTATATGAGTGTTCAGTTTTTATGGCCGCTGGCCAGGATCCGCTTGATCGACTGACCCGCTGCTTCGATATGCTGCCTGAGCAGCACCACCGCCTCGTGCTTGCGCCGGGCGCGGCACAGTTCCAGCAATTGGGCGTGTTCACGCTCCGCCTTGTCCACCCCGTCGCTGGCAAAGAGCAGCTCGAAGCGGACATAGCGGTCACAGCTCAGATTGATCTGGGCGATCAGTTCAAGTGCCTGGGGGCGACCGGCTGCCTGATAGAGGGTGGCGTGAAAGCTGTGGTTCAACTCGGCCCAATGTTCGATCTGGGTGCCTGACTCCAGGGCGTGATCAAACTGGGCGAGGATCGCCTCCGCTTGTGCGAAGGTGGCTTCCGTCATCTTGTCGACGGCGTGAAACAGGGTATCGGCTTCCAGCAGCGCTCGCAAATAAAAGAGCTCTTCAATGGCCGAGGCGTCCAGCATGGTGACCACGGCGCCGCGATGGGCTTCGAACTTCACCAGCCCCTGCGCTTCCAGCTGCATCAGGGCTTCGCGTACCGGAATGCGGCTCACGGCCAGCTCTTTGGCAATGGCATCCTGACGCAAGGGGGCGCCAGCGGGGAACTCCCCACGGAGGATCCGGCCACGGAGGTTTTCCATCACCATCTGGGTTCGGGTCTTGTAGGGTGGGGTCATGGTCGGGTCACGATTGGGCGTTACAGAATTGTATATTGTATAAAGTTTGGCTGAATCTAACCTGTCACAATGGGCAAAGGCAAGGTTTTGGCCCCTTTAACGGGGCCGATGGCGGCGTTCGGGACCGTCACAAAAACAAAAATGCCGGTCAGCGTGGCTGACCGGCATGATGTCACTGATACGAAGCGAGCCTGTTACAGCTGCGGGCCTGCCGCAACCAGACGTTTGCCTTCGTCGTTATCGGTGAAGCGCTCGAAGTTCTTGATGAAACGACCTGCCAGATCGACGGCCTTGGCATCCCACTCGGCCTTGTCGGCGTAAGTGTCGCGCGGGTCGAGGATCGCCGGGTTCACATCGTGCAGCGCGGTCGGGATCTCCAGATTGAAGATCGGCAGCACCTTGGTCTCGGCCTTCTCGATGGAGCCATCCAGGATGGCGTCGATGATGGCGCGGGTATCCTTGATGGAGATGCGCTTGCCGGTGCCGTTCCAGCCGGTGTTGACCAGATAGGCCTCTGCACCTGCCGCTTCCATCCGTTTTACCAGCTCCTGACCGTACTTGGTCGGGTGCAGGGAGAGGAAGGCTGCGCCGAAGCAGGAGGAGAAGGTCGGAGTCGGCTCTGTGATGCCGCGCTCGGTACCGGCCAGTTTGGCGGTGAAGCCAGACAGGAAGTGGTACTTGGTCTGCTCCTTGGTCAGTTTGGCGACCGGTGGCAGCACGCCGAAGGCATCGGCAGTCAGGAAGATCACCTTGGTGGCGTGACCTGCCTTGGAGACCGGCTTGACGATGTTGTCGATGTGATAGATGGGGTAGGAGACGCGGGTGTTCTCGGTCTTGGAGCCATCATCGAAGTCGATGGTGCCATCGGCAGCAACGGTCACGTTCTCCAGCAGCGCATCGCGGCGGATGGCGTGGTAGATATCCGGCTCGGCCTCTTCGGAGAGCTTGATGGTCTTGGCGTAGCAGCCCCCTTCGAAGTTGAACACGCCGTGGTCATCCCAGCCGTGCTCGTCATCGCCGATCAGCTGACGCTTGGGATCGGTGGAGAGGGTGGTCTTGCCGGTGCCGGACAGGCCGAAGAAGATGGCGACGTCGCCGTCCTGACCCACGTTGGCGGAACAGTGCATGGAGGCAATGCCGCGCAGGGGCAGGAAGTAGTTCATCATGGAGAACATGCCCTTCTTCATCTCGCCACCGTACCAGGTGCCACCGATGAGCTGCATTTTCTCGGTCATGTTGAAGGCAACAAAGTTCTCGGAGTTGAGGCCCTGCTCCTTCCAGTTCGGGTTGGTGCACTTGGCACCGTTCATCACCACGAAGTCAGGCTTGAAGGTTTTCAGCTCTTCATCACTCGGGCGGATGAACATGTTTTTCACGAAGTGTGCCTGCCAGGCCACCTCGGTGATGATGCGCACGGCCAGGCGGGTATCCGGGTTGGCACCGCAGAAACCGTCGACTACAAACAGGCGCTTGCCGGAGAGCTGTTTGGTGACCAGCCCTTTCAGATGTGACCACACTTCCGGGGTAATGGCTTTGTTATCGTTTTTACCCTGGTCAGACCACCATACAGTATCCTGGGTAGTGGCATCTTTGACGATATATTTATCTTTCGGGGAGCGACCGGTGAAGATACCGGTGTTGACGTTGACGGCGCCCAGCTCGGTCACCACACCGCGCTCGAACCCTTCCAGGTCAGGGCGTGTCTCTTCCGCGAAAAGCTGCTCGTAAGAGGGGTTGCGAACGATTTCTTGGCTGTTTTTGATGCCGTACTGGTCCAGTCCTAATTGTTGGGCCAGGGTGGGTTCTGCCACGATTGTCATTGTATTCTCCTGGGTTCAGAGGTTGGTAGGGTTCTATCTGACGGTCATCCTATCACTTAGGTGGTAGAGTTTAGCGATCGCCATCAAACTTTATAAAATAGGGTATTTTTTTGTTATTAAAGTTAAAGGCGGGTTTTGCCCGCCTTTAATTAGTGTAACTGGTTTGCATCATTGCCGGGAGCCCTGCTGAACAGGGTTTCGACATCGATCCCATTAAATTGGTACTGGGCGCCGCAATAATCACAGTGCATGTCGATCTTGCCGAGCTCCTGCACCATCTCCATGACCTCTTCCTTTTCTATCTGCAACAGGGCCCCTTCGCAGCGCTCGCGGGAGCAGGTGCAACGGAACTCGACCGCCTGCGGATCGAACACCCGCACCTTGTCCTGATGGTAGAGACGGTAGAGGATCTCTTCTGCCTGCAGGCCGAACAGCTCTTCATCCTTAATGGTGCTGGTGAGCTGGGTCAGGTGATCGAAATCGTTGCTGTGATCCTCGCTCTGGGCGGGCAGCTCCTGCAGCATGATGCCGGCAGCGCGCGGCGCACCTTCATGGTAGCCGGTACGGATCCACAGCTTGGTGGCCAGCTGTTCGGAGCGGGCGAAGTAGTGCTCCAGGCAGCCTGCCAGAGTGTCGGCGTCCAGCGCGATGATGCCCTGATAGCGCTCGCCCTGCTCCGGGGTGATGGTGATGATCAGCTGGCCATTACCGATCAGGCTCTGCAGCTTGCCATCGCTCGGCAGCTCGCCTTCATAGCGGGCCACGCCGCGCAGCTGCTGGTTGTTGTCACCGTTGATCACGGCCAGACGCACCGGGCCATCGCCCTGCAGTTGCACCGTGATGGAGCCTTCAAACTTGAGGGTGGCGGTCAGCAGGCTGGTGGCGACCAGCAGCTCGCCCAGCAGTTTTTGCACCTGCACCGGGTAGTTCTGGGCTTCCACTACGTGGCGGTAGGTGTGATCCAGCTGGACCAGCTCGCCACGCACTTCGTACTCTTCAAACAGATAGCGATACAGCAGATCTTGGTTGCTCATCATGTATTCCTGGCTTTTCGGTGAGGTAAATCGGGCGGGCTGGGGTTGATGCCAGCCCGGTATCAAATCGGGGTCGGTCAGTACTGTTTGACCTTGAGCAACTGGCGTCGCTCCTGCTTGTCGGGGCGGCGCTCGGGGCTGGGGGCAAACTGGCTGTTGAAGCGGCGTGCCTCGCTGTTCTCGGCCCGCTTTTTCAGGCTTTCGGCGGTCTCTTCATAGAGCTGCTGGGCGAGCGGGGCCGATTTGCGCTGATCGCTGATGGCCAGCACCCGCACTTCCCGCTCATCCTGCCCCTGCCAGAAGCGGATCAGCGCACCCACTTCCACCTGTTTGCCCGGTTTGCTGCGCTGACCATTGTAGTGCACCTTGCCGCCGTCAATCTGATCCCGCGCCACGGAGCGGGTCTTGTAGAAACGGGCCGCCCACAGCCACTTGTCGAGACGAACCTCGAGGGCACTTTCTGCATGATTGGGCATGAACAGGCTCCATAACGGGGAAAAGAGGTGGTCGATTATACCAGAGCACGGGGTCGGGATAGAAACCGGGCAGCCGCCGTGCGGGGCGCAAACCATGTCAAGGTGATGCAACATATGGGCAGTTTGCTGATTCACAAGGGAAAGCCGCTGCTTTATCGGGTATCCATGGGGGCTGGGAAGGGCCTCAATACCACGCATATAACACTGCCGCCCCGGTTGGGGGCGGCAGCGTTCACATCCATTAACCATGTCAGAGTCAGAAGTGATCGTGCTGATCCGGCTTCTTCTGGTCGTGGGGGCCTTCGCTGTGGGCGATGGCGGTACGGATGAGGTCAACCCCGGCACGGATAATCAGCACCCCCATGTTGACCAGCTTGACGCAGACCCACATGAAGGTGATGAGCAGGATCAGCTTGAGCACGGTCTGGAAGGCTTCCAGGAAGTTCTGCTCCAACTGGGCGGTCAGGCCGTTGGCGCTGGTCATCAGCCAGGTGTAGACCTCGCGCACGAACGGGATGCGGCTTGGCATCTCCAGTACATCCAGTGCGGCAGGGAGCGCCTGGAAGATGACGATGCTGCCGAACAGGATCAAAATGACACCGATGGCGATGCCGAGGAAAAAGCCGAACTGTCTCATGGAGGGCTCCAGCGTTTGCTGCATGAAATTGAAGATAGCCGCCAATAGTAGGGAGTGCCCTGCTTCATCGCAATCTTCCGTGCACCGCCAGCGCGGCGGGAACGGCGGCGATCCGGCCGCCACCGTTGCCCAACTATCTGATTTCTGGGAGGCTTGTCGCCATTGTGCATAGGGAAAGCAAATTGATGTCGAGAACCCTCTTTTTACTCTTGCTGGCGCTGTTTGTCGCTCTGCCAGCCCTGAGCGCCGAACCGGCTGGCCCAACGGCAGCCGCCTGCGCCATCCGCCATCAGGATCAACTGCTGCTGGTGCAGGATCGCATCTCCTCCCGCTACAGCCTGAGCGGTGGCTATATCGATGGCGGCGAGAGTCCGCAGCAGGCGGCACTGCGCGAACTCTTTGAGGAGACCGGCTTGCGGGGGGAGGTGGTGCAGGAGTTGGGCCGCTGGCAGCGGGCGCTTATCTTCGCTTGTCGCACGCTGGAGCCTATCGTCGCGCAGCAAGATTCCGATTTTGTCTCGCTGCTGAAAGCTCCCAATCTGGGCGGGGAGATCCTTAACGCTCGGCTGATCGCCATCGACCAGCTGCCCCGCGAGCAGCGCCGATTCCCGGAGCAGCTCGACTGGCTGCAATCCCGACTGGATAAGGTGCCAGAGAGCGAGGTGCACTGGCAGGCCGATTTTGTGGCGCAGGGCAATGCGCTGCATCAGGTCGAGATCCCGCTGATGATGCGTCTGCAGCAGTGGCTGGGGCCCGATGTCTGGTGGCTGTCGGTCAGCAATCTGTTTGGTTCAGGCGGCTTTCAGCTTGCCCTGATACCTTTGCTGCTCCCGCTGCTGGGGTGGTCGCGGCTGCGCCAGCTGCTGTTCGCCATGCTCTGGCTCGGGCTGCTGGTGCAGGCAAGCAAGGAGGGGATCGGCTGGCCGCGTCCCTTCCATCTGCAACCGCTGCTGGCAACCCAGAGCGCGCAAGGCTTTGGCATGCCAAGCGGCCATACCGCTTCGGCCCTGCTGTTCTGGGGGGCGCTGCTTGGCTGGCTCTGGCCTGCCCGGCGGGGGCTGGCCTATTCGCTGGCGCTGTTGCTGGCCCTCACCACAGGTCTGGCGCGGGTCTGGCTCGGGGTGCACTTTATCTCCGATGTGGCGGTGGGCCTGCTGATTGGCGCCTTGCTGCTGGCCGCGCGTACCTGCTGGCGTGCCGACAGGCATTCGGCGGCTTGGCTGCTGCTGATCGCATCTGCACTGGCGTTCGGTGGGCTGACCCAATCGGCCCATCTGGCCGGGATCGGGCTGGCGGCTCTCGGGCTCTGGGTTGGCGGTTTGCTTACCCTGACCCGCGGCGGTTATCCCCCCATTGTGACCGGCGCGGTCACTCTGGCGGGGGGCGCGGTGATAGGGGCGGGGCTCTGGGCGCTGCCGCTGCTGATCAGCAGTTCGCTGGCTATCCTGCTTGGTCAGTTTGTGCTCTTTTTCGGGCTGGGGCTCTGGTTGAGCGCTGGCCTCTGGTGGATACTCTCTTTCTTGAAATGCGACACACGACCCAAGGGCAACGGCTCTGACAAGGGAACTCTATGAATGTGAAAAAAGTGGATTTGGCCAAGATAACCCTGGGGGTGCTGTTTCTCAGCATCCTGATTATCTCCTGTTTCTTGGTGTTGCAGCCCTTCCTGCCTGCGCTGGTGTGGGCCACCATGATCACCATCGCCACCTGGCCGCTGATGCTGATGATGCAGCGCCTGTTGTGGGGCAAGCGCACCCTGGCGGCACTCTTTATGACGCTGGTGCTGCTGTTGATGTTTGTCATCCCGCTCTTTATGACGCTGGCCAATGTGGCGGAGAAGGCGCCCATGCTGATCGAGCTGGGTACCCATATCAGCCAGTCACCTCCGCCGGAGCTGCTCTGGCTGCAACAGATCCCGCTGGTGGGCGACAAGCTCTATGACTTCTGGCAGCAAATTCTGGCGAGCGGTGGTCAGGTGCTGTTTGCCAAGCTGGCCCCCTATTTCGGCCAGACCGCCCGCTGGCTCGCCTCTCAGGCCGGTAATCTGGGGCTGCTGTTTGTCCACTTCCTGCTGACGGTCGGTATCTGCGGGGTGCTCTATCACTCCGGTGAAGTGGTGGCGACCGGTATTCGCCGCTTTGCCCATCGGCTGGCGGGTCAGCGTGGCGACAATGCCACAGTGCTCGCTTCACAGGCGATCCGTGCCGTGGCGATGGGGGTGGTGGTGACTGCGCTGGTGCAATCCTCGGTAGCCGGTGTCGGCCTGCTGATTGCCGGTATCCCTTACGCCATGGTGCTGGTGGTGGTGATGTTCCTGCTGATCGTCGCCCAGATCGGCCCCTTCCCGGTGCTGCTGGCCTGTATCGGCTACCTCTACTGGAGCGGCGACACCACCTGGGGCACCTTCCTGCTGGTGTGGTCATTGATTGCGGGCACCATGGACAACTTCCTGCGCCCCTTCCTGATCAAGCGGGGCGCCGACCTGCCGCTGATCCTCATTCTGGTGGGGGTAATCGGTGGCTTGCTGACCATGGGGATCATCGGTCTCTTTATCGGCCCGGTAGTGTTGGCGGTGGGCTACACCCTGCTGGATGCCTGGGTCAAGGAAGATGACCAACCGGCGGCCGCTGCGGTTGAACCGCCCAAGGCCCAATAACGATTCAGTACAAAGATGATTCGGTAACAAGACGAATCAGTCACCATCGCTGATTCCAGGAGCCGCCCATAAGGGCGGCTCTGTTATTTGTGGTGATTCTGATTATGGCGATGGCGTCAGATTGGCAGATCCGCGCCAACCTGCATATCCCACATATGACCGTCTCATGTAGGTTCGATTAGCGAAGCGTAATCGGACGATCGAGATACCGCTGTCCCGGTGTTTCCATGAGTCAGCGGCATCTGTCAGAGGGGAAATTCGAGTAGCCGTTATAGCGGGGGAATTGATTTACGCGAACGTCCGATTACGCCTGACGGCTAATCGAACCTACGGACTTAATCCACGTATGACTTAGGTCTCTTTTTCGATGACTAGTGTGATTTTTCGTGTGGTTGCTCTGGCCAGAATAAATGTAATGAACGCAAGAAGTGAGAAGGTCTTAAGGCTGTTTGTTTTGGTTCCATAGTCGAGGTGCCGATGAGAGCCATGAAGAATGCCATTTCTGTTTGGGGCCAAGGCTTTTTTCGGTGCTGAGTATTTGTTAATACCAGCCGAAAATTGGGTTTTGAGGCCGAGGACTGAAAGCAAAATGCCGATGAATGAATCGGTGTTGGATCCCATCTCCGTCAGCTTGGCGTCGCGTTTCTCGTGATCTGTAAAGAGATGTGCTCCTAACGCTTGGGCACATATACCATCAGCTTGAGCAAGCATGAGAGGAATAGCAGCAATATATCGGCCTTCAGTATGCAACTGAAACGCACACTCAAGAATTTCGCGACGCTCAGGGTGAGCAGAAAGAATACTTTCGGTTATAGCAGTCCAGTCTTTCTCCAGATGCTCAACCATGTAGCAGTCAAGAGCGTCTTTGCTGTCAAGTACGGCACGCCTCATAGAAGCTGGTGTTGTTGCATTCATATACCAACCGCGTTCAGCTGCAGTTACCCATGCTTCACGCTGCCGTTCAGGAAGGTATTGAAGCTCTTTTAGAAAGCGTTCAAAGTGCTCGAAAAACTCAGAGTTCTGCTCTAAGAAGCTTGCGAATAACTCTTGGGCTTCGCGAAGTGAAGCGTGAATTTGAGGTGCTACCTCTTGAAAAGTCTTTGCCACCTGTAGCAATAGTTCGCCTAGTGGGATTGGTGCTTGCTGGTTCTGGTTCATGACGAAAAGCCTAACCGTGATTAGATAGAAGGCGGTACGAATCAGGTAATAGACCGTTCCATATAACACCGCATATCCCCGATGCCATGCCACGAAAAATCAATTTTAAATCATAATCTTATCATCAAGTCGCTGGTGCTGAAAGCATGCTTGATGGTCCTCTTTAGGGGAGGCAATGGAAAGTGTCATTCGGCCTCCTTTTCATAAACAAGTCAGTAGTGTGATCGTGGCGATATATCAAAAAATCGAAGGAGTGCCGCGCCTTCTGGCACTGGCTCGGCCAGCAATTTGCCGACGGCGAACCCGACCGGGATGAGGGCGGGCTTGCCACCCTCTGAGGCAGGTCACTGAATCGGGCAAGCAAGAGTGGTTAAATGGTCGGCTCACATCTTGCCGGATATTGCTGTGACCATGCCATCTGACCTTCAGCCGCTGCTCGCTGGGCCTGACTATCTGCAGGCATCCTGGCTGCGTTGCGCCCACCAGACCAGTGCCACCTTCTGGCATCCGCCCCACAGCGCCAAGGGACAGACCTTGCAGAGCCTGCGCCAGCGCAAGCGCGACCTGCTCACCACCGGCGAGATGGCCCTCGAAGATCTCTACGAATTTATGGAGGGGCGCCCCTGCGCCCTGCTGCTCACCGACGAGAGCGGCTGCCTGCTGGCTCAAACCGGTCATCCCGACACTCTGCGCGAGCTGGCGGCGCTGGGGTTTGGCCCCGGCGCCTTTTTCAGCGAGGGGCGCATCGGCACCAATGCCATCAATCTGGCGGCGCTGGAGGGAGTGCCGCTCTGCGTCAGCGGCCCCCAGCACTTCAACCAGACCCTCCATCCGTGGCACAGCTGCGCCAGTCCGGTCTACAACAGCAATGGCCGTCAGGTCGCCATCATCGCTTTGATCTGCAAGGTGGAGGAGGCGAGCGCTGGCGATCTGGCGCTCACCGTCAGCGCCGGACGCGAGCTGGCCCATCTGCTGCAGATGGAGACCCTGATGCAGGAGTCCCAGCACCACTTGAGCGAGCTTTACGCCCTGCTCGATGGCATGGATGACGGCGTGCTGGCCTGGGATCCGCAGGGTCGGTTGCGCTACCTCAATGCGCTGGCGGCCAACCGACTGCGGCTCGATCCGGCGCTCTGTCTCGGCCAGCCGCTGGAGCAGCACCTGCTGCTACCCCAGCGGTTGCAGCTGGCCATCAGGGGGCAGACGCCGCTCAGCCATGTGGAGGTGACGCTGGAGCGGCTTGGCGCTCAGGAGGGGGAGTTCATCAATGCGCTGGTGAGCCTCAAGCCGTTGCCGGGGCCGGAGGGGGTCAGCTTTATTGCCTTGTTGCACCCGGTCGATCGGCTGCGGGCCATTCATCAGCTGCGCCAGACGGTGCCCGAGCTCTCGGCGCTGGTGGGCGAATCGAGCGCCATGCGCAAGCTGCTGCGCTATGCCCGGCAGGCGGCCCAGAGTCAGGGGCCGATCCTGCTGCGCGGCGAGGAGGAGGTGGGCAAGGCCCAGCTGGCGGAGGCGATCCACTTTGGCAGTGAGCGGGCCGCCGGGCCGCTCATTACCCTCAACTGCAAGGCGCTGCCGAGCGAGCGGATGGCGCTGGAGCTGATGGGCTCCGACGAGGCGGGGCAGGAGCGGGCGGGCAAGTTCGAGCTGGCCCACGGTGGCACGCTAGTGCTGGAGCAGGTGGAGTGTCTCTCTGCCCCCATGCAGGCGGCACTGCTGCAACTGCTCAAGACCGGCCGCATCCAGCGCTTCGATTCGGCCCGCATTCTGCCACTCAAGGTGCGGATCATCGCCACCAGCAGTGCCCCGCTGGAGCAGCTGGTGCAGGAGGGGCTGTTTGGCCGCCAGCTGCTCTATGCCTTGCAGGCGTGCGAGCTGTGGCTGCCGGGGCTGCGGGATCGCGCGGCGGATCTGCCGGGCCTGATCAGCCAGCAGCTAGGGGCGCAGGGGCGCGAGCCGGTACGCCAGTTCAGTCCGGCTGCCCTCGATTGTCTGCTCGCCTATCCCTGGCCCGGCAATCTGGGGGAGCTGCGCAGCGCCGTTGAGCATGCGCTGCTTCATGCCGGTCAGGGGCCGATCCCGCCCGAGGCGCTGCCCGCCGCCATTCGGCACGGTTATCTGCGGGTGGCCGACGAGGTGGTGGGGCAACCGCTGCTCACGCTGGCGGAGCTGGAGCGGCAAGCCATCTTGCGCTGCGCTCACGCCTGCAAGGGGCAGGTGAGCCAGATGGCCCAGCATCTTGGCATCAGCCGCACCACCCTCTGGCGGCGGCTGAAGCTGCTCGAGATCGATCCCGCCGACTATCACGGCTGACGGCGAGCCGTTGCGAACCGGCCCGCAGAAAACGAAACGGCCCCGCAGTTGCGGGGCCGTGTTATATGGCAAGGTCAGCCTTGGCGCGGTTACAGCCCCAGCTGGTGGGCGGTGACGATGGCCGCCAGCACATCCTCGGCGGTGACCTTGAACGGCATATTGTGGATGGTTTCGCCCTCGGCGGTGGAGGCTTTGGCCACCTCCATCAGGCGCGCCATATCCAGCTCCTTGACCCCCATCATATGCAGGTTGGTCGGCAGGCCCACCGAGCGGCAGAAACCCAGCACCGTCTCGATCTCCGCCATCGGCGCATTCTCCAGCACCAGCTGCACCAGCGTACCGAACGCCACTTTCTCGCCGTGGTAGAGGTGGTGACACTCGGCGAGCTGGGTCAGGCCGTTGTGGATGGCGTGGGCGGCGGCCAGCCCGCTGCTCTCGAAGCCGATACCGCTCAGGTAGGTGTTGGCCTCGATGATGTTCTCCACCGCCTTGGTGCAGAGCCCCTGTTCCACCGCCAGCTTGGCCTTGTAGCCATCGGCCAGCAGGGTCTTGTAGCAGAGCTCGGCGATGGCCTGCGCCGCCAGCGTAGAAGCTCCACCAGCCATGGTTTGGCAACCGGAGACCTTGTTGGCGCGCGCCTCGAAGTAGGTGGAGAGCGCATCCCCCATGCCGGAGACCAGCAGCCGCACCGGAGCGCGGGAGACCACGCCGGTATCCATGATGACCATGTTGGGGTTGGTCGGGATCATCAGGTATTCGCTGAACTGCCCCTCCGGGGTGTAGATGACCGCCAGCGCGCTGGTGGGGGCATCGGTGGAGGCGATGGTCGGCACTATGACCACCGGCACCTTCTGGTAGAAGGCGACCGACTTGGCGGTATCCAGCGTTTTGCCGCCGCCGATGCCGATGATGACGTCAAACGGGGTCTGCTGGCAGCGGGCCAGCAGGCGGTCGATCTCGGGGCGGGAGCACTCGCCGTTGAAGCAGTCGAACTCCGGCTTGATACCGGCGCCGTGGAAGCTGGTGGCCACGGTATCGCCTACCAGCTTGGTGACGAAGGCGTCGGCCAGAATGAGTGGCTTGCTGCCGAGCGCTTTGACGTAGTTGCCGATATTGGCGAGGGCCCCGTTGCCTTGCACGTATTTGCTGGGGCTGATGATAATGCGGTCCATATTCTATCCCTCTCTCTTTACTAATTAAGAATCGGGGCGAAGGGGCGGCTGTGCCGGGGACTCCTTCGTCTTGAATGAAGCTGCACAGGCTCAGCGAGCGAGTGCAGCCCCTTGAAACAGTGGCGTCAGTCGCCGAAGCGCTCGTCGGCCAGCTGCTGGAAGCAGGCCAGGGCGGCATTGGCATCCTCGCCGCGCGCCAGCAGGGTGAGCTGGTCGCCCTGACGCACGTTGAGCATGGCGAGCCGGGTCAGGCTGCGGGGATTGGCCTCTTTATCCCCCTTTTGCAGCTTGAGTTCAGCGGCAAAGGGCTTGAGGGCGGCCACCAGCCGGGCGGCGGGGCGCACATGCAGGCCGTGGGGGTTATCCACCACCACCTCACAGCGCAGCCAGCCGTCGTCGGCAACGGGGGCTGTCTCGGTGGCGGCTTGCGCTGGGCTGGCAGGCAGCATCGCCTGTTTCGGGCCCAGCGCGCCGAGCGCTTCGGCGGCCACCTCATCCAGCGTCAGGCCGGAACCGGCCGCCACCACGGCGGCCAGAGTACCTTCGACCAGCGGGGCCGGGCAGAGCCGCACCCGGGCGCTCAGCTCCGGGGGCAGCAGTTCGAGGGCGGTCTCGGCGCTCAGCAGAGCGCTGCCCAAGTCCATCAGCACCAGCACACCGCTGCCGTCATCCGCTTCTTCAATCGCACTCATCACCGCGATGGCATCGGTACCGATGGGGTGGTCGGGGTCATCGACCCCGGCCGCCAGCAGCAATTTGGCCGGGCTGCCGAGCTGGTCGGCCAGCGCTTTCAATCCGGCCGCCAGCTGGGCGCTGTGAGAGACAACTACGATTCCGATCATGTCACAACCTCGCTCTGTCACGCAGGGCGGTCAGCAGCAGCAGGGTCGAGGTGGCCCCGGCATCCTGATGGCCGATGCTGCGTTCGCCAAGATAGCTGGCGCGCCCCTTGCGGGCCTGCATCTGGATGGTCGCCTCGGTACCGGCTGCTGCGGCTGCCACTGCCTTGTCCAGCGCATCGTTGAGGGGCAGCTCTTGCTGCTGCGCCTGTTGCAGGGCAGCCAGTGCCGGCCACCAGGCATCGCACATGGTCTTGTCGCCCGGCTCGGCACGGCCACGGGAGACGATCCCCTCGACCCCGTCGCTCAGCATTTTGCACAGCTGGCTGAGGCTCAGGCTCTGGCAGGCATCGCTGCTGGCCGCGGCCCGGATAAAGAAGGTGCCGTAAAGTGGGCCGCTGGCGCCGCCGACCGAGGAGAGCAATGTCATGCCGGTGGTTTTCAGTACCTGCCCGATATCCTTGTCTGCCACTGCGGGCAGCTTCTCGGCCACCTTGGCAAAGCCGCGCTGCATGTTGAGGCCGTGGTCGCCGTCGCCGATATCGGTATCCAGCGCGGTGAGGTAGTCACGCTGCTCGGTAAAGATGTGTTCGCAGTCGAGCAGCCAGTTGACGATTTGGTGTTTGCTTAGCATGGCTATCGGCACTCCTTAGCAGCCGCGACGCAGGGCGGGGGTGTGAACGGGGGCATCCCACAGGGTCATCAGCTCATCATCCACCTTGAGCAATGTGATGGAGATGCCGGTCATGTCGAGGGAGGTGCAGTAGGGGCCAATGAGGTTGCGCACCAGATGGATGCCCGCTTCCTCGCACAGGGTGGCGAGGCAACCATAGACGCCATAGAGCTCGGAGATGGGGGTGCCGCCGAGGCTGTTGACCAGCGCGATAACCCGATCGCCTTTGTTGAGCGGCTCGATAAAGGTGTGCTCCTCCTGCCAGCTGCCGCTGGTGCGATCCCAGTGGCGCAGGGTGCGGCCATAGGGGGTGTTGTCAGCCAGCTCGCTGAACATGTCGTCCACCAGGGTATTGAGGTCGGTGAAGGGGCGACGTTCGATGCCCGGTTCGCCGTGGATGCCGACGCCGAACTCCAGCTCGTTGTCCGCCAGAGTGAAGGAGGGCTTGCCAGCGGCCGGCACGGTGCAGGCATGCATGGCCACGCCTATGGTACGGCTCTGGTTGTTGATACGACGGGCCAGCGCCTCGCAGCGCGCCAGATCGTAGCCCGCCTCGGCGGCGGCACCGACCAGCTTCTCGCACAGCACGGTCGTGGCTACGCCACGGCGACCTGCGGTATAGAGGCTGTCTTTGACCGCCACGTCATCATCGATCAGGGCGAAGCCCACTTTTACACCATCGCCGTGCAGCAGCTCGACCGCGGTCTCGAAGTTGAGTATGTCGCCGGTGTAGTTCTTCACCAGAAACAGCACGCCCGCGCCGCCATCAACGGCCTGACCGCACTCGTACATCTGATCCGGCGTCGGGGAGGTAAAAATCTCGCCGGGGCAGGCGCCATCCAGCATCCCTTTGCCCACCAGACCGCCGTGCATCGGCTCGTGGCCGCTGCCACCGCCAGAGACCAGCGCCACCTTGCCCATCACGGGGGAGTCGGCGCGAGTGATGTAGTGGGGTTCGATACGTACCTTGAGCTCGGGGTGGGCGGCTGCCATCCCCATCAGTTGTTCACGGACCACGGCATCGACGGCATTGATCAGTTTCTTCATGGCTCACTCCTTGGCTTGCCACCGCACGGGTGGGCAAATGGTTGATGGAGCCAGTCTAACGACAGAAAAATGGATAAAAATGACGGGCGTTTTGGTTCGGATTTGAAACAGCAGAAGAGGGATAGGTGTTTCAATCTGAAACGGTGCGGGGCAAACGGGTGGGAAACTGTTAGCTGACTCACAGCCATGAAAAAGGGCCCCGCAGGGCCCTTCGCTATAACCGGAATATGCGGACGGGTTAGATGGCCCAGCCACCGGCGTAGAAGACCACCAGCGCCAGGGCGATGATGACGGTGCCGACGTTCAGCTTCTTCCACTCGGCAGCGAAGATGCGGCCAACGACCAGCGCCACGAAGCCCAGCATGATGCCGGTCACGATGTTGCAGGTGAGCACGATAAAGACGGCGCACAGCATGCCGGAGAGGGCATCGACCGAGTCGCTGAAGTCCAGCTTGGTGACGTTGCCCAGCATCAGCAGACCGACATACATCAGCGCCGGTGCGGTGGCGTAAGCCGGTACCAGATAGCTGAGCGGGGAGAGGAAGATCATCAGCAGGAACAGTACACCGACCAGTGCAGCGGTCAGACCGGTCTTGCCTCCGGCCGCGGTGCCTGCGGCGGATTCGATGTAGACGGCAGCCGGAGCACCACCAACGGCACCTGCCACCATGCTGCTGACGGAGTCGGCAGTCAGGGCCTTGCCGCCGCTGATGATGTGGCCACGTTCGTTGATGAGGCCAGCCTGACCGGCCACGGCACGGATGGTACCGGTGGCGTCAAACACGGCGGTCATCACCAGTGCCAGTACGGTCGGAATCACCACCGGGTTGAGGGCGCCCAGCAGATCCATGCTGCCCACCAGTGAGCCTTTCTCACCGGTCAGGCTCGGCATGGCGAAGAAGCCCTGCCAGGTCACTTTCGGGTCGAAGATAAGGCCGAGGATGGAGATAGCGATAATCACCATCAGGATGCCGCCCGGCACCTTGCGACGCTCCAGACCGAAGATGGCGGCCAGACCCAGCACCGTCATGATGACCGGGAAGGCGGTCACTTCACCCAGCTGAACCGGCAGACCGGCCCCTTCGTTCTTGATCACCATGCCAACACCGTTGGTGGCAATCAGCAGCAGGAACAGACCGATACCGATGCCGGTGCCGTGAGCGATGCCGGAGGGGAGGTTATCCAGGATCCACTGGCGCACGCCGGTGACACTGATCAGGGTAAACAGCACACCCATCAGGAAGATGGCGCCCAGCGCGACCGGAATGCTCAGCCCCTGACCCAGCACCAGACTGAAGGCGGTAAAGGCGGTGAGGGAGATGGCGCAACCGATAGCCATCGGCAGTTTGGCCCACAGCCCCATCAGCAGGGAGCCGAAGGCAGCGATCAAGCAGGTGGCCACAAACACCGGGCCCTGCTCAAAGCCAGCGGCACCCAGCATGTTCGGCACCACTATGATGCTGTAGACCATCGCCAGGAAGGTGGTCAGCCCCGCGACCAGCTCCTGACGCACGCTGCTGCCGCGCGCAGAAATGGAAAAATAAGAGTCCAGAAAGCCGCCAGTCCCTGTTTGGGCGGCCATATCTTGCTTTGCCATAACTAATCCTGAAAGTGTGAAGGAAATCGTTTGCGTTGGTGGCGCGCAAAATAGCAAGAATTCGCGGCAAATACAGCGGATAACCTGACTTTTTCGTCACTATTTTACATTTTGAGTCCATTCGGAGCTCATTGTAAGACTCAAGTGGTGAGAGCGTGTAAGGCAGGGATCAAGCGGTTGGGGGAGGGGAGATCAGTGAGGAAAAAGCGGGGAAAAACAAAAAACCCGCCGAAGCGGGTTTTTTTAAATTCTTGCAGAGCTGTCAGCAGTTGGCATAAGCCATCAGCAGCACGCTCCGGCTTGAATTACAGACCAACTACGTTGGCAGCAGCCGGGCCTTTCTGGCCTTGCTCGATGGTGAACTCAACGCGCTGACCTTCGTCCAGGGTTTTGAAGCTGGTGGACTGGATAGCGGAGAAGTGTACGAACACGTCTTTGCTGCCGTCAGCCGGGGAGATGAAACCAAAACCTTTCTCAGCGTTGAAGAACTTAACGGTACCAGTCATTTTGTTAGACATAATAATTTCCTTAAATAGTGTTGAATACCACCTAAATGGCAATTTTTGATTTTTCGTCAGCAATACGTATGGGGAGCACTAAAGAAGGAGAATTATTTGATAAGAATTATCCGAGGATAACGCTTATGCTAATCACTGCTTTACTAAAATGACTGCCTAACATAATCAGGTCTGAACTGCCGAACCATCGAGAAAGATTAAAACACGCTCTCATTTTTAAAGCAAACTTTATCTCGATATTAATGTTTTGTAACAACTAAAAATATCATTTTTTATAGTAAACATGATGCATTTCAACGGCATAGAAAAATCAGTGCAGACTCATATCACCCTGTAGCAAGCCGGATTCGGCTTTTTTGTCCTGACTATGTAGCCAGTTCTGGCAAAAAATATGAGAAAAAATGAAAAGCTGGCGATAGATGGGGATTGTCAGTTGGCGTTTTCTCTAACGCGCAATGTAAATCACTTCTTTGCTGCTGCGATTAGCTTCTGAGCTGCAAATCAATGGCGGCGCCAAATTTGGCTCATCGAGCATCGCCCAGACATGCAAACGCCCGCAGGCACAAGTGCCAGCGGGCGTTTTGCAAGAGGGGATCAGCGCTTGCTGCGAAACTTGTTGCTGACCGAATCAATCCAGCTGAAGGTTTCCGGCAGTACCTGGTTCTTGGCGCGCTCTTTGGCTTTCTCGCGAGCCAGCTTGGAGGCTGCCTTGGCCGCTTCGGCGCGGTCGGCTACAATTTTCAGGCGACCCTCTTCGCGGATCTTGTTCCGCTCTCCGTTGGTCAGCTGGTGGTCTGCATTGGCTTGTGCCTTTTGCAATAACAAGGCTATCTCGGCTTTTTCGGCCTCGGTCAGATCTTTCATTTCCAGCTTTTTCACGGCGCGCTCCTGCGGCAGGGTGGTTAGACACCCTAACACAGTTGTGCCGATCACTTCTTATGCAATCGGCTTTCCGGCAGTAAAAATGCGGGTTTGTGCCAACTTTCCGTTATTTCGTTGCCACTTTCCCGCCTGTTTGCCACATTTCAATTTATGGCGAGCGGTGAGGGCAGCTCTTGCTCCTCCGGCTCGACGTGGATCAGCACGATGGCGTGGGGCAGTTGCGCCATGATGGCGTGTTCGATGCGATCACAGATATCGTGGGCTTCGCCGATGCTCATCTCCGGGGGCAGGGTGAGATGGAAGTCGATATGGCGACGACGACCGGCACGACGGCTGCGCAGATCGTGAAAACCGCTGGCGGCAGGGCAGCATTCGGTGATGATGCGGCTGGTCATCGCCAGCTCTTCCGGGCTCATGCTCTGGTCGATCAGCGGCTGGAAGGCCTCGTTGAGCATGCTGATCGCCTCTCTGACAATAAAGATGGCGACCGCAATGGCGACCAGCGGGTCGAGGATGGCGAGTGAATGGCCGAACAGACCGGCCAGCCAGATCCCGCCAAGACCGACGGCGACCCCGGCGGAGGTGAGCACATCCGCCTTGAGATGGAGCGCATCGGCCGCCAGGGCGACTGACTCCTCCTCTCGGGCCACCTTGTAGAGGTAGGTAGAGACGCCGCTGTTGACCAGCGCCGAGATCACCATCACCAGCACGCCCCAGCCAATGCTTTCAATCGGGCTGGGGGTGATCAGCTTGTCGACGGCTTCGAAGATGATCCAGCCCGCGGCCAGCAAGATAAGCAGTGCTTCGATGACGCCGGAGACATTTTCAATCTTGTCGTGACCATAGGGGTGGCGTTCATCGGGTGGGAGATCGGACTTTTTCACCGCGAACAGGGCGATCAGGGCCGCCACCAGATCCATGGCGGAGTGGATCGCCTCCGAGATGATACTGACTGAGCCGCTGGCGAAACCGGCCACCATTTTCATGATGATCAGACTGATATTGGAGCAGACCGACACCATGGCGGCTCTGGTTTTTCTGTTCATGTACAGCTTCCTGAATAAAAACGGATATTTCGGTGCGGCGCGCATTATATCCGGCTGACCGGAAATAACCTATTCGGTGTTGTAACCTGATGTTTCCGGTGATATTGCGAATGCTTATTAAAATGGTGGCCTCTTGCGCGGCAATAAATAATGAGAGGGATTTATATTTATCCGTGAAAATATCCAGATAACGATGGCTTAATATAAGCGTGACAACATTTAATAATGCGAATTACTCTTTTTTGGTCTTTCCTGTCGAGGTCGTTTGGCCTCCCCGCTCAAGGGGCTGCGCGCGACATCTTTTGGACGAGAATGAGGCTGGATCCGGATGCCGCTGGAGGGTATGCTGAGTCTGGTGATGGTCTTGCACCATCCCACCAAGCGTACTGAAGTTGATGATTCGGATGGCATGCTGGCTCCCATGAGGAACCAACTGTCTGGGTAACATTTTTGGAGTTTGATGATGAGTAACAAAGAACATCACAACGGCAAAGATGCCAAGAAAAAACCGCAGATGTCACTGAAAGAGAAACGCGAAGCCAAACGTCAGAAAGCAGAACTGAAAAACGGCAGCGCAATGAAGTAACGCTCCCCTACTGCTGTTCCTTCGGAGCCAGTACAAAGCCAGCCCTTACCGGCTGGCTTTTATGTTTGTGGCTCACGGTGTGGCGCCGTAAGCCGCGAAAATCTGGTGATAACGACCATCCTGACGCATCGCCTCAAGGCGCTTATCAAACAGATTGCGTGCATCGGCCGTTCGGAAGGCAAAGTGATAGACGGTGGGCGGGAAGAGGTCTGCTTGCCTGACCTGATTGCGCTCGTAGTGCTCGCCTGCCTGGGCGGTGGCGATCAGCTGGTCGAGGTAGTAGTAGAACACCCGCTCCTCCAGTACGACTGCATCCACCCTGCCGCGCATTAGCTGATGTACCTGCACCTGCTGCTTGGCTACCTCCTCATAGTGGGGATTCTGGTTGGCCATGGTGGCGAACGCGCCCCCCAGAATGATCCTTGCCCGTTGAAAGGCGGTGACCCGTTTTGAATGCAGATCGTCCAGAGTGCTGATGTGGGTGCTGCGCAGGGTGAAGATCCGGTTATGGAAGGTGATAACGGGCTGGGTCAGAACGTGAGGATCAACCATACCGGGTCTGACGTTGATGATGGCATCCAGCTTTCCTGACTCGAACAGGCGGAAGGTACGCTCCAGCGGCAGAAATTCAAAGTTGGGCTCATAGCCGCTGCCAGCGAACGCCTCTTTCAGCAGATCCAGCTCAATGCCACGCTGATTACTTTCGATGACATAAGGGGGGATGGCAAAGCTGACCCCGACCTTGAGTGGCTTTGCCTGCAATTGGCCGGAGAGCAAGCTGGTCAGCATTAGCAATAAAGGGGTGAGCAGTTTCATTGCACTTTTCACAAAGCGCTCCTGTGGAGGATATCCATCACTGTAGGGGAGGCAACCAAAAAGCGTTATATCCCTTTCGGGCTGAGAGGTTCAGCCTGAGTGCATAAAAAAAGACCCTGAGTTATCAGGGCCTTTTCAATATTCTGTTCTTAGAACGGTTAGCGTCACCTGATAAGAGGCAATTCTAAATATAATCAATATATTTCAACATGATAATGACATTTTCATTATTATTGTCAATTATTTTGTTAGGTTTCCCACGGTGTGGAAAGGAAAACTTTACACTTTTGGGCCACGGCTCAACATGAGCACATTTATAGTTGTCTCGCCAGAACGGTTTCTTTTGACGCTGTCCCAATTACGTGTTGAAAGGCTAATCTTGAAGTAGGCCATCACCTTGAGGTCTACCATCATGGATACCCCTGCCTTTCAACACCTGTTATCCCTCTTTCCACAGCTTACCCAGCGCCAGCGTCGTGTTGCCCAGCAGCAGCTCACGGCGCCACAAGCCATTACCTCGCTCAATACCCAGTTACCGGCATGCAGCGGTTGCCCTCATTGTCAGGCCGATGTCTCCCAGCTGGCGCCTTGGGGATGGAGTCGGGGATTGCGCCGCTAGGGGAGCCCGCAGAATTCGGAAAAAATCGTACGCTAAGGTTTTCCGGGCATCCGTAAGGGCCGAAACTTCCCGTCTTCCAGTCTGCGGCTCTGCCGCCAGACGTAATCGCCGGTTAGGTTGATGTGCTCCCAGCCCAGCGGCGACAGGAATTGCAGCAGCTCGCCGTCCACCGGCTTGCCGGCCTCGACCAACCCCTGGGTGGCGCGTTCCAGGTACACCGTGTTCCACAGCACGATAGCCGCCGTCACCAGGTTGAGGCCGCTGGCCCGGTAGCGCTGCTGCTCGAAGCTCCGATCCCTGATTTCCCCAAGGCGGTTGAAGAACACCGCCCTGGCCAGCGAGTTGCGCGCCTCACCTTTGTTCAGGCCGGCATGCACGCGGCGGCGCAGTTCAACACTTTGCAGCCAGTCCAGGATGAACAGCGTGCGCTCGATCCGGCCCAGCTCGCGCAGGGCCACGGCCAGTCCGTTCTGGCGCGGGTAGCTGCCGAGCTTGCGCAGCATCAGCGAGGCGGTGACGGTGCCCTGCTTGATCGAGCTGGCCAGGCGCAGGATGTCGTCCCAGTGGGCACGCACGTGCTTGATGTTCAGGGTGCCGCCGATCAGCGGGCGCAACGTCGGGTAGGCTTGCACGCCCTGCGGCACGTACAGCTTGGTTTCGCCGAGGTCGCGGATGCGCGGCGCGAAGCGGAAGCCTAGCAGGTGCATCAGGGCAAAGACGTGATCGGTGAAGCCGGCCGTGTCGGTGTAGTGCTCCTCGATCCGCAGGTCGGACTCGTGGTACAGCAGGCCGTCGAGCACATAGGTGGAATCGCGGACGCCGACATTCACCACGCGGGTGCTGAACGGCGCGTACTGGTCGGAGATATGGGTATAGAACAGCCGTCCCGGCTCGCTACCGTACTTCGGGTTGACGTGCCCGGTGCTCTCGCCCCGGCCACCCGCGCGGAAGCGCTGGCCATCGGAGGATGAGGTCGTGCCGTCGCCCCAGTGGGCGGCAAAGGCGTGGCGATACTGGTGGTTGACCAGCTCGGCCAAGGCCGCCGAATAGGTTTCGTCGCGGATGTGCCAGGCTTGCAGCCAGGACAGCTTGGCGTAGGTCAGGCCGGGGCTCGACTCGGCCATCTTGGTCAGCCCGAGGTTGATCGCATCACCGAGGATTGCGGACAGCAGCAACGTCCTGTCTTTGGCCTCGGCCCCGTCCTTCAAGTGGGTGAAGTGGCGGCTGAAGCCCGTCCAGTCGTCCACGTCCATCAGCAGTTCGGTGATCTTGATGCGCGGCAGTAACTGGCTGGTTTGGTCGATCAGCGCCTGCGCCCGATCCGGCACCGCCGCATCCAGCGGGGTGATTTTCAGCCCTGACTCGGTGAGGATGGCATCGGGCAGCTCGTTGTCCTTGGCCAGGCGGGTGACGGTGGCCAACTGCTCGTCCAGCAGCTGCAAACGCTCTTCCAGGTACTGGTCGCTGTTCGGGTTGATCGCCAGGGGCAGGGCCTGCTCGCGCTTGAGTGCGGCGAACTTCTCGGCCGGCAGCAGGTAGTCGTCGAAGTCGCGGAACTGCCGCGAGCCCTTGACCCAGATGTCGCCGGAGCGCAGGGCGTTCTTCAGCTCGGACAGGGCGCAGATTTCGTAGAATTTCCGGTCGAGGCCTTCCGGGGTGATCACCAGCGGCTTCCAGCGCGGCTTGATGAAGGCCGTGGGTGCATCGGCCGGCACCTTGCGCAGGTTGTCGGCGTTCATCTCACGCAGGGTCTGCACGGCTGCCAGCACGCCTTGCGCGGCCGGC